>CAMEJM010000001.1 GCA_945920215.1 uncultured bacterium
TCACCGGTTAACCTCTTTTCAACCACGCGACTATCGCGTGGTTTTCGTTATACAAGAACAAAAGAGCCGCCGTCGGCGGCTCTTTTCGATGGAGATCCTGATATGCTGTACCACACAGCGTTATTTATTGGGATTTAACTGCCCCACGCAAATACCGATGGCAGCCGTCGGCAAAAGCGCGCAGAGCTGGCACAGGAAAGCAACCAAAGACGTCTGAACGTGCAGAGCAGCCATCACGGTCAGCATGACGACGCCGGACAATGCGGCGAGCGCAATGGAAAGACCGACTGCAAGCTTCTGCATTTTTGCATAGGATTTGAAGAAGAACGGCATACGTCTGAGGGTTTTCCGCGGTCCGTATGTAATCAAGGGGGACGTGCGCGGAATGTTTTTGTTTTCCACCACTGCTTCCACATCCTTTCTGACCACGCGGACGTCGTACTCGGAAATATAGGAAACCTGATCCAACAAAGCCTCGTTCAGGAGCGGATCCGCCGTCAGAATCACCGACGAAACACCGTGCTTTGCGTAATACTCGACATTGGATTCAAAGGAAGCGCTGATTTCATAATGCACATAGAATTTAGCGCAAAGCTGCGCGCGATAGGCGACATAGAGAACATGGTTCTTTTCTTCCTCGGCGTGCTCATCCTCACTGTCGCGGAAAACCTCTACACCGAGGCGCTCCAAAAACTCTTTTGTGCCGACGCAGACATCCTCATGATTGACCTGCGCTTCGATCCCGTTTTCATGAATGGCACGAAGCGTCACATCGTCCGACAGAGTTACCTCGGACGTGGAAACGCGGAAAACGCCGTTAAGAGGTCCGCCCACGCGGTCAAACAGGCTTGCCATCAGATAGAGCGCCTTATCAAGCCGAAAATCGCCGCACAGTTTGATACCGTTGACCTGCACGGCGCCGGCGGGAAACGCCTCGGAATCATCAAAGGTCACGACCTCTGTACCCGCATACGCATACACCGCGTCCTCGCCTGCCACCCCTACCCGCTCTTTGGCGACGCGGGCGCAGAGCGAACGGAACAAAAAGCGATGCGTGGCAAAGCAGGAAAGCGGCAGGGTGCCGCAGAATACAGTCACGGCGCTCCACAGCGCATATTCCGCGCCGCGCTTCATGCCCATCAGCAGAATGAAATCAAACACCGAGAACAGCAACGCCATTGCCAGGGTAATCATGACTGCCGTTCTGTTTTCCGAACGCGTACGGCACGCCTCTACGAATCCGTCGATTTGCGAGGCGTTCTCCGCTTCCATCAGTTTTCTGTCGTCCTCTTCCCCGCTGTAAAGGCGTCCGAGCAATCGGTGATTCCCCGCCTCGGACAGCAGTGCGGCATAATGATGCCCGTCTGAGGTATAGGCGCGGAAGGAGTACCGCAAGGCGTCAACACGGAAGTAGTCCGCCAAGGCGGCGCTGAGCACAACGGTTGCCCCCACAAGCCCGGAAAGCATGGTCTGCGTTGCGCGACTGATATAAAGAGCGACATCGATACCGATACACAAAACGGCACTCACGGACGCAAACGTCTCGGGAATCATTCTGCCGAAACGAAGGGCGGCAAAGCCCCTGTAAATCGGGCGATAGCAAATCAAACAGACAAGAAGCAGAAGTTGCAGGTCAATCAGAAGCGCCGCCCCCGGCACGCGCGTCAGAAGCATGGCGTACAGAGCCTTATCCGTCAAGCGCGGAAACAGCTCAAAGAGCAACAACAAGAAAGCAAACACGCCCGCGACAATACACTTGATACGGGTCGTCAGCACGCGGCGACCAAGCTCCTGCTTCCATGCCGCGATCTGCTCCTTGGAATGATCCCCGCCCAAACTCTCAACAGGCTCCGTCAGGATCTTGTCCGTTACTTTGCCGTCGAGCTTGCCATGAGAATCAAAGTCACAGTCGGCAAAGGTTTTGCGCTTCTTCAAAGGCGCGCTTTCCTCGCATTGTTCTTCGGTTTCTTCATGAAAATTACTGTGATAGGAGGGTGCAGGCTCTTCCTCCGGGGGCGTATCTTGCTTCTTCTCGTTCGGGAACAGAGTGTCCCAAACCGAGGCAGGCGCCCGGAGCCGCGTTTCTCTACAGAGAGTCTCCGTATCTGTCTCTGTCTCCCTTAGCGTATCTTTCCCCGCAGAGAAAGACTCCGCTGTTTCGACAGGTTCCGGGCAGACGGTCACGGCGTCCAATGCGGGCTCCGGGTCGGGTATCGGCATCGCGTCGGCAGGGATTTCAGCGGGCGTCTCGTCAAAGAGCTGCTCTTTTTCCGGCTTGATGGGCTTCTGAATTGTCAAGATATCGGTTGCTGCGCGGTCGACCGACTTTTCCTTTGCGGATTCGTCTGAAAAATCAAAATCCCTGTACCTGCCGCTGACCGGATGGCGCGCTTCCTCGGATATGCGTGAGGAGCGCGGCAAAACCGTGCGGGCGTAATCCGTCTCCGGCGCGGCAGGCTGCTCATCAAGAGTCTCCCTCGCCGGCTCTTTGACTATGTTTCTCTCCTCATCCTCAGGCACGGAAGATATACCCGAAGTCTCCGATTTTTCGGGGGCGGGCTCCTCTTTCGTTTTTTCCGAAGAAACGGTCATGAGTGGCGACTGTTCTTGCGCGGGCTCCGAGTCGGGAGAATGCGCGTCCGTCACGTCATCCTCTTTTTCCGTATATGGAAAAGATGCCGTGCCCGCAGTTTCGGAAGAGACGGGTTCCACGGAGGCTTCCTGCCCGGAAGTCGGCTGCTGTACCGATGCTGCCCTTTCCATCACTGTCTCCGCTTCGGTTGAGGCGGAGTTTTCTTCCTGTTCCTGCCCTTTGACGGGATTATCTGCGACGTGATCGGTCTTTTGAGCTGCAGAATCCGTCTCTTGGGCATTGGAAAAGTCTCCCGCGCCCTGCGCGGGAGTATTCTGACCAAGCGTCTCACGAAGCTTATTCAGCAGAGTTTCAATATAGGCATTATCTTTATCAGAGTTGATATTCTTATCAGCCATCTGTTGCCTCCGGGTCGTGGTTTACTGGTTTTATCGTGTTATATCTATACAGTATGCCGTTGTTTCGCTGCTTCGCAGAGAAGGACGGCAGCGGCGTTGGAAACATTCAGAGAATTCACCTGTCCGAAGAGAGGAATGGAAAGGACAAAATCGCATTTTTCCTTTACAAGCCGAGAGATACCGAACCCCTCGCTCCCCAGCACAAGCGCCATGGCGCCTTTCAGATTTTCGCTGTAATACGCTTTCCCGTCCATGTCGGCGGCGTAAATCCAAACGCCTTTCTCTTTCAATTCGTCAATGGTCGCCGCAAGGTTTGTCACCTTGGCAACCAGCATATGCTCCGCCGCTCCCGCGCTGGCTTTCACCACCACCGGCGTCATACCCACGGAACGGCGCTTGGGGATAATGACGCCATGCGCCCCCGCGCAATCCGCCGAACGAATGATCGCGCCGAGGTTATGCGGATCCTCTATCCCGTCGCATATGACAATCAGGGGCGCTTCGCCGCGGGCGTTTGCGCAATCGAGGATATCCGACACCTGCGCATATTCGCGCTCGACCGTATATGCAACAACCCCTTGATGCCGCGCGTTTCCGGTCAAGGTGTCCAGCCGGGTTTTGTCAACTTCAGTCCAGATGATTTTACGTTCGCGAAGCTCATACATCAGAGAGGTGAGAGAGCCTGTACGCTCGCCGCGCTGTATCAGCACCTTTTCAATAGGGCGCCCCGATGCAAGGAGTTCGCGCAGGGCGTTTCTCCCGCAAACCATGTTTTCCGGCATCTCAAAGCGGCTTTCGCGAGAGGCGGTACTATCGTGCCTGTATTTGTTCGGCTTATCTGTCATGTTTCAACCTTTTCTGTTTCCTATGCGGAGAACCGATCATTTGCTATCCGTTTCAATTCTGCAAAACAGTTCAAGAATACTATTCCAAACAATTATATCATATTCACTATGATTTGTACAGACCTTTCTCCGGTTTTCGGGATACGCCGCTCCCCACAAACGGAACCCACAAAGAAAAATAAGCAAAAAGAAAAAGACGAGCCACCTCGTCTTTTTCCTTCGTGCTTAACCGCGGCGTGCGGCGAAGCACTCGCTGCAGTAAACTGCTTTGCCGGCGGTCGGGTTGAAGGGAACCTTGCAAGCCTTGCCACAGTCAGCGCATACAGCGTCGAACATCTCACGGGGTGCCTTACCCGCATTCTTGCGGTTGTTACGGCATTCCTTGCATCTCTGGGGTTCATTCGCAAAACCCTTTTCTGCATAGAATTCCTGCTCACCTGCGGTGAACACAAACTCCTTACCGCAATCCTTGCACTTGAGTGTCTTGTCCTCGAACATTCGCTATTCCTCACTTAGGTATGAATATTTTGCCCCCAGACGGATTTCAACCGACGCCTTTGATTCTTTGAAATGCAACGCTCTCCCTTAAGCTACACGGGCATATAAACAAATTAATTCAGCGCCGCGCGCAATTTCACCAAACTGCGGCTGATCGCATTGGTGACCGACTTTTCGTCCCGCCCGAGCTGCGCGGCAATCTCGGCGGCGGTATATTCCTCCACCCACAGGCGGAACACGGACATCTCATAAGGGGAAAGCACCCCCTTGATTTTACGGTAAAGCAAGCGTAACGACTCTGCGTCCGCCATGGCGTCCTGCGCGGGAGCAACGCCGGACAGTTCCTCCATTTTGCCGGAATGATATAACTCATCCAACGAAACAGCCGTATCCGGTTTTCTGCGTACATACAGGGTAATCAAACGGTTGCGAATGCAAATCTTTGCATACAGACCGAATGTCAGCCCCTCCTGCTCCGTATCAAAGGACAATGCTGCACAGTACAGCGCATACTCCGCTTCCGCACGAACCTCGTCCGGGTAGCAATGCACACGCTCGCAAACAGAAGCGGTCATCGACTCTATCAAAGGGCGATACACTTGAAGCAAATGCTCAAAAGCATCATGCTTTTCCTCATGTATTGCTTTGATATACGCGATATCGCGCGCCCTGTTTTCATCCATATATAGCACCTATTTCTTAATTGATTATAACATTTTTAATGTTAAAGTCAAGATAAATTGCAACGAACTTGTAAATTTTCTATGAATTTCGTAAAAAGGAAGTTACAAATAATACCCGATTTCGCCGGTTACAACAGACATGACGCCGCGATAAATATCCTCGGGTTTCGCGCGCTCACAATGCTCTTTAATCTGCTCCGCACCGGCACGGTCGGAAACCGTAATTGCCATATTCAGCAGCTCTCCCCTGTTGCCGTGATTCATCAGGAATGACACGCGGTAACGCCCATCCTCGGTGGGTGTAATTTTGACGTCCAGATAAACCCCGAGACTGGCAAGCGCAAGATGACGCGCAGCAGCAATATTCACCTTTTCAAGAATCGCGGGGGAGATGGTGGAACGCAGTTCCCGCGCGACCATAGTGCCAGTATCCGCTATCATATAATAGGTCTCGCCACCGACGGTGTCCTCCAGGATATGCCCGCGCTCTTTCAGCTCCGAAAAGCACTCCGCAAAATCAAAGCCGCCGACTGCGCCGCAATCCACAACCGTATCGACAATTGCGGAATACGTCATCGGATGGTGCAGTTCATCCAACAGGGTGAGAATAAAAATCATGACATCGGTTTTATCCCACAGCTGTTTTTTCCCTTTTTTCATGACGTTCTCCTCGTAAAAAACGCGGGGAGGGCGCTTGCCATCCCCGCGAACGCAGACTCAGGTAAGGAAATAATCCTCGTAATGTTTCAGGCTTGCACGGGTAAAGACCGTAAAGCCATAGTAGTTGATGTCGAGGTTGTTCAGATTTTTGTTTGCCACATAGAAATTCTGATTAAACAGAAGCGGAATGACGGGCATATCCGCCATTAAAATCTGTTCCGCCTGATGAAGCAGTCCCGCACGGGTTTCCAAGTCAGGCGTTGCGGCAGCCTGTGAAATCAAAGCGTCATATTCCGCATTTGCGTATCCCGCCGCATTGGGAAGCAGGAAATCGGAAGTCTTTTTGTCCTGAGCATCGGAGGCATTATAAGCGTCCAGATCAATGCCGCAGCCGTTCAGAGTTGTTGACAGAGACGCGAGCGCCGTCAATGCGTTGGTGGAATACATCTGATAGTCGATTGCAATGACGTCAAAGCTCAGTTCTTCCGCCACGGTTCCGTTTTCCATGTATACGGTGGCGCCGTTGTAAATCTTCTGCAAAGCGGGCACGTTGTAATTGGTGTATTTATTCTTTTCATCTGTGCTGCCGGTGTCCTGCTGCACCACATAGTAACTGACCGGCTTGAGTTCCACGGTATAACCGAGATTCTTCCACAGCTCGCTGACATACGCGGCAATCGCACGGTCCTCTTCTCTGTCGATATAAGTCAGCGTAAAGGTTCCGCGGGGCGCGCTGTATTCATTCAGCTTGTTCTGTGCGTCAGACAAACTGAGTGCGGCGCCGGCTGAAATGAGTTCTCCGCCTACGCAGCGGAAGGATTTCTTGGCTTTTGCGGAAGTGGAATCCCAAACGCCATTTGAAATAAAGCCTGTCGCGGGAGTACCGAAAGTGACGATCTTGGCAATTTCATTGCGGTCGATCACTTGTGAAAGGATGGTTCTGACGCGCGCGTCGGCAAACAGCGGATTCGTTGTGTCAAACACATATGTATAGGTGGACATTGCGTCGCTGACAACTGCATTCTTCCCAAGCGTTTTACGGTCCGCAAGAGACAGCGCGCTCATGTAGAACACCGTGTCCTCTGCTTCGGACTCCATTTTCTTGAATAGTTCTGCGGTATGCTCTGCTTCGGTCAGGTCTTCATCAATGTTCCACGCCGTGCGAAGCATTTTAGGAACTACATAATAGTCTTTTGCTTTCTTTGAATCTGCGGGACGATGGTAATCGTCATGACGGGCGATGGTGAAATACCCTGCCGCGTTGTCAAGCTCTCTTATCTTGAACGGACCGTTGGTATAGCATACAGTGCTGGTCCCGTTCGACCAGAACTGCTCCTGCTTCAGAATGCTGCCGCTGCTCACGGGTGCAAGCGCGATGCTGGACAGGTTGCGCAGAAACGCGTCCCGGTCAACCTCGGCGCTTTCAAAACTGATCCGGATCGTATCGTCATTCAACGCCACCGCGCCGAAATTATCAATACTGTTCTGCGCGTCGGTTTCGCCGAGAGAATTCTTAATGGTCTTGGCGTTTTTAATATCGTAAAGGAGCGCCGCAGCCGGGAAAGAGGCGGTGGGAGAGATGATTCGCTTCCACGCATAAATGAAGTCGCTGGCTTTCACGCGGTCTCCGCTCGTCCAGTAGGACTCGCGCAGCGTGATGATCAGATCACCTGTTTCCTTGTCAAAGGAATACTCTTCTGCCGCTGCCTCATGCACCTTGCCGTCATCGTCAAGGGAGAAAAGAGGCTCATACAGCAGGTACATGACGGCGATCGTCGCGTCGTCCGTATAGTCTCCCGCAGGGTCAAAACTATAGATGCGGTCGGTCAAATATACGCTGATTTCCGCACCGTCATCTTTCTTGCCGCACGAAGTAAGGCAGGCAAAAGTGGTAAATATCAATGCGGCGAGCAAGAGCGCGCTGACAATTCGTTTCATGAACTGGGAATCCTCCGATGCTTTTTGCGTATGTAACATTATAACACTATTAAACCGTGCTTTCAAGACACAACCTCCAAGGCAGTTCTGTTTTTGGCGGAATGCACAATATGCGTTTTTTATTTTTGTCACAATCGCACGGATTGCTCTTCTTCTTCCGATTCACTGCGACATCAAACCCGTCTTGCGTGTTTACGGCAGAGCGCTGCGGGGAAAAATAAACCGAGCAAAACAAACCCGTCCCGCATGAAAGGAAAAAAGCAATATGACGTGTTTTGAAAACTACCGTGCAAGTATCCGTACAGACCTGGCAAGCGAGCGCAGGCGCGCCGATCTTTCCCTGCCCGGCGTTACCTACGAGGAGGAACGACGCGGATGCGTCACCGTGGAACGCCTCCGCGTCGAAAGCGATGAGGGAGCGGCGCAAATCGGAAAGCCGCGCGGCAATTACATGACCTTTACATTTCCCGAGTTGTTTGAGGCGGGCGACGACTATACCGAGGCGGTTACCGCAGCCGCCGAAGCGCTTGCTTCTCTGCTCCCGCCGCGCAGAAAAAAGCCGATTCTGATAGCGGGGCTCGGGAATGCCGGCATGACGCCCGACGCAGTCGGTCCCGAAACCTCCAAAAGAGTATTGGCAAGCGCGCAATGGCGGCAGGACGGTATTTGCGTGCTCTCCCCCGCTGTTGCCGGGCAAAGCGGCATGGAAGCCTCGCGGGTCATCGCGGCGGTGGCGAAAGAAATGGAGGTATGCGCCGTCATCGCCGTTGACGCGCTCTGCGCGCGCTCCTCCTCCCGCCTTATGCGCACGCTTCAGTTTGCCGACACCGGAATTACCCCCGGCAGCGGAATCCGCGAAGCGCGGAACGCACTCAACCGTGAAACCGTCGGCGTCCCCGTGATTGCCATCGGCGTTCCAACTCTTATCAGCACGGCGGCGATGGTCTGCGAAGCGCTGGAGCGCGCGGGTGCGGAAGAAGTGCCGGAGGCATTTTATCATTTGTTGAACGAACAAACGCTGTATGTATGCCCGAAGGATATCGACATCGGCGTCACCCGCGCGGCGGAAATCATCGCCGATATCATCAATCGGCTATGAAGGTCATGTTCTACCCTCCGCACGCCGCGCATACTCTGTTACAAAACAGCACAGCGGAGGACAAGAGCATGACCGAGCAGGGTATTTACCGCGACATCGCGGAGCGAACGGGCGGCGATATTTACATCGGTGTCGTCGGACCTGTCAGAACGGGGAAATCAACTTTTATCAGACGTTTCATGGAGAAATGCGTGATTCCGCGTATTCAGGACGAATACGACCGCACCCGCACCATCGACGGAATGCCGCAGGCGGCGTCCGGCAGAACCGTGATGACGGCGGAGCCGAAATTCATCCCGGATGAATCGGTGCGCATTTCCGTCGGCGACACCACAATGAACGTCAAGATGATAGACTGTGTGGGATATATCGTTCCGGAGGCGCTCGGGCAGACCGAGAACGGCACGCCGCGCATGGTCAACACGCCGTGGGACGCGAATCCTGTTCCGTTCGCCGACGCAGCGGAAACCGGGACCCAAAAGGTCATTTGCGAGCACGCCACCATCGGCATGGTCGTCACGACGGACGGCACCATCGGAGAAATACCGCGCGGAAGCTATGTAGAGGCCGAGGAGCGCGTCATCCGGGAACTGACGGGCATGGGAAAGCCGTTCGCAATCATTCTCAATTCTGCCCGTCCGAACTCGCAGGAAGCGCAGGAACTGGCGCTGTCCCTCGAAAGCAAGTACCGCACGCCCGTAGCGCTTGTCAACTGTCTGGAACTGAGCGAAGAGGACATCCGGCATATACTTGCAATGCTGCTCGATGAATTTCCCGTCACCGAACTGCGCTTCCGCATCCCGGGTTGGCTTTGCGTGCCTCCCGCGGAGCACCCGCTGCGGCAATCGGTTTTTGCCCAGATTTCCGACATGACGGAGGATATCTGCAAGATGGGCGATGTCGCGCACGTACTCTCCGAGGTAAACAAAACCGAGGACGGCAGGCGTTACAGCATTGCCGAACTGCGTGCGGGAGACGGCACCGGCACCATCAGCCTTTCTCTGCCGCAGGAGCTGTATTTCTCCGTCATGGAAGAACTCAGCGGACTGAAGATCCAGGACGACGCGGCGCTTCTTTCCATGGTTTGCGAGCTTGCGGACGCGAACCGCGCCTACGGAAAAGTCGAGCAGGCGCTGAAAGACGTCAACGAAAACGGTTATGGAATCGTGATGCCGGATATGGAGGAGCTGCGCTTGGAAGAACCGCGCCTGACAAAACAGCCGGGCGGCTACGGCGTCAAGCTGCGCGCCGGCGCAAAATCCATCCACATGATACGCGCGGAAATACAGACGGAAATCAATCCCGTCATCGGAACAGAGGCGCAAGCCGAGGAGATGGTCAAACACCTCTCTCATGAGTTTGAAGAGGACCCAGGAAAAATCTGGGACTTCAATATGTTCGGCAAGAGCCTATACGAAATGCTTCAGGAGGGTATCAACGCCAAAATGGAGAATATGCCGGAAGAATCACGCGCAAAGATGGCGGAAACGCTGGAACGCATCATCAACGAAGGCAGCGGCGGTCTCATCTGTATTCTCCTGTGACCGCTCTTACAATAAAAACGGGGCGACCGATTTGGTCGTCCCATTTGTGTTTTGTGAATGATACGAGCAAGAAATTTCACACGTGCGCCGCGGGTTTCACGCTTCCGCATCTGCAATGATTTCGCGGAGCGCCGCCAAGAACAACGGCTCCGCTTTGTCCAGCGGCTGGTCGTTGTCAAAGTAATAATCATAGCGGTACCGTTCCACATCATCGTCCGCGCTGTTGCCGTATCTACCGACGCGATTCGCCATGCGGGCACCGCCTCGGACAAGGAGGGTCTTTGCTTTCCCGCCCGTCACGCGCACAAATTTTTCTATCTCCTCAGGCTCCCGGATATGTACGAACATGATCTCCTCATTGCCCTGCGAGAACTTGCGGTACTCCTCTTCAAGCCACCGGGTCGGATAGTCGTTATACTCGACGGTCAAGCGCTTGAGATCGGCTAAAAATTTACGGGCGCGATCCGTCTTTTCCCCTTGCCAGCCGCACTGCACCGCCAGATTTTTAATGGGGGTAATGGAGGATACATTCCGGACGCGATAATGCTTCCCTGCTATTTCGCACAACGTGTCTTTTCCGACGCCGCCGCTGCCATTGATGACAATTGCAAGTTTCATATCATTGCCTCCGCTTCAATTTTCTGCGTTTATTATATAGTTTCTCTGTTCTCTTGTCAACAAATACCCCTCTTCCCTCCCGTCACGCGACGCCGCCGATAAAAACCGGCGCAACCGACGGGACAAGTGCATTTTCATGTTTTTATTTGTGAATTGCAAAACAGAAAACGAGAGATTTAATGAGAAAACGAGAGAAAAAAAGAGCATTGCCGCTCTTAAAATAATTTTTTCGAAATTCTTTGTCAAAAAGTATTGACAAGCCCCTATACGCATGGTATAATGCAGAGGCTTGTAAAGACAGGTCGTATGACCGATTATTCAAATGGAGGAAACATAATGTCCACTTACATGGCAAACCCGAACACTGTGGAACGCAGATGGTTCGTCATTGACGCGGCAAATAAGCCCCTCGGCAGAACCGCCGCTGCCGCTGCGAACATTCTTCGCGGCAAACACCGTCCTGAATTCACCCCTCATGTTGACTGCGGTGAGTTCGTTATCATCATCAACGCATCCAAGGCTGTTCTGACCGGCAAGAAACTGGATCAAAAGCTTTATCAGCATCACTCCGGCTACATTGGCGGTCTGAAGACCGAAACCTATCGCCACATGATGCAGACGCGCCCCGAAATGGCAATGCGTCTTGCAGTCAAAGGTATGCTGCCTCACAACAGCATCGGCGACAAGTCCATCACCCGTCTGAAAGTCTATGCAGGCGCTGAGCATGCTCAGGCCGCGCAGAAGCCTATCGTGGTTGACTGAGTTCGAGAAGGGAGAATCGTAACATGACTTATACAAGTGCAAAACCCTATTTTTACGGCACCGGCAGACGCAAAAAGTCTGTTGCGCGTGTGCGCGTATATCCCGGCACCGGCGCATTCACCATCAACGGCAAGACCGCTGACGAATACTTCGGTCTTGAGACTCTGAAACTCATCATCAACCAGCCTTTCGCCGTTCTTGACACTCTCGGCAAGTTTGACGTGGTCGTCAACGTTCGCGGCGGCGGTATCTCCGGTCAGGCAGGCGCTATCCGTCACGGTATCGCGCGCGCCATGGTCGTTGCAGACGAAGCAAACAAGCCCCTCCTCAAGAAGGCAGGTCTGCTGACTCGCGACCCTCGTATGAAAGAAAGAAAGAAATACGGACTCAAGGCTGCACGCCGTGCTCCGCAGTTCTCCAAGAGATAACCTCTTACAACTTCAAAGACCGCAGGCATCCTGCGGTCTTTTTTGATATGCAGGCAGTTTTTTCTTTCCCGGCAACCGAACCCCGCCAGAAGAACAAAACGGCAAAGCGGGCGCACTTAGGTGCGCCCGCCGTTTTTTTAGTTATCCGCTGCAAATAATACTTGTTCGGAAAACAGCCCTTGGAATAGATCAGCGGCGTTTTTTCTTCCCGCCGAACGAGAAATTCAGAATACGCATCAGAATATCCGTAAGAAGCAGGACCAAAAGAGCCAGCGCACAGGGCGCCAACGCGTCGGTTGTATGTTCGCGCACATTCGGCAGGATCGCGGCATACAAATCATCGACCTCTTTCATCAGTTCCCCGCCGGCAATAGAGGAAATGCTGGCAAGCAACTCTTCTCCGTTTTGCCCGAACAGGTCATATTCTTTCAGGATTCCGCCGGAATACGCATAGACGGCGCGGTCCTGCACCGCCCCCTCGGCATCCGTCATGGTGATCGAAAGCAGGTACACCTTGTTCGGGTCTTCCGTGTGGAAAGCGCCGCGATATACGCCGGTGCTGACCTTGCTCAGACTGATGACCTGATCGTCTTCGTCGTCACAACTGACCGTCGCAGTGATTTGCTGTCCATAAAGATCCAGCGCCGTTTCTACCCGGAGTTTTGCGGTGCGGTCATCCTGTTCTGCGCTCGGCGTCATTGCCGTGCTTTGCTTTTCGTCATTCAGAGACTGCGAAGAAAGATTGGTAATCAAGCGCAGCCCATACTCCGACGTAAACAACTCCTCGCACCACTCGCCGCCCAGATTGGTCATGAACGCGGTAACATACCCGCGTCCCCATTTCCACTCGGCAATAATGGGACGGAAATCATCGTTGTACAGCGACATTTTTGCTTCGGTTTTAATCGTACTGCCGATGTAGCCGCCCATGACGATTTGGGAAACGTCCACACCGGACAGCATCCCCGTATCGTCCTGCGCTTTCGGGTTGAACGGTTCCGTGTTGACAAACTGCGGCTCCTTAGCCTTGAGGGTCAGATCCTCCATGATATTGGCAAGCGACGACAAGTCCTCGTCTTTGTCGATACTGTAGAAGTTGCCGTTCCCGTCCTGCGCCATCTTATGCAAAGTATTTTTCGCCTTATCGGTCGCGCACAATGCAATCGTGGAAAGCGAGATACCCTGATTTTTCATCGAGGTTGGCAAAGAGGCGTAGTTGCTGTCGGTCGGTTCCCCGTCGGAGAGGAATATCACATGCTTGGAACGGGCGCCGTTAAAGCCCCGCAGCATATCGTATGCCGCGTTCAGACCTGCGCTGTAACTGGTACCCGTGTTGCCGTCTGTCGAAAAGCCATCCACCAATTCCTTCAAAGCGTCCTTATCGGTCGCCTTAATCAGCTGCTGCTTCACATCGGATTGCGCATGGAAAGTGACAATACCCACATAATCATTCGGCGACAGCGCGTCAATGCACGCTTTCGCACCGTCCAACGCGGGAAGGAATTTCTCCGTTGAGCTATAAGGTCCCTTTGACATGGATCCCGAGTCGTCTATGACGAGAACCATGGCGATATTGTTGATCGTCTCATCCAACGTCATGGTGACGGGCAGCATATCCCCCAGCTTGGTATTCCCGTAGGAATCGTAGGCATCGGTATCGCTGCCGGATGTGGTAAGCAACCCGCGCCCCAGTTTGGAAACAAAGCGGTCGATCAACTGATCCGCCCCGTCCGGCAAAGCTGTCGCCATCACATCCATCAATACGATCTCGTCATACGGCAGAAGGTCTTCCATTGCGGTCGGGAATTGAGAGGGCGTAATGACGTCTGTCTCATACAGACTCTCCAGTTGCTCATTGAAGCGCTCTGCCTGACCTACTCTGCCCTCCACAATGAGTATCTTGGCGTCACCGTTGACTTTCACCCATGTACACAGAGTATTATTTTGGGAAATGGAATCATCAGCGGGGACGAGTTCCACACGCAGCGCGTGTATGCCGACGTCTTCCAGCTTTTCAATCGGCTGCGTGATACGGTTATCGCCGATATTCAACGCCACAGGGTAAGACCACAGCTGTTTGTCTCCGTCATAGAACCGGATGGTCCCCTCCGTCTCAACGGTGCTGCGGATTTTTACATTCAGGGTCACACTTTTTCCATGGTCAATGACCTGTCCCGGTGAAACGGCGAAGTCGGTAAGGGAAACCTCGGAAAAATCCTCTGAGGTCGCATCAAAAGAGACGGCGTCCAAACGGATATTCCGCTGTAAGAGGATTTCCGCAGCCTCCCATGCATTACCGGAGGTCTGGCGCCCGTCGGAGAGCAATACCACGCGCTTGTTATCCTGCGTATCGCCGGGGAACATGGCGCCTGCCGCCTTCAAGGCGTCGGATATATCGGTGGCGTCTGTCGCCATACCGGTGCTGCGCAGGTTGAAATAGTCCTTAATCACACGGTCTTTATCGGAAGACAGCTCTGACGCCGTGCAGGTTCCGTCCGCGAAAACGATCGCACCGATTTTTGTGCCCGCCTCCGCCTGTTCCACCATCTGCTCCACATAGTCGTCCATGCGATCACGCAGCGACGACGTGGAGTCGGAATAGTCGACGACAATCACCATGGAGGTAGAGCGCGGCACAAGAGTGGTTTCGGTAAATGTGGCGCCTGCCAGCAGAAACAGCACAATGACCACTGAGGCGCAACGAAGCGCCAAAGATATGATCCTGCCCGCAGTGCGTCTCTTGTTGCGCGGCATACGAAAATAGGGGAAGAAAACCAGGAATGCCGCGGCAATTAAGAGGAAAAACACCCAAGGGCGCTCAAATGATACGGTATATTTACACACGATAATACACCCACCATTCCGCCATCAGTACAATCATCAGTGCTATCAGAAAATACCACCAGATTTCGGTTGGCTCAAGTTTTGTAACAAGACCGTCGGGCAGCGGTTCCGCCCCAATCGAATCCTGAGTAGAATAAATGTTACTGTCTTCGGAGGGAATCGCCGCAAAACAGTACAGCGTCTCCGTTTCCGCCTCAGTCATATTGTCCGCACCGGTATGCACCACGGTGATTTGGAACTCGTAGTTGCCGGGGAGCGTAAACAGATACTCCATATCGTCAGCGGGGACGACTTTCACGGGTGTGTTGTCACGCAGCACAGTGATTTCGCTTGCTCCCGGAGGAACCGTAATGACCGCGCTCTCGCCGACGGTATAAATCTGATCGTCTATCACATCCGGGCAGGAATAAGCAAACATATTGCCCATCAGCACGACATAATCCAGCATATTGGTCGGCAGGTCGGAAAGCGCTATGGTAAGGATCATCACGCGCTGATGCCCCTCCTGCCCTGCCGCCAGTACCGTATTGAAATTGCATCGCACAAGACCGACATATTTGTCAGACTCAATCGAGGTATACTTCTTCACCGCCACATTTTGCAATGAAAGCCCACGCAGCACCGAAGCATACGGTTCTTCATCCGTGATATTCAAGCCGAGAGAATAGGCTCTGTCGCTTTCGCTTGCCTCAAAGCTATCTCCCACCCGGGCGGAAATCCCCTCCGGGAACTGAATCTGTTTCTGCACCGGTGTTCCGTTTTCGTCCTCGACCGTTACAACGGGGGGATTGATAAACCAAAGCGCGCCGTCCTGCGGAAGCGTTTCCGGCATCACGCCTACAAAAATATACAAGTCAAAGCCGGAATATTTGATGCGGCTGTCCTGCAAAACCCCCGAAACAGTCGTGCGCAGCTCGCATCCGTTTTCATCCAAATCATTTACTTGAACGGCTGTCGTCACGCCGCCGTCGTTGACAACGCGCAGAGCGCTGTACAGGAAGCCGTCATAACAGCCGGGGCCGTACGCCACCTGTATATTCTTTTTCGCTTGAGCGGGACGATAGTAAGAATAGGTGTTGTCCGCCGTCAGTGCGTCGGTGCCTCCCTCTACGGACACAATCAACTGCGCATAGGTGAAGTCGACAGACTCATAATCGCGGAATGCCACCTCGGCGGGAACGCCGTCTGTACAGGATACCTTTTTGGCACTGACATACTCACCGTCCACATAGAGCAGAGCCGTGACGGTAAGGTCGTCTCCGTAAGAGCAGACCTTGCCCTTGAAGCTCCAGATACCGCCGTTCTGCTGCGCTTCCAGACCGAGAGCCGCTATATTCCATTCCCCGTTAGTCACGTCGATAATCTCGACGCCATCCGCCGTTTCATATGCGGTATCGGTATAAAGTACAATTTTCGCCTGCGTATTTTCCTCCTGCGCACTCTCGGCAAGGCGCAAAGCCCCTTCCAGATCCGGGCTGCTGTATGTGCAGGCACACTCCGCCAGCGCCCTCTTGATATCGGCGCGGACGTCGGAGCGGTAAATATGCTGCTTGGCGGTGTCCCCCGCGGTAATCACCGTAACGCGGCTGTTGGGACCGGCGTCCTCAGCAAGCTCCTCCACCTTTTTGACGGCGCGGGCAAAGCGGGTGGTGCCCGTCTCGTCCTGGCTCATCATGCTGGCTGACGCGTCAATGATGGCAATCACCTCATTTGACTTCTTTGCTACGACATAAGGGCGCGCCAGGATGAAACTCACCAAGACAATGGCAAGTATCTGTAATAAGAGAAGAATGGAGTTGCGCAGATTCCATGGGAAACGCTTTTTCATGTAGGCAAGGCTTCGCTTCCACATGAATGTACTCGGCACGGTTTCCTCACGGTATCGCCGCTTCAATATGTAGATTAGGATCAGTACCGGAACCCCGAGGAGCCCCAGCAGACCCAAAGGCATATAAAAACTCATCTGATAATATCCGATTCGTATCCCTTTTCAAAAATAATCTGCTCGATCGGTTGATCGGTAGACGCGAAGATATACGCGGCGCCGCGTGAAATACAGAACTCCGAAATTTCCTTACGGTAATCGTCAAGTGCCTGATGATAGGCTTTCAAAAACCCTTTGCCGATCTTCATACGCACGTTCCGTGGGTCTCCGGGTCTGTCCGATTCCATGTCAATGAGGTGAATATCACCCGCCATTGTCGGGTTGATTTCCTCCGGAGACATCAACTGGATCAACAGTACCTCCCGGTGCCGGTATACCAGAAAATCAACAAGGGATTTCCAGTTGCTCTCGGTCAGGAAGTCTGAAATCACCACGGTCATACCGTCGTCATAGCCCGGACTCGGATAGTTGAGAACGGCTTTTTCAAGATCGCTTTCACCGTAAAACTCCACGTCTTCCATCAATAGAGCTGCATTGCATACGGCATTTTTGCCAATCAGCGTGCCGCACAAATCGTCCAGATGATCATCGTGCAGCAGCTGAAACGACACCCGATCCATCGCGCATACCGCAAGGTATCCGAAAGCGGTGGCAATCCGCAAAGCGGTCAGCGCTTTTTCAGGCTTCCCCGCCGCCATGGAGGCGGAGCAATCGATGATCACGCGGTGGTGGAGCTGACGCTCGTCAGTAAACAATTTGATAAAGTACTTCTGAAATCTTGCGTAGACATTCCAGTCAATACGCCTCAGGTCATCCCCCGGCACATACTCGCGGAAATCCGCAAATTCAACGGTATTCCCGTAACCGTGAGCCTTACGGCTGCCGCCGAAAAGCCCCGTCATGGCATCCTTCATGGCAAGTGAAACGGATTCGAGCTTTTCGAGAAACTCCCCGTCCAATACTTTTCTTTTCATTTGATAACAGGATTACTTTCTGCCAAACAGACCTTTGTGTGCGGGCTTCTCGGCTTCAGGAGCGGCAGGCTTTGCAGCGTCAGCAGGCGCTGCCGGATTCGCAGCGGGCGCGGCTGTGGGAGCAGCAGGTTTTACCGCGGATGCAGTAGCGGGCGCTGCCGGCTTTACAGTCGGCGCGGCTGTCTGTGTTGCCGGCTTTGCCGTCGTTGCGGCGGGCTTTGCGGGAGGAACGGTTGCCGCTGCTGCCGGTTTGGCGGCGGTTGTCGCGGGCTTAACAGCCGGCGCGGCAGGCTTTGCCGCTACCTGTGCTTTTTTCTCCTTTGCACGGCGTTCATCACGCGCTTTTTGCAGAGCAGGCAGTTTGGCTTTCAATTCGGTGATAATATTCTTAATAACGGTATCCGTCGTCAATTTGCTCGTCACAGCCTCAAAGCTGAGTTTGATTCTATGGCGGAGAGCAGGTACCGCCAGTGCGTCGATATCTTCGTATGATACGTTATATCTGCCGTGCAGAAGCGCGCGGACCTTTGCGGCGGTGATGATTGCCTGCGCGGCACGGGGGCTTGCGCCGTATCTGAGGTATTTGGCGTTTTCAATCCCGAACGCGTTGTCCGGATATGTAGAGGAAACAAGCAGCATGGCGTAATACATGACATCGTCCGCAACAGGGATTTCCTTTGCGGTCTGACGCATCATAAGCAGCTCTTCCCCGCTGCACGCGGCAAGCGCGGTTTCCGCCATTGTCTTTTGCGTGACATTGACGATTTTTTCAAGCTCATCCACGGACGGGAACGGCACAATGACTTTGAACATAAAACGGTCCATCTGCGCCTCAGGCAGCGGATAAGTGCCGTCCTGTTCAATCGGGTTCTGTGTAGCAAGGACGAAGAAGGGTTCATCCAGTTTCCGGGATTCGCCCATAACGGTAACGGTATGCTCCTGCATTGCCTCCAGCAGTGCGGACTGCGTTTTCGGGGTAGCACGGTTAATTTCATCCGCCAAAACAATATTGCTGAAAATCGGTCCCTTTTGGAAAGAGAATGAGGAGTTGCCATTCGCATCCTTGACAATGATGTTGGTACCTGTCACGTCCGCAGGCATCAGGTCAGGGGTGAACTGGATACGGGAAAAAGGCAGGTCAAAGACGCGTCCGAGAGAACGTACCAAGCGGGTTTTACCAAGCCCGGGCGCGCCCTCCAGCAGTACGTTGCCGCCCGCAATAATCGCTAAAACGGTAAATTCAACGACTTCGTTTTGTCCAATGACATCCTTTCTGATTTCCTTAAAAATCTTTTCGCTTTTTTCTTTGAAGAAAGACAAACTGTTCTGGTTGACTGTTTCGGTTGCCATCGGATACTCCATTCTGTTTTCTCTTATTGATTTTTTTGTTTAGTTAAGCCGCTCGTCGAGAGGCATAGAGGGTTGAAGTTAATTGAATCTTTGCAACAGCGCCTGATAATACCGTTCCAGTTCATTCTTCTGCTGGTCCGTGTAGGTGCCTGCCTCAATCTCTCTGTCCATTCTCTCTTTGAATTCCCGGAGATTCTCTTCGGTGAGCTGTTCGTCCCTGCCGGTGATGGGGTTGTAAAAGGTCAAGTCCGAACGGTCGTCTGTCCCTCCGCCCGAGCCTCCGCCGGACGGAGATTGATTCTGATCATTATTCTGATCCTGCGAAGAATTCTGCTCGTCCTTGTCTTTATCCTGATCGGTCGGCACATAGACGTCCGCATTCTTCTCATTCTCCATGATTTCATCTATGGCGTCTTGGATTTCTTCCAAAATATCTTTAAGAGCATCTTCGTTTTTCTTCTCCTGATGCAGCGCCGCGGTTATCTCGCTGTAAGCGACCGAAAGGGTGTATTCCAACTGCGTGTTGAAATTTTTATTCTGCGCGGCGGAAGCCGAGGCACTCTCAAGCCCTTTCATCAAGTGGGCAAGCGCCTGAATCAAATCTATCTCCGTAGATTCGGAAAAGTTACCGCGCTGAAATGCCGTAGCAATATCCTCCGCAATGGCTGCCAGTTTTTGCGCCTGCGTCTGTCCCTCGAGCATTGCTTCAAGGGACGAAACAGCGCCGCTCACAGCGGCATTGTTGACTTTCTCCTGCAAAACAGCCGTGGGAAGTTCCGAAGCGGCAAGCTCAAACCCATTGGAAAGACATTGCGTTGCATCCTCGCCCATTTCCAGAAGATTCTTGGTATTGCGGAGCGCGGTCAGAAAGTTACCGAGCGCGGCGCGCACGGGTGCGCTTTCCGAATCGGTCGCGGCGGTCAGTGCGCTTGTGAAATCGGTAATCAGAGCGTCAAGAGCGGCGATCTTCTCTGCTCCCTCAAGAGCGGTCAGCGAATTATCAAGTTCCTGCAATGCCGCAAGGGCGCCGGCGGCATCACCTGCCACAATTGCCTGTCCCAGTGCAGCGGTAGCGGAACCGGCGGAAAGCAATGCGCCGAGAGAGGTTTCAGCATCGGGCAGCAAGGCTCGGATAGGCTCCAACGCGTTGACACGGATGACTTCCTTTGCTTCGGAAAAGCCGTAGGCTGCTCCGGTCGCAGGGTTGCCCGCTTCCAGCTTGTTGAGGGTCGTATTCAAACAGCCGAGGATGGCGTTTTTGGTAACGCTGTCCGCTTCACAGGCGTTGATCTCTTTGACAATGCCCTGTAGGAGAGACATAAATCCGGGTACCATATTGTCCAGTGCCGCCTGCACCAGCGCGTCGTCCCGCGCGACAAGGGCGGCGCCCAGCTCCTTGGTGTTTTCAAGCTGCATCAGAATATCGCCTATCGTTTTGCTGACCTGATTATCCTTTATCATCTGATTGATTTGGTCAATCATCTCTTCAAGGTCGGAAACGCGGTCTGTATTGTCTTTCTGTTCCCCGCTGTTCTGCGATTGGTCAATATCCTTGATGATTTGCTCCAGTTTATCTTTGATGTCCGGATCAATATCGTCCGGCAGAGCGTCCACCTTTTTATATAGATCCTCCACCAGTTCTTTCACAACAGGGTGATATACCTTGTAATCGTCCTCGATGGCGCTGACGGGCGTCGCGCTTCTCTCCCACGAGGGCACCATAGCGCCTACCACTCCGGTCAGAGAAAGCGCAAATGCAAGCGCTGTGGTAATCAGAGGAATATGCAATGAGACCGCGCGCGGCTTCAGCGCTGCAAGACGTGCAAGCGTATCCTCGCGCTGTGTCTTGGCAATAAACGACTGATCGTCCCACAACTGAATCATGGTTACCAGACGTTCCTGAAGCCCGGCACCGTCCACGCGGCGCAGCACCGCCTGATAACTGGAACGATAGATCAGTATGTATGTCAAAATCCCGGCAATGATTGCCGCTGTAACCGAAATGCCGATCAAAAGCCCCCAAAGAGTTACGGAGCTGACCAAACGCATGATCAGCAGCGTGATCAGTGCCGCCGCTCCTCCCGCCGCAAACGCGGCAAAGCAAGCCTGCATGACGGATTCAAAACGCATTCGCCGCAGATAGGGTCTCAGAATTTTCTTCAGGTTCATATGGATCCTCCTCCCGATAAGGGTGTGGGCATATAATATTTATATTCTATACAATCTTAACACGTACGCCCGGTTATTTCAATGTTTTAGTAAAAAACCGTGATTATGGAGCAAAACTCTTTTGTCACTTTGTGCATTTTTACATACAAACTTAGCTACAAACCGTTTCAGGCAGCAATAAAAAAACAGCGAGGCGCCGCTGTTTGTCGGATGCAAGGACCCCTTTTGTGTTTTTCGGGGGCAATTCCTTTGCCTTGTCGTCCCCTCCCTGCTCTTCTTTGGAAAGGTTGCTTGTGCCGTTCGTCCTTCGAGTCTCCTCGGAAAACCAAAAACAACCGCTGCGCAAGGCAACGGTTGCTTTTGGTTTGGTGCTCCTGCGGAGACTCGAACTCCGGACCCTTTGATTAAAAGTCAAATGCTCTACCATCTGAGCTACAGGGGCAACGGTGTATATAGTAACATATCACGCGGTTTTTGTCAATACTTTTTATCAAAAAAGTCCCGCCCGCTACGGGACGGGACAAATTTTTCTTTGCATGAAGGGGCAGGGTTGGTTTTCGCTGTATCTCCCTGCTCCGGCGGCGGAGAAAAAACGATGCCGCAGAGGGAGACGCGCCGAAGCATACGGATCAGATGAGATTAGATTATATGCCGTATTCGGCGGCGTCGCCGAGCACGCATTCAATTTTACCGAGGCGGTTGTATTTCGCCGCGCGCTCCCCTCTTGCGGGTGCGCCGGATTTGATAAACGGCGCCCCTGTTGCCACGGCAATGTCCGCAATGGCGGTATCCTCCGTTTCCCCAGAACGGTGAGACAGGATATATCGATACCCGTTCACGGTTGCCATATCGATGACCTCAAGCGTTTCGGTCAAAGTGCCGATCTGATTCGGTTTTATCAGAATGGAGTTGGCATACCCGCCTTCGATACCGTCGGCAAGACGGCGGGAATCGGTGACAAACAAATCGTCCCCCACCAGCATGACCTGCCCGCCTATCCGGTTCGTCAGGTTGCGCCACCCCTCGAAATCATCCTCTCCGAGCCCATCCTCAATCGATACGATGGGATACCGATCTGCAAGTTCCTCCCAGTAGTCCACCAGTTCCTCTGCCGACATCCGTCTGTCGCGCTTGGGCAAATGATAGTGTTCGCCATCCCACCATTCGCTTGCCGCGGCGTCGAGAGCGAGAGCCACCGTGTCGGTATCATAGCCTGCACGCCCGATGGCACGGATAATCAGTTCAATGGCTTCTTCATCCCCGTCGAGGTCGGGTGCATAACCGCCCTCATCGCCGACGGAAACAGACTTGCCCTCGCTTTTCAGAATGGCGCGCAATGCGGCATAGATTTCCGAGCACATCCGTACCCCATCCATGAAGTTTTCCGCGCCGAGAGGTACGATCATAAATTCCTGAATATCCACATTGTTGGAAGCGTGCGCACCGCCGTTCAGAATATTCATCATGGGAACCGGCAATCTTTTGGCGCGCGCGCCGCCCAGATAACGGTAGAGCGGCATGGAAAGCGAGCAAGCCGCCGCCCGTGCGGCGGCAAGCGATACCGCCAGGGTAGCATTGGCTCCCAAACGGGATTTGGTCTGCGTGCCGTCGAGAGAGATCATGGTGCTGTCAATCAGAAACTGGTCATAGGCGTCTGCGCCCGTCAGCGCGGGAGAAATCAAGCGGCGGACGTTTTCAACGGCGCGCAGCACGCCTTTGCCCCCCCAGCGGCTCTGGACGTCGTCGCGCATTTCCAGCGCCTCATGGCTGCCGGTCGACGCGCCGGACGGAACCGACGCCACCCCGACGGTCCCGTCGGAGAGATAAACCGACGCCTCCACCGTGGGATTCCCGCGGCTGTCCAGTATCTCGCGGGCGCTTGTACGTACGATTTTTACGGATTGGTTCATCTGTTTGCCTCCAAAAGTAGTTTGCAAACAGTATGAGAGATTCAGGCGATAAATATTCACCCTTTCAGGGACGCCCCGGTCGTCGCCCGCATATCCTGTCACAGAAAAACAGGAGGTAATGCAATGCGTATCTATCAAACCAAAAGGAAAGAAACCGTGGACGAAATCGCGGCTTTCTTCGGCATTGAAGCGGCGGCGTTGACGGAAGCCAATCCGACGCTCGACGGCGAATCTGTCGAAGCGGGGGCGCGCCTTGTCATTCCGGCTCCGCGCCGTGTTCACCGAGGAGAATACGGGGAGAACGCGGACACGGTGTGCCGAAGGTTCGGCGTGAGCCGACGCGCCCTCGCAAGAATGAATCAGCAGCTTTGTATGCGCAACTATATCCGGCGCGGAGAAAAAATCGTCGTGAGTGAAAACTGCGAATGCCGTTCCTCGCTGCTCCTGAACGGGTTTGCGGATGTGACAACTCCCGCGCGGGAAATACTGCGCGTTCTTCCCTATCTGACCTTTCTGTCGGTATTGGGCGGTGAAACGGACGGCGACCGTCTCCGTCTCCCTCACGGACGTATGCTGGCGCGCGCGGCGCGGGAATGGGACGCGGTGCCCCTGATCACCCTCACGCCCCATGGCTGTCCCTGCCCCATCCGCGCCCGTGACATCAAAGCGCTCCGTGAGGACTATGACGGGGTGGTCATTGACCTCACCGCGCAAAACGCCTCCACCGCGCCGCGCACGCTCGCCGCTTTGGCACCATCCTTCCGCAATGCCGGATTGCTCGTGTACGCGCTCATGCCCCTCTCTTTTCTTCTCGCGTCTCCCGACACTTTCTCTGAATACAAAGAACGGACAGATGGTCTGATCCCCTTACTTGCAAGTGACAAACCTCTGTGTGAGCAGCTTGAGGACGCCGGCGATTCCTATCGCCCGCGGCAATGCCGCCTTATGCTTCCCGCCCTGCCTGCGGAACAGGAAAAAAGCCGCCCCGGCAATAGGCGGCGCGGCTTGATCAAACGTCGGACGTGCGGAGGGGACTCGGAGCAATTGTATACCTGCATGGAGCGTTTCGCGCACAGCGGGTTCGGGGGTATGAGCATTTTCATCGGGCAAGTCAGTCCGGCGGTGTATCCCATGCTTCGAGGTATTTTCTGCCTCAGTGAGGGATGCCGAAGAGTTCCTCCGCGTTGCGGCGAGTGAGCGCGGCGGTTTCTTCCTCGCTGATTCCCCATGCCGCGGCAAGCGCGGCGCAGGTATAAACCAAATATCCTGAATGATTGCATTTCCCGCGGTGCGGGTGCGGGGTAAGGTACGGGGCGTCCGTTTCTATCAGAACGCGGTCATGAGGCATCGCCGCGGCGACTTCCCGTACACGGCGGGCGTTCTGAAAGGTCAGGACGCCGGAAAAGGATACATACCACCCGCGGCGGATCAAATCCTTTGCCATCTCGGTACTGCCGCTGTAACTATGGAATACACCGCGCACCTCCGGGTACTCGCACACGATCCCGAAGCAATCCCCGTGCGCTTCCCTGTCATGCACCACAACCGGCAATCCCAATGTCCTCGCCAATTCCATCTGTGCGCGGAAATATGCCTTTTGCTTCTCCTGATTATACGGCTCCCAATAATAATCCAAGCCCGTTTCACCGATACCGACCGCGCGGCTGCCGGGGTCCCGCAGCATGGCTTCGATTTCCGCCACGGGACCGCTCGGATGATCGTCAAGCGCTTCACAATCCGTCGGATGAATGCCGAGAACGGTGTACATATGCGGATACAAGCGCGCCTGCTCCACCGCCATGCGCGAGGTTTCGGGAGAAGTGCCGACATTGACAATCCCGCAGACCGAAGAAGCAAAGAGCCCCGAAAGAAGTTCTTTGCTTTCGTGAATCAGTTTCTCGTCATAGTAGTGGGCGTGCGAATCGAAATACTGCATCTCAATGGATACGGTCGCCGTTTCTGACCGAGCTGTCAAGGAACACGACGCGGATGGGGTCCTCTCCCGCGGCAAGCAGCATACCGCGGCTTTCCACGCCGCACAGGGTGGCGGGGGCAAGGTTGGCTACCACAACGACTTTCCGACCGATCAAATCTTCCGGCTTATAGAATTTCGCGATACCGGACACGATCTGTCTCTTTTCATAACCGAGATCGACTTGCAGCCTCAGAAGCTTCTTTGCTTTGGGTATCGGTTCGCACGCAATGACCTCGGCGGCGCGCAGTTCCACGGCGGCGAATGCGTCAATTCCGATCTGCGCCTCATGCTCCGGCTCCGGAACAGGGGCAGACGCTTTGGCAGCCGCCTCGGCGGCGGCTGCCTTTTCGGCTACCAGCGCGTCGATGACCTTCTCGTCCACGCGGGCGAAGAGCGGACTTGCCTCGCCGAGCTTCTTGCCGCTTTCAAGCGCACCGAATGCCTGCACCGTGCTGTAATCCCGCACCTCGGTCGCGAGTTGCTGAAAGATTTTATCGGCGGTACCGGGCAGCATCGGCGTCAGAAGAACGGCGGCGGCGCGGATGACTTCGAGCAGGTTGTACAACACTGTTCCGAGGCGTTCTTTCTGACTTTCGTCTTTCGCGAGCGCCCACGGCATTGTCTCGTCAATATATTTGTTGGCACGGCGGAGCATTGCGAAAATTTCGGCGAGCCCGTCGGCAATATGGAACGTATCAAAGAGTATCTTCGATTCCGCCACAGCATGACGCACGGCTTCCTTGAGTTCCCCGTCGGGTGCGACCTCTAACGCAGGCGCGGGAACAACGCCGCCGAAGTACTTCACGGTCATGGCGTGCGTACGGCTGACAAGGTTGCCGAGATTGTTGGCAAGGTCGGTATTGTACCGTGCCAGCACGTTATAATAGGAAATCCTGCCGTCCTGATCGTAGGGCATTTCGGAAAGCGCGTAATAACGCACGCCGTCCACGCCGAACAACTCCGCCAGCTCGTCCGCGTAAATCACGTTGCCGCGGGACTTAGACATCTTGACCTCGGCGCCGTCGCCGGTTTTCTTCTCCTCGGCGGCGTTGAACCACGGGTGCCCAAACACCTTTTCCGGCAGGGGCAGACCGAGCGCCATCAGGAAAATCGGCCAGTAAATCGTGTGGAAACGCAGAATATCTTTGCCGATAATATGCACTTTGGCGGGCCAAAGGGAGCGGAACTCCTCACTCTGCTCCTCATAGCTCTTGTCAGGGTCATATCCAATGGCGGTGATATAGTTGGAAAGCGCGTCGAGCCACACGTAAATCACGTGCTTTGGATTGATGTCCACGGGGATCCCCCATTTGAAAGAGGAGCGGGACACGCAGAGATCCTGCAACCCCTCTTCGGAGCAAAGGAAGTTGTTGAGCATTTCCTTCTCGCGGGATGCCGGCTCAATAAATCCGGGGTGAGATTTGATATATTCGATCAGGCGCGGCGCGTATTTCGACATACGGAAGAAATACGCCTCTTCGCGGGACTGGTTGACGGGTCTGCCGCAGTCCGGGCATTTGCCGTCCACCACCTGCGTGTTGGTGAAGAAAGACTCGCACGGGGTGCAGTACCAGCCCTCGTAATGACCGAGGTAGATATCGCCGCTTTCATAAAAGCGGGTGAATATCTTCCGTACCGTATTTACATGATCCTCGTCCGTGGTGCGGATGAAACGGTTATAGGAAGCGCCCATCAGATCCCAGATGGCGCGGATTTCTCCGGCTACGCCGTCCACATATTTCTGTGGCGAAACGCCCGCCGCGTCGGCAAGCTCCTCGATCTTCTGCCCATGCTCGTCCGTGCCGGTGCAAAGGAAAACGTCCTCGCCCATCTGCCGCTTGAAGCGTGCAAAAGCGTCCGCCATGATGATTTCATAGGTATTGCCGAAATGCGGCTTTCTCGACGCGTAGGCAATGGCGGTGGTGATATAATAACGGGTGTGCTTCATGTTTCTCTGCTCCTTCGGTCGGGCAGCAAATGAGACTGCCGCGAACCTGACTTGTATTGATTTATACAGTTTAGCATAATTTCGGCGTTTCTGCAAGTATTCTCACATGATTTTCCACGCAATATTCACGCATGGGGGACGGCAAAAGGATTTGACAGTGCCGCGCGGATATGATATACTGTTTTATCATGATTTTGAGGAGGAGAGAGCTGTGCCGACATTCTTCCCGCATATCCGGGGCAATGAAGAAAACCGCGCCGCCGTCGGGCGCGCCGTTCTGAACGGCACCCTCTCCCACGCCTATATCATCGAGGGGGCGGACGGATGCGGCAAGCGCACCTTCGCCCGTGAAATCGCCGCCGCGCTGGCGTGCGAGCGGCGCGGACAAGCAGACGTGCTGCCCTGCGGAGAATGCAATAACTGCCGCAAAATTCTCTCCGGCAATTCGGCGGACGTGCGGTATCTTGCGCCGACAGGCGCCACCATCGGCGTTGACGCGATCCGCGAACTGCGACAAGATATGTATCTTTCTTCCTCCGAGGAAGAAAGAAAGGTGTATATCATCGACGACGCGCACACCATGACCCCGCAGGCGCAGAACGCCCTCCTGATTGTCCTGGAGGAACCGCCGACAGACCTGCTGATTTTTCTTCTGACCGACCGCTCCGACGCCCTGCTCCCCACCATTCGCAGCCGCACGCAAACCCTGCGTATGCGCCTGCTTGACCGCGGGCAGATGCAACAAGCCTTGGCAGAGCACCCGGAGGCAACGGGATGGAGCCAAAAAAGCCCCGCGGAGCAAGATGTGGTGCTTGAAAGCGCCGGCGGCAGACTGGGCGTGGCGCTGACCCTGCTTGACAAGAAAAAAAGCGAACAGTTGTTCCGTGACCGCGCTCTGACGGAGCAAACGATCACTGCCATGCTGCACCGCACGCGCTATGCAGATGTGATACCCGCCATGCAGGCGCTGCCCACCAAGCGACAGGAACTGAGCGGGATTTTGGGGCTGCTTTCCACGGCGCTGCGGGATCTGATCCTGCTTTGCCGCAACCCTGCCTGTCCCCTCTGCTTTTACACCGACCGCGCCGCCGCGCAGGCTTTGGCGCAGAGCGCCGGCATGACGCGCCTGCTGCGACTGTCCGACCACACGGACGCCGCGAGCGCGGCGCTGAGCGACAATGCCAATGTGCAACTGACGTTATTGTCTCTTTTCACGGAAGTATAAGAGACGGAAAGGAACCCCATGAACGATCGTAACACCGAAAATACAGTCACCGCCGCACAGCCCGCTCAGGAACAGCCCGCCTGCATCGAAATTGTGGGTGTGACGTTCCGCACAGCGGGGAAGGTTTATTACTTTGACCCCTGCGGAATGATTTTCCATAACGGCGACGAAGTGATCGTCAATACCGCGCGCGGCGACGAGTACGGCTTTGTCACCATCGCCAACAAAGAGGTCCGCACCTCCGAGCTGGTTCTTCCCCTGCGCCGTGTGATCCGCTCCGTCACGCCGGAGGACATTGCCCGCCATGAGAAAAACATGAAAACCGAGCAGGAGGCGGCACGCCTTTTCCCGCAAAAAGCGGCGCACTACAAACTGGAAATGAAACTGGTGGACGTGGAATGCGCCTTTGACAATTCCAAACTCATTTTCTACTTTACAGCCGAAAACCGCGTTGACTTCCGCGAGTTGGTCAAGGATCTTGCTTCGGTATTCCGCACCCGTATCGAGCTGCGCCAGATCGGTATCCGCGACGAGGCAAAAATGCTGGGCGGTATCGGCTCCTGCGGCAGACCCTTCTGTTGCAGCACGTTTCTCAACGACTTCGGACAGGTGTCCATCAAAATGGCAAAGGAGCAGAATTTTTCCTTAAATTCCGCCAAAATTTCAGGCTGCTGCGGACGACTGATGTGCTGTCTGCGTTTTGAGCACGAAACCTATGAGACGGCGCAGAAGCTCTTGCCCCGCGTGGGCGCCGCGGTCATGACGGAAAACGGCAGCGGCGTTGTCATGGAGACAAAACCCCTGACGGGCGCCGTCAAAGTGCGCCTCGACGACAAGCCGGAAGCGCCGAAATACTACGACTATACGGAGCTGACCGTCATTCGCCGGCAGGGCAAAAACCAAGGGCAGAGCAAAGCAGACGACAAAGAAAATCCGTAAGATACAAAAGGAAATAATTTTTTGTCGGTTCCCCCTTGATTTTTCTATGAAATATGTTAGAATGAATACAACCAATTACGAAACACGGAGGTAGAAACAATGGCATACAAGATCAGTGATGATTGCATCAAGTGCGGCGCTTGCGAAGGCGAATGCCCCGTCGGCTGCATTTCCGAAGGCGATGATAAATTTGTGATTGATGCGGATCAGTGCATCGATTGCGGCACCTGCGCAGGTGTCTGCCCTGTCGGCGCTCCCGCTGAGGAGTAATTCCGACTGCAATACTTAAAAAAGAGCGGAGAGGGTATTCTTCTCCGCTGTTTTTATAGGAGACATTCATGAGCGTACTCTCCCCGAACGAACGGCTTGACCGTGTCAACGACAAACTGGTTCTGATCCAGAATACCCAAGGACTGACCTTCGGCACAGACGCCCTCCTGCTTGCCGCCTATGTCAGACGCGCGGAGAAATCCCGCGCCTTGGAACTGGGAGGCGGAACCGGTATCATTTCCCTTCTGCTTGCCACGCGCGGAAAAGTCAGAGAGGTGGAATGCGTGGAAATACAACCCGCCTACGCCGCGCTTGCCAAACGGAACGCGGAAGAGAACGGACTTGCAACCGTCATGTCGGTAACCGAAGCCGATATCCGCAACCCCGCCGCCTACGGACAGGGACAGTTTGACGTGGTTTTCTCCAATCCGCCCTATATGCGTACCGATTGCCCCGCGTGCGCAAGTGAGGAAAAGCAAATCGCGCGGCACGAGGTCTGCGGTGGAATTGCGGATTTCGCCCGTGCCGCCTCCGTCAAGTTGCGTTGGGGAGGGCGCTTCTTCTGCGTCTGGCGCCCGGACCGTCTGACCGAACTGTTTGCCGCGCTGACGCAAAACGGGATGGAACCCAAACGCATGACGTTCGTCCACGCCACCGTCGCCCTGCCCCCCTCGATCGTACTGGTAGAGGCTTGTCGCGGCGGAAAACCCGGACTGCGCGTCACACCGCCTCTCCTGATAGGCTCCGACCTTGCGGAGCGGGCGGAATCCCCCGATATGTGCCACATCATGGAGAAAGGGAGTTTCCCGAAAAAATATGACTGACGAAAAAAACAGAACCGAACCCCGCACCCTGTATCTGGTGGGAACGCCGATCGGCAATCTTTCCGACATTTCAGAGAGAGCGCTGAAGGTGCTGCGGGAATGTGATTTCATTGCCGCGGAAGATACCCGCAACACGGCGAAACTCCTTGCCTGCTTCGACATTCACCGCGAGCTGGTGAGTTACCATGAACACAATAAAAAGAAGCGCGGCGAGGAAATATGCGACCGCGTGGAAGCGGGCGAGTGCTGCGCTCTGGTGACCGACGCGGGTATGCCTGCGATCAGCGATCCCGGCGAGGACATTGTGCGCCTTTGCGCGGAGCGCGGCATCCGCGTCTCGGTCATCCCGGGGGCGTGCGCCGCCGTTTCGGCGCTGGCAGTCTCGGGGCTTTCTACCGGGCGCTTTGCCTTTGAGGGGTTTCTCAGCGCGGTCAAAGGGGAACGTATGCGGCGCCTTGGGGAAATCAAAGCCGAACGCCGCACCGTGATCTTCTATGAAGCGCCGCACAAGCTCCGCACCACGCTCTCCGATATGCTTTCCGTATTCGGCGACCGCCGTATCTCTCTCTGCCGCGAACTGACCAAACGCAACGAGGAAATCATCCGCACCACGCTCTCGGACGCCGTGAAGCTCTATGAGGAAAAAGAGCCGCGCGGAGAATACGTACTGGTGATAGAGGGAGACGAGGAACGCACCGGCGGCAAGTACGCCGCGGAGGAGGCGGATGAAAGCCTGCTTCTGCTCTCCCCGGCGGAACACGTCGCCCATTACGAAGCGACAGGTCTTTCCCGCATGGACGCCATCAAAGCCGCGGCGCGCGACCGCGGCATGACCAAGAGCGACCTGTATAAACTGGTGAATACCTAAATCCTTTCCATTCGGCTTTTTTCGGTATGAAACGTGACTTTTTCACGCACGCTTGACAAAACGCCGGAGGCGTGCTACAATGTCAGTCGTGGAACAAGTCCTGCGTGGGGTTCCCCACAGAGAGCGGCGCCTTGGCTGAAAGCGCGGCGGGAGGAAACGCAAGGGTACCATCCGCTGAAAACAAGTGAATTTACGAATGAGTGAAACGCTCGGGTGGAACCGTGCATAGAGCCTGTTCTCTCTGTGTACCCCGGACACATTTTTGTGTCCGGGGTACTGCTTTTTCCGCCGGGAAAAGCAGTAGAAGCAGCATACTGCTCATTCGTCACGCATAGAAAAGGAGATTCAATCATGGCAAACATTACAGTGGTACGCGGCGCACAACAGGCGGAGTACAATTCCGAGGGCGCCGTCACGGTCTATGACGCCGCACAGGCGGTGGGGCTGATTGACCGGGAGGTTCTGGCGGCGCGGGTGGACGGCAAGGTCGTCGCCCTCTCATACGCCCTCGCAGCAGACGCGAAAGCGGAGCTTTTGACTTTTGCGGACAAAGACGGTGCGCACGTATTCCGCCACACCGCGTCTCACATTTTGGCGCAGGCGGTCAAGCGCCTGTTCCCCTCCGTGCACCTGACCATCGGTCCCGCAATCGAAGACGGCTTCTATTATGATTTCGACTCCGAGATTTCTTTCACTCCCGAGGTATTGGCGCAAATAGAGGGAGAGATGAAGAAAATCGTCAAGGAGAATCTGCGCATTGAGCGCTTTGAGCTGCCTCGCGCGGAAGCCATCGCGTTCATGCGTGAAAAGGACGAGCCCTACAAAGTGGAGCTGATTGAAGCGCTGCCGGAGGACGCGGTGATTTCTTTCTACCGTCAGGGAGAATTCACAGACCTGTGCGCGGGTCCTCACCTCTTCTCCACCGGCGCGGTCAAGGCGTTCAAGCTGACCTCCTGCACCGGTGCGTACTGGAGAGGGGACTCCAAGAACAAGATGCTTCAGAGAGTCTACGGAACCGCATTCCCGATCAAGGATGCGTTGAACGCCCACCTCGCCCAAATTGAAGAAGCAAAAAAACGCGACCATAACAAGCTCGGACGCGAGTTGGAATATTTCACAACGGTCGACTATATCGGACAAGGACTGCCGATTCTGCTCCCGAAAGGGGCGCGGGTTGTCCAGCTGCTTCAGCGCTTTGTGGAGGATGAGGAGCAGAAGCGCGGGTGCCTGCTGACCAAGACTCCTCTGTTTGCTAAACGCGATCTCTACAAGATTTCCGGACACTGGGACCACTACCTTGACGGGATGTTCGTCATCGGCGACCCGCACGATGAAACGAAAGAATGCTTCGCGCTCCGCCCCATGACCTGCCCGTTCCAGTACCAGGTGTTTCTGAACCGCAAGCGTTCTTACCGCGATCTGCCGATGCGCCTGACAGAGACCTCCACCCTGTTCCGCAACGAGGACTCCGGGGAGATGCACGGTCTGATCCGCGTCCGTCAGTTCACCATCTCGGAAGGACACTATATCCTGCGTCCCGAGCAGTTAGAGGATGAATTCCGCGAATGCCTTGACCTCGCCAAGTTCATGCTCGATACCGTCGGTCTGCTTGAGGACTGCACCTTCCGCTTCTCGCAGTGGGACCCCGCGAACCCGAAGAACAAGTATGAGGGCACGCCGGAGCAATGGGAAGAAGCGCAGAGCCTGATGGCAAAAATCCTGGACGACCTCGGGGTCGAATACACAGTCGGCATTGACGAAGCGGCGTTCTACGGACCGAAACTGGATATTCAATATAAAAATGTATTCGGCAAAGAGGACACCATCGTCACGATTCAGATTGACCTGCTTCTCGCAAAGCGTTTCGGCATGGAATACACCGACAGCGACAACACGCAGAAGAACCCCTATATCATCCATCGCACTTCTCTCGGCTGCTTTGAGAGGACGCTCGCCTACATGATCGAAAAATTTGCGGGTGCGCTCCCGACATGGCTGATGCCGACGCAGGTCGTCGTCCTGCCGCTGAACGAGGTCTTTGCCGACTACGCGTACGGCGTGGCAAAGCGCCTGACGGCAAACGGCGTGCGCGTGGAAGTTGACGATTCCTCCGATACGCTTGGCTACCGTATCCGCCATGCGAAACTGGAAAAGACCCCGTATATCCTTGTCATCGGCGAAAACGAGATGAAGAACGGCACCCTCACGGTCAACGACCGCGTGCATGAGAAACCGTACACGATGGAGGAGTCCGCTTTCTTCGACAAGCTGCTGACCGAAATCAAGACCCGTTCCAAAACGCAGAACTGATTTTCGCAAAGCCTTTTATTGTCAAAGCGAAGCCTGAAAATGCAGGCTTCGCTTTGTTTTTTTCTTTGTATTGTTAATCTTCTCTTTTGACGGGGATAAAGCGAACGATCAGACGTCCGCCGCGCACAAGCTCAAATCCTGCCCATACCGAAAACGCAAGGGCGCCGAGCGTCCCCATGAACATATCCTCAACGGTATCGTAGAGTCCGATATCCAGGTATCCCGCAAGAGGCGCTGCCAGTCCGGTAAAAGTCATTTCCTCAATCCCGGTGTATCGCCCCAGCATCCCGCCCGCATGAGGATAGCCGGATGAAAGACTATGCAACAGGGTATCCTTCTGCATATCGGTTAAAAAAAGACGGTCACAGCCGAATTCAAAAAATTCCCAGATAACGGCTGCGGCAAGCGAAAAGCAGAACGCGTAGAACACGCGGTGAAATACCGACACGCCGCCCCTGCCCCTCCCTGTCTGTGTAAAGGAGAGCCCGAAAGCGCAAAACAGCAGACCGCTGAGAAAATGGAGCGTCAGATCCCAAAACGCATATTTTTCATAGAACATCAGCACCTCGCCGAGAACGCCGGTTAGAAAGAGGAATATCACGCTCAAACCCTCCAGCGGCGCGGGTAAATACACATGGAAAGCGAGCGCAAACAGACGAGGGACAGCCAATGTGATAAGCACCAATGCCGCTTGCCCCATCAGCGCATACTCCCGCCGCACGCCGCACCATATCCCGCCGACAAGCGCCGCAAGTGCCGTCAGAATATACAGTGCCTGCACGCTGCGCGCCATACCGCCGTTTGTCTGCCCCCGCATCACATGACCTCCCTCTTTCCGAATCGTTATGTATGTTTTACCGGGCTGCAAGGCGGGCGCCTTAGGCGCATATAAGTAGAAAACGCAGGTCAATTGCAGTGTCCGCCGCCGGGCGGCGGGATATGCGGAAATACGCGTGTCAATTCCTGACAGGGTTGGAAAACGCGAAAAAAGGCGCGGCTCAACACCGCGCCTTTTCAATTGCTTCATCCGACAGATTCAACGTCTATCTTACGCTTTGCCGACGGAGCCGAACAGTTCCATCTTTTCACGCACGGTTGCCTTGATGGCCTCCGCGCCGGGAGCAAGCAGTTTACGCGGGTCAAAGCCCTTGCCCTGCAAATCCTTGCCCTCTTCGATATAGGTACGGGTTGCGGCGGCAAACGCAAGCTGGCACTCGGTATTGACGTTGATCTTTGCAACGCCGAGAGAGATGGCTTTCTTGATCATATCCGCGGGAATACCGGTACCGCCGTGAAGCACGAGGGGCATTTCACCGGTTTTCTGCTGTACGGCGTCCAGCGTTTCAAAAGAAAGTCCCTTCCAGTTAGCGGGATACTTGCCGTGAATGTTTCCGATACCTGCCGCCAGCATGGTCACGCCGAGGTCGGCAATCATCTTGCACTCGTTGGGGTCGGCGCATTCGCCGGCACCGACAACGCCGTCTTCCTCACCGCCGATGGCGCCGACTTCCGCTTCCAGGGACAGACCCTTTTCGCGGCAGACATTCACCAGTTCGCGGGTTTTGGCGACGTTCTCTTCAATCGGATAGTGAGAACCGTCGAACATAATAGAGGAGAAGCCCGCTTCAATGCACTTGTAGCAGCCCTCGTAGGTACCGTGGTCGAGATGGAGCGCGACGGGAACGGTGATATTCAACTCCTCAATCATGGATTTGACCATTGCGGCAACGGTCTTGAAGCCGCACATATACTTACCTGCCCCCTCGGAAACACCGAGGATCACGGGAGAGTTGAGCTCCTGCGCGGTCTGAAGAATACTCTTGGTCCATTCCAGGTTATTGATGTTGAACTGACCGACGGCATATTTGCCTGCCTTGGCTTTGGTCAGCATGTCCTTTGCAGATACTAACGGCATATGATAACTCCTTCACAATTAATTTCCACCGATTATTTTACACTTCTGCGTGTAAAAAATCAATAGTGAATTTATGTTTTTGGGCGCTCTGTTACATAATTCCGCTCGGTTTTCGGCGAAACGGCAAAAAATTCCCGAAAGCCGATTTTGCGGTTGACACGCCCATGCGCGTAAAGGTATAATATTTATGATTTATCATTTGCGGGAGATCATCATGCCGAACGAAGTCGAATTTGAAATACTTCTTTCTCAAACAGTCAATTTTGCCATGCAGCAAAACCATGTGCAGCCGATTCATCGTTTGCGTATCAGGAATACAAGCGGACACGAACTGCGCGGTCTGACCCTCACGGTAGAGGCGGACCCCGCTTTTGTCACGCCCTATTCCTGCAAAATCCCGCTTCTGCGCGCAAGAGAACGCCGTGAGATAACCCCCGTCTTGTCACCGGTTCCCTCGGTGCTGTTCTCGCTGACAGAATCGGTCAGCGGCTCTCTGACCGTAACCCTCCGCAACTCCGACGGCACTCTCCTTCAGGAGAGCCGCGAAATGTCCGTGCTTGCCTATGACCAGTGGCAGGGGCTGAACATTATGCCGGAAATCACCGCGTCCTTTGTCACGCCCAATCACCCGTACATTGCCGAGATCGTCAAGCGGGCAACCTCCCGTCTGCGCCGTCTCGAACGCGGCGCGATGTTCGACGGCTATGCAACCGGTTCCCCCACTTCGCTTCTCAAACAGGTGGAGGCGATTTACACCGCCCTTTGCGAGGAGGGCATTACCTACCAGCTCCCGCCCCCGAGTTTCAGTGCCGGACAGCGACTGCGGCTGGCGGACACCATCTCCGAGACCCGCACCGGCACCTGTATTGACCTTGCTCTGCTTCTTTCCGGCTGTTTGGAATACGTGCGTCTGCACCCATTGCTGATTCTGACGGAATCCCACGCGTTTGTCGGCTGTTGGCTGGTGGACGAAACCTTTCCGGAATGTATCCAGGACGATATATCCGAGTTGACGAAGCGCACGGCGGACGGCATCGGAGAAATCTGTCTTCTGGAATGCACCGCCCTGACACGCGGGAAGCCTTTTTCCGTCGCCTGCGAAGAGGGCTCCGCACAGTTGGCGGACGCCTCGCGCTTCCGCTACGCCATCGATGTCCGCCGCACGCGGCTGAGCGGTATCGCGCCTATCCCTCTCCGCCGTTACGACCGCAAGGGCAACCTGCTATCTCCCGACGCGGATGCACGCGAGAAAAAGCAGACCCATTCCCTCCCGGCAGCCTGCCTGACCGGCGAAAGCGCGACCATTACCTATACAAAGCAACAGCTTTGGGAGCGCAAGCTGCTGGATCTTTCCCTGCGCAATTCCCTTCTGAACTTCCGTTCCGCCCGGCGCGGATTGCAGCTGCTTTCCCACAATCTCGGCGCACTGGAACGCACGGTTCTTGCCGGCGGCGACTTTACCATATTGCCGCGCCCGAACGAACTTGACCCTACTCTGACCCGGGAGGCGGGGCTGTATCCCGTACCGAAAGACTTACCGGAAAAACTCCTGCGGGCGGAGCTTGATCAGAAGCGCATCCGCTCCTATGCGGACGAAAAAGAGCTGGCGGAGGCGCTGACGGCGCTCTACCGCAGCGGACGCATATCCGTTGAAGAAAGCGGCGCCAACCCGCTGTATATGGCGATCGGATTCATGCGGTGGTACGAAAACGGCCGCAGCACAAAAGCATATTATGCCCCGCTGGTTCTTTTGCCTGTGGAGCTGGTTCGTCATGCTGCCCCTAAAGGTTACGTCCTGCGGGTGCGTGAGGAGGAACCGCAGTTCAATATCACGCTTCTTGAATTGCTGCGCACCACGTTTGATATACAAATACCGGGGCTTGACCCTTTGCCGCGCACATCCGACGGGATTGATCTGAGGCAGGTGTTTGCCGTTGTCCGCCGCGCCATCATGCACATGGCGCGCTGGGATGTGGTGGAAGCCGCAAGCATTGCCAATTTTTCCTTCAGCAGATTTATTATGTGGAACGATCTGCACAACCGCGCGGCGGACTTGGAGAGCAACCGTGTGGTAAACTCCCTGATTGAAGGGCGTGCCGACTGGCGGGACGCCCCGCAGTTCATGGACGCGGCGGAACTGGACGAAAAGGTCCTGCCCGCCGACATTGCGGCGCCCCTGCCCTACGACTCCTCACAGCTTGCTGCCATTGTCGCGGCAGCGCAGGGGGCGACCTTTGTGCTGCACGGACCTCCCGGGACGGGAAAATCCCAGACCATCACCAACATGATAGCCAACGCGCTGTACGCCGGAAAATCCGTTCTGTTCATCGCCGAAAAAATGGCGGCGCTGAACGTGGTGAAAGACCGTCTTGACAAACTCGGGCTTTCTGATTTCTGCCTTGAACTCCACTCCGACAAAGCAAAAAAGACCGATGTACTGGCAAACCTCGGGCACACGCTGGAGGAAGCCCATGCCGTCTCCCCCGCGGGGCACGCGGAGGAAGCGGGAAAACTGCTGACACTGCGCCGGGCGCTCAACCGCACCATGAAGTTGATTCATGAGGTGCACCCCTGCGGCTTCTCGCTTTACGATGCGATCGCGCGGTATGAACAGTACCGCAACGCGCCGGAACTGGACTTCTTCACGCGGGAGCATTTTGAAAGCATGACCCCCGCAATGTGGAGAGCATGGGAGGATCTGATCAAAGAGTATATCGCCCTCGCAAACGGCTGCGGCGGCGTGTTGGACAACCCGCTTTCCATATACTGCAAGCCGTCCTATTCGCAAAGCGACAAACCGCGTATCGCGGCGGCGCTGGAGGAATATCTGCGCCTGTCGGAATCCTTACAGCAATCCCTGGAAGAACTGTGCAAGCTCATTCCGTTCGGCAGGGTGAAATCCTATCACCAACTGTCCGCAATTGCTTCTCTCTGCACCCGTTTGGCGGATACAACCGTACTGCCTGCCGGACTTGTCACCTCGGACGCCCTGCTGCTCAGCGAAGATCGCGTGGCAAGGCTGTGTGAGACCGGAAAACGCCACGTACAGTTGCGGGAGGTGCTTCTGTTCCGCTTTGACGCGGATCTGCTGAAGCTCGATCCCTCCGCTCCCCTGCGGGATCTGCGCGCCGCGCAGATGTCCAACCTCTTTGTACGCCATGCGCGGATCAAAGCGGAGCGCAAGCGTCTTGCCGTCCATGCCAAAGACCCGACATCCCTGACAAACCGCGAAATCGAGGGGGTCTGGCGCATGGTGGAGGAATATCAATCCACCGCGAAAATCATCGTTGACCTGCTTCCCGCGGGGCGCGCCCTGTTCGGCGACCTCTGCCGCCCGGAGGGCAGCGACTTCGGGTATCTGGAGCGCCTGTGGAGAGACGCCTACGACATCAACCGTCTGGTGCGCCCGATCGCCGACGACCCGGAGGATATCAAACAAATCCTTATCGCAATTGACGGCCTCGCAAGCAAGGGAGATTTGCTCTCCAACGCCAACCTGTTCCGCTCCTTTGCCGCAACCTTTACGCAAATCTCAGCGCTGGAAAGCCGCATTGCCGCTCTCTGTGACGCCGACCCCGCCGACTGGCATACCTACACCGACTGGATTGTCTCCGAGCGGGTCCTGTTCCGCCGTGCGGAAGAACGTCTCGACAGTCTGCGCGATTATTGCAGTTACCGCTTCAAGCGTGAGGAAATGATTGGCGCCGGGCTCGGCGCTCTGACCGCCGCGGCGGAAAGCGGAAAAGTGAAGCTGGGAGATCTGCTCTCCGCTTTCTACCGCAACGCCTCTCTCTCCATCGCCACTTTCCTTTTGGAAGCAGACCCGAATCTGGCTGCCTTCAGCGGCGTCATGATGGAGCAGAAGATTCAGGAATACAACCGTGTGTGCGACCGTTTTGCCGCCATGACGGTGCAGGAGTTGCGCGCACGCCTGTGCGCCCGTATTCCCGTGGCGGCGGAGCCTGCCGCCTCCTCGGAGCTTGCCACCCTCGGCCGTGCCATCCGCTCCGGCGGGCGCGGTATGAGCCTGCGGAAACTCTTTGACAGTATCCCGCACCTGCTCCGTCGGCTCTCTCCGTGTATGCTGATGAGCCCTCTCTCCGTCGCGCAGTATCTCGACCCGTCGCAGCCTCTCTTTGATCTGGTCATTTTTGACGAAGCGTCTCAGATGCCGACCTGTGAAGCGGTCGGCGCGATTGCGCGCGGCAAGAACCTGATCGTGGTGGGCGACCCCAAGCAGCTGCCGCCGACCACCTTCTTCACCACCACGCATTTCGATGAAGACAACTATGAAAGAGAGGATCTTGACAGTCTCCTGGACGACTGCCTGGCGCTCTCCATGCCGCAGCTCCATTTGCTGTGGCACTACCGCTCCCGCCATGAGAGCCTGATCGCGTTTTCCAACCGTCAGTATTATGACAACCACCTCTTTACGTTCCCCTCTCCGACCTCGCCCGTCAGCCGCGTGACCCTTGTCCCCGTGGACGGCATTTACGACCGCGGGCGCACCAAGCAGAACCGTGCGGAAGCGGAAGCGGTGGTCAGCGAAGTCGTGCGCCGTCTGCGCACCCCGGCGTACGACGGGCAATCCATCGGTATTGTTACTTTTTCCTCAGTACAGCAGCTCCTCATTGAGGACCTTTTGGAGGCGCGGCTCTCCCGCCAGCCGGAGTTGGAAGAAAAGGCGGCGAATATGTATGAGCCGATTTTCGTCAAGAATCTGGAAAACGTACAGGGGGACGAGCGCGACGTGATTCTGTTCTCCGTCTGTTACGGTCCCGACCGTACCGGTCATGTGGGAATGAATTTCGGACCCCTGAACCGTGACGGCGGCTGGCGGCGCCTGAATGTTGCCGTTTCCCGCGCACGGCAGGAAATGATGATTTTTTCCACCCTCCAGCCAGAACAGATCGATCTTGACCGCTGTTCTTCCGAGGGAGTTGCCGGTCTGCGTGCGTTTTTGGAATACGCGCGGGACGGTATGGAAGCGCTCGCCTCGCGTTCGTCGGAAGAACGCCCGCCCTATGGACTCGGCGACTGCATTGCAGAAATGCTCCGCGACCGCGGCTACCGCGTCGACACCAACGTTGGGGAATCCTCCTGTAAAATCGACGCGGCTGTCATCGACCCGAAGCATGAAGGAGAATATCTGCTGGGGATTCTGTGCGACAGCACCCCGCCCTCTCCCACTTCCAGCGCGCGCGACCGCAACATTCTGCGTGAAAACGTGCTGACCTCCCTCGGCTGGCGCCTGCACCATGTGTGGAGCGTGGATTTCTGGGACGCGCCTACCAAAGAATTCGATAAAATTCTGAAAGCCATTGACGCGGCGCGCAGACAGGCGCGGCGCGCAGAGAAAGTCCTGACTGCTTCTTCTGCTCCCGCCCCACTGAACGCCCCTGCCGCCGTCGGTGCCGGCGCAAAGACGGACAAAGTAACTGTTGCCAAAACGGCTTCAAAGCCCGTCATGCCCGGTTCCCGTCTGACTTACGGCGAACGCGTGACCTATAAAGTCACGAAAACCGAGCCAGTCGCTGCCGCAGAGCGCAACGCAGACGCATTCTTTGACCCCAAAAACGCCAAGCGGGTCCTTTACCTGATCCGTGAGATTCTGATTACCGAGGCGCCCGTCAGTTTTGCTCTCATCCGCCGTCGCGTGGCAGACGCGTGGGGCATCCGTCCGACGCCGCGTATGGATTCCTATTTGGTTTCCCTGCTTGCGCAGACCCGCTGTTCGGCGCGCCGCGAGGGCGACGTTACCTTCTATTGGAGTCTCGGACAGATACCGGAGGAATATGCGCAATGGCGCGTTCCCGCCACACCTGCCGAACGGCGGGCGCCGGAGGACATCCCGCGTGAGGAACTGGCAGTGGCGTTCGCCGCGATCACCGAAGAACAGCTTTCCCTCTCAAAGGAGGACGCTGCAAAGACCGTGGCGCGCTACTTCGGTTACGCCCGCCCCACCGTGGCGCTGCAGCCGCGGCTCCAAGCGGGACTGGAGCTTGCGATCGCACGGCATACGGTCACGGAACGTGACGGACAGCTGATTTCGCCGAACGCATAAGGAGCCTTTCTTCGCGCCGTACCCCGGCCGCAAGGGCTTCCCACATGGCGCATTATGTATTTTTATTCTCTATCCGACAAACGGAGGTATCCCCTTGAAAATCATTCATACGGGAGATTTGCATCTGGATTCGGTTTTGGAATCCAACTTTGACCCCGCTATCGCGTCGCAGCGCCGTAAGGAACTGCTTCTGACTTTTGCGCGCATGGTGGAATACGCCGCACAGCAGAGGGTAAGGGTATTTCTGATCGCGGGCGATCTGTTTGACACCGCGCACCCCGCCCCCGACGCGGAAAGCTATGTCATGAGCCAGATAGCGGCGCACCCGGAAATCGACTTTCTCTGCCTTTCCGGCAACCATACGGACGGCTACGAGCCATGCAACCCGCCCAAGAACTTCAAAACCTTTCCGCAAAAGACGTTCGGCTCTTACCGCTATGATAATGTGGTCGTCAGCGGAAGCGAAAACAACGCGGCATACCATGACCTGGACCTCAACGAACAGGACGTCAACATCGTCATGCTGCACGGGCAGATAGGGGATTCCATTACCGACCTGACGGTGATCAACCCGAAATTCTACCGCGACAAGCATATTGATTATCTTGCGCTGGGGCACTATCACCGCAACCGCAAGGAACAACTTGACGAGCGGGGCGTCTGGGTGTACTGCGGCACCCCGGAGGGGCGCGGCTTCGATGAAGCGGGAGAAAAGGGCTTTATGCTCCTTGAAACCAACGGGCGCAAACTCTCCTCCGTTTTCATCCCGTTCGCCAAACGCACCATTCGCCTTGTGAGCGTGGATATCAGTCTTCTCTTCTCTCAAAGAGAGATTGAAAAACAGGTGGAGGCGCAGCTGCAAGGCATTCCCAAAGACGATATTGTGCGGGTGGTGCTGCGCGGCATTGCAGAGCCGGATATGCACAAGGATATCGGACAGCTTCGCGCGGCGCTGGAGGGCAGATTCTTCTTTGTTTCCGTGACGGACGAGTCCAATATCTCTCTGCGCCCGGAGGCATACGAGCATGACGTTTCCCTGCGGGGAGAATTTGTGCGCACGGTACTCAAAAGCGGACTGAGCCGCGAGGACCGCGAGCGCATTATCCGCTGCGGCATCCAAGCCCTGAACGGCGAGGAGGTGGACGAATGAAATTTCTGGAATGCTATATCGAGAACTTCGGAAAACTCTCCAAGTTCGCCTATCACTTCGAAGACGGCATGAACATTCTGCTCCGCGACAACGGATGGGGCAAAACCACTTTCACGGGATTTCTCAAAGCCATGCTGTACGGCTGGGGCGCCAGCCGTTCCACCGACCTTCAGGTCAACGAACGGTTGCGGTATACGCCTTGGCAGGGCGGCAAGTGCGGCGGCACCCTCACCTTTTCGACCGAAAAGGGCACTTTCCGCGTCGAGCGCTTCTTCGGCGCCAAGGAATCCGAGGACACCTTTGCCCTCTACGACTGCGCCACCGGTCTCGCCTCAAAAGCATACAGCGCAAAGCTGGGAGAAGAGATATTCGGAATTGACGCCGCGGGATACGAGCGCTCCAGCTTTATTTCCGAGCGGCTGACAGCCGACGAAAAGGACTACACCGGGATTCAAGCCAAGCTGGTGGACATGAACGACCTCTCCGACTATGAGATCGCCATGAAGAAGCTGGAAAAGCGCCGCCAGTTCTACCGGGTGCAGAGCGGGCGCGGTCAGATTGCGCAGATAGAACAGCAGTTATCCTTACGCAAAGCGGAACTCGGGGAAGCCGAGGACGCCCTCAAAAAGACAAACGAGTGGAACCGCAAAGCGCGTGATATTGACAGCCAGCGGGAGGGGCTCGAAAACGAGCTGAAAGCCCTGCGCCGGAAAATGGACGCTTCCCTGACCGTACGTGAAGCGCGCGCGCTCGATGCGCATAAGGACGACCTGATCCGCAACGCAGATCGCTGTCGGGAGCAAACGGCAACCTGCCGTGCGTATCTGTCCGGCAACATTCCCTCGGGGAGCGCCGTGGAAGAACAAATGCGTATCTGCCGCACGCTCTCCGAACGACAGCGCCCCGATCAGACGGTCGGCAGGGTGCCTCTGTGGCTGACGCTGTTGCTCTGCGTGCTTGGTGCCGCATTGATTGCTGTCGGTATCATCTCGGGGAATGCGCTCCCCCCTTTGCGTCTGATACTTCCCATCATCGGCGTGTTGGCATTAGGCGGCGGCATATGCTGCGCGTATCTGCGCCGGCGCGCGGCGCAGACCCTTTCCTCCGTGCGCGCCGCACAGGCGGAATACGACCGCATGGAGCGGGAACTCAAGGATTTCCTTGAGGGCTTTCCCATCGTAAAGGCGGACTCCGCCCTCAAAGGAGACGCCGAGCGCCTGTGGGCCATCCGCACCAAGCTGGACGATCTGCGCAAAGCGCAGATGGAAGAGCAGGAAGCCAAGAACGCCCTCGCGGCTTTCCGCGCCGCGCACCCCGACGTATTTGACGACACCGCCGCCATGAGCGGCGAGGAAGACCGCCGCGACAGTGAGGAAGCGCAACGCCTGACGGAGCGAATTGATTCCCTGCGCAGAGAACGTGAAAATTGCGAGCGCGAAAACGCGCGCTACGCCGCTGCTGCCGGGCGCTACACCTCCTGCGCGCAGGAGATTGCCAATCTCGAAGAAAAGAAGAAAACATATACAAAGAGTCTTGAAATCATTCAGGCGACCCAGCAATTTCTGACCGGCGCACGCACCAATCTGACCTCCCGTTATCTCTCCGACATTCAGCTGCACTTCCGCCACTATATGCAGCTGCTCACCGCCGACGAACAGGACACCCTGTTCTCTGACGAATACGCGGCGGAGGCGTTTACCGTCACGCCGGACTTCTGCGTGAACATCACGAAATACGCCTCCACGCACTCTGCCGCCGCTTTGAGCCGCGGCGGGAGGGATTTGGTGGCGCTGTGTCTGCGTTTCGCAATCTGCGACGCGCTGTTCCGCGACCAGAAGCCCCCCTTGGTGCTGGACGACCCATTCATCAACTTGGATGACGAAAAGACCCACGCCGCGATGGGTCTGCTTCAGAAAATCGCGCGCGAAAGACAGATTTTTTATGTGGCTTGCCACTCCAGCCGTACCTAAGCGACGGAATTGCAGTTTTGTTTGCATTTTCCTTTGCGTTTCCCGCGCGGCGGGAGAGTTTCCGTCATTCCCCTCTCCCGCTTGATTCCATCCAATGAAAACGGTGCCGAAAGCGCCGTTTTCTTTATTTCTTTTCTGAACCCGCACCTATTGACAAATACCCCCGGCGGGTATATAATATCCGCAGAAATACCCCCGAGGGGTATATGGAGGTGCTATATGAGAGAAACAGAAAAATGCCCCTGCTGCCGTGAAGGGAAAACCACCCTGCGCACGGAGGAACAGAAGAAAAAACTGCTCAACCGTCTGAAACGCATCGAAGGGCAGATACGCGGTATCTGCGCCATGATCGATGAGAACGCCTATTGCAACGACATTCTGATACAATCCGCCGCGGCGGGCGCCGCTTTGGGAGCCTTTAACCGCGAATTGCTTGCCGCCCATATTCACACCTGCGTGGCGAGAGACATACGGGACGGCAAGAACGAGGTCATCGACGAGTTGATGGTTACCCTGCAAAAGCTGATGCGGTAAAAGCCGTTTATTCGCTCCGAAAAACGGACAGGATATACTTATCCCGAAACATGAAATGCCCGTGCAAATGCGGGCACGAAAGCCGTGCAAACGCGCTTCCTTTTTTTGCAAAACGAGGTGAAAACGATATGGAACAATATCATGTGACCGGCATGAGCTGCACCGCGTGCAGCACGCGGGTAGAGACGGCGGTGGCAAAGGTGCCCGGCGTTTCCTCCTGTACGGTCAGTCTCCTGACCAACTCCATGGCGGTAGAGGGCACCGCCGCACCGCAGGCGGTAATAGCGGCGGTGAGAAACGCCGGATACGGCGCAAGCCTCAAAGAGGGTGAAAAAAGCGCCGCTTCCGAGGACGAGGAAGCCCTGCGGGACCGTGAAACCCCGTTTCTCAGGAAGCGTCTGATTGCCTCCGTCATACTTATACTGGTGCTGATGTATTTCTCCATGGGACATATGATGTGGGGCTGGCCCCTTCCCTCTTTCATGGAGGGCGACCACATTGCCATGGGGCTGTTACAGCTTCTTCTGGCGGGCGCTGTGATGATCATCAACCAAAACTTCTTTATCAGCGGCTTCAAGAGCCTTTGGCACCGTGCGCCTAATATGGACACCCTTGTGGCGCTCGGTTCCGCCGCTTCCTTTCTCTGGAGCGTCGTTGCCCTGTTCATGATGTCGCACGCGCAGCTTGCGGGAGATACCGAACGCGTGATGACTCTGATGCACGAGTTCTATTTTGAATCCGCCGCCATGATTCTCACCCTGATTACCGTGGGTAAGATGTTGGAGGCGCACTCTAAGGGCAAGACCACCGACGCCTTGAAAAGCCTGATGAAGCTGGCGCCCAAAACCGCAGTGCTCCTGCGGGACGGTAAGGAAATCACCGTCGGAATCGAGCAGGTGAAGCCCGGCGACAGATTCGTAGTGCGCCCCGGCGAAAGCATCCCGGTGGACGGCGTGGTCATAGACGGCACCGCCGCGGTCAACGAATCTGCCCTGACGGGCGAGAGCGTACCTGTGGACAAAGCGCGCGGTGATACGGTATCCGCCGCTACCGTCAACCAATCCGGCTACCTGACGTGCGAGGCGGCCCGCGTCGGTCAGGACACGACCCTTTCGCAAATCATCAGAATGGTCAGCGACGCCGCGGCAACCAAAGCGCCGATTGCCAAAATCGCGGACAAAGTATCCGGGGTCTTTGTCCCCGCGGTCATCGCAGTTTCCGCCGTCACTCTCCTTGTCTGGCTTCTGATTGGGGGCGGCTTTGCCTATGCCTTGGCGCGCGGTATTTCGGTACTGGTCATCAGCTGTCCCTGCGCCCTGGGGCTGGCGACGCCTGTCGCCATTATGGTTGGCAACGGCGTGGGCGCGAAAAACGGAATTCTGTTCAAGACAGCGGTTTCTCTGGAGCAGACCGGGAAAGTCGGTATCGTCGCGCTTGATAAGACAGGAACCATCACGCGGGGAGAAGCGCGGGTGACGGACCTTTTGCCCGCAGAGGGCTTTGACGAAACTTCCCTTTTGCAGACCGCGTTGGCACTGGAAAGCAAGAGCGAACACCCGCTGGCAAAAGCCGTATGCAACTATGCCGCCGCGCAGGCGCTCACCACGGAGGAGGTCACAGACTTCAAGGTACTGCCCGGCAACGGTCTTTGCGCCGTACGGGGAGAAGAAAAGCTGGTCGGAGGCAGTCTGAAATATATCGGCGGGATCGTCTCACTCCCGCCCGAAATGACGGCGCGTGCGGAAGAGCTTGCCGCCGAGGGAAAAACGCCGCTTGTCTTTGCACGCGCGGGAAAGCCCGTCGGTATCATTGCGGTAGCGGACGCCATCAAGGAGGACAGCCCGCGTGCCATACGGGAGCTGCGGAACATGGGAATCCGCGTGGTGATGCTCACGGGTGACAATGAGCGTACCGCCGCGGCAGTCGGAAAACAGGCGGGCGTGGACGAGGTGATCGCAGGGGTACTGCCGGACGGCAAGGAAAGCGTGATCCGCGACCTGAAAAAACAGGGGCGGGTCGCCATGGTGGGGGACGGTATCAACGACGCGCCCGCCCTGACAAGCGCCGACGTCGGCATTGCCATCGGCGCCGGAGTGGATGTGGCAATCGACGCCGCCGACATTGTTCTGATGAAGAGCACGCTTGTCGACGTCCCCGCCGCAATCCGTCTGAGTCGCGCCACGCTGACCAACATCCGTGAAAATCTATTCTGGGCATTCATCTATAACATCATAGGCATTCCGCTTGCGGCGGGCGTTTTTGTCGGTCTCGGACTAACCCTGAACCCCATGTTCGCGGCGGCGGCAATGAGCCTTTCCAGCTTCTGCGTGGTCACCAATGCCCTGCGCCTGAACCTGACCGGGATATACAACCCGAAGCACGACAGGCGCAGGGCGCCGAAAACGCAAAACGCCGGCGGCGCCATTTCTCCCGAGAGAGCGCAAAAGACTGTCTGCACCCTGCATATCACCGGCATGATGTGCGGGCACTGCGAGGGGCGCGTGAGAGAGGCGCTGGAAAAAATACCGGGGGTAGAGGAGATTACGGTCTCCCACAACAGCGGTACGGCAACACTGGTTTTGACGCAACACACCGCCGCTGCGGCGCTGAAAAGCGCGGTGCGGTCAGCCGGCTACAAGGTTACTTCCGTCCAAATGACTACTCATGAAAAGGAGATACAAAGCCATGACGAAAACAACACTGAAAATTGACGGCATGATGTGCGGTATGTGTGAAGCGCACGTCAACGATACCGTCCGCGGAGGCTTCCCTGTCAAAAAAGTGACCTCCTCCCACAGCAAGGGAGAAACCGTCATCATCAGCGAAGCGCCCCTCGACGAGGGAAAACTCAGGGAAGCCATTGCCGCCACCGGCTACACCGTGCTGTCCGTAACGGCGGAGCCGTATGAGAAAAAAGGTTTCTTCGGCTTTCGCAAATAAGTTTACTTTCCTGCAAAAAAGGCTGACTCCGAAGCCCTGCGGCGGAATCTGCCTTTTTTCTTTTTCTCTTTGATTGTCCGGGGAGAGGTTCGCGCCTCCTCTGTTGCGGGAATGAATTTTACTCCGCCTTGGCGTCGCAGTAGATACAGCGATAGGTCCGCGCGGCGGGGTCTGCAAGACGGAAAATGTGGTGGATCCCCTGCTCCGTGGTGGTGATACAGCGGGGATTCTTACACTTCAGCAGGTCTGTGATACGCGCGGGCAACCCGATGTGCTTCTTTTCCGCCAGTTTTCCGTCCCGAATGATATTCACCGTGATATTGGGGCTGAAATAGCCGAGCACGTCCAAATCAATATCCAGCACGGCGTCTATCTTGATGATGTCCTTCTGCCCGAGCTTCCGGCTCTGCACATTGCGGAGCAGCGCGACCGAGCAGGACAGGTCGTCCATGTGCAGCATCTTGTAAATCTGCATCCCCGACCCTGCCTGGATATGGTCGATGACAATACCGTTTCTGATGGAATCAATCTTCATTTGCGCACCTCCAACAGCTTCATAATCAGCGCCATGCGAATGAATTTCCCGTACCGTGCCTGCTCGAAATAGCAGGCGCGCGGGTCGCTGTCCACCTCGGTGGAAATCTCATTGACGCGCGGTAGCGGGTGCATGATACACAAATCTTCTTTTGCGTTCTTCAGTTTATCCGGCGTGAGAATATAACTGTCGCGCAGGCGCAGATACTCCTCCTCGCTGAAGAAGCGCTCCCGCTGAACGCGGGTCATATAGAGGATATCCAATTCCGGCATGACGTCCTCAAGCGAGGTGGACTGGGTATACGGGATCCCGCGGCTTTTGATATATTCCCCCTTGACATAGCTCGGCACCTTGAGCTCCTCCGGGGAAATCAGAACGAAGCGCACCCCCTCATACCGGGACATGGCGGCGATGAGCGAATGGACGGTGCGCCCGAATTTCAGGTCTCCGCACAAGCCGATCGTCAGGTGGTCGAATCTTCCCTTTTTCTGCTTGATGGTCAACAGGTCGGTCAGGGTCTGGGTGGGGTGATTATGCCCCCCGTCCCCCGCGTTGATGATCGGAACGGCGGAGTGCATGGCGGCGACCATAGGCGCGCCCTCCTTGGGGTGGCGCATGGCGATGATGTCCGCGTAACCGCTGACGACGGCAACCGTATCGGACACGCTCTCTCCCTTGGCGGCGGAGGAGGACGACGCTTCGGAAAACCCGAGGACGCTGCCGCCCAGATCCAGCATCGCCGCCTCAAAGCTCAGGCGGGTGCGGGTCGACGGCTCAAAAAACAGGGTGGCAAGCTTCTTGTACCGGCATACCTCGCGGTACTCCTCCGGGTGTGCGATGATGCCGGACGCGGTTGCGATGAGTTCTTCGATTTCCTCCGTCGAGAGGTCCATGATCTCAATCAGGTGTCTCATGTTTGCTCCTTATGCTCTCATCCAGCTTTCATCAGAGGGATTGTTGCGGAAGGCAATCAGACGCTTGATGTCCTCCTCCTTGATGTACCCCTGTGCGGCGGCGACTTGCGCCACGCAGTCAAAATCCGTCAGGCTGACGTTTTTCACGTTTGCCGCGGCAAGCCGCTCAAGCCCTTTCTGCATCCCGTAGGTGAAGATGGAGACAATGCCGAGCACCTCCGCGCCCGCGGCGCGCAGTACGTCCACGACCTCCAGAACGCTGCCGCCCGTGGAAATCAGGTCCTCCACGACAACGACCTTTTCACCGGGGGTGAGGCGCCCCTCGATCTGGTTCTGTCTGCCGTGGTCCTTGGCGCCGGAGCGGACATAGCCCATGGGCAGCCCCATCAGGTGCGCCGTGATTGCCGCGTGTGCGATGCCGGCGGTGGAAGTACCCATCAGCACCTCGACCTCCGGATACTCCCGCCGAATGGTCTCGGCAAGCGCGCTTTCGACGTCGGTCCGCACCGCAGGAGCGGTGAGGGTCAGGCGGTTATCGCAATAGATCGGGCTTTTGATGCCGCTCGCCCATATGAAAGGCTTTTCGGGGCGGAAAAACACGGCTTGAATGGACAGAAGGTCTTTTGCAATCAACTCTTGGATATGGGTCATGTCAAACACTCCTTATGATACGGTATTTGATTTGTTTTATACGAAAAAATACGCAAACAGGGGTTTACGGTCAGTCCACGAACTCCGCCACGCAGCGGCGATATGCCGCAACGGGGTCGGGGGCGGCGGTGATGGGTCTGCCCACCACGATATAGTCGGAGCCGAGTTCTTTCGCGCGCGCGGGGGTGGTCACGCGCGCCTGATCCCCCACGTCGGAGTCCGCAAAGCGAATCCCGGGGGTGACGGTCAGGAATCCCTTTCCGCATCTCTCGTGCACCTTGCCCGCCTCCAAGGGAGAGCAGACCACGCCGTCCAGCCCGCTTGCGGCGGCACCCGCGGCATAGTGCATGACCACTTCGTCGATAGGTCTGTCAATGAGCAGCTCCTCACGCATCCTTGTCTCATCCGTTGAGGTAAGCTGCGTCACGGCGATCAGAGCGGGGCGGGTGCCGTCCGGGCGGGTCAGACCCTCCAGCGCCGCGCGCATCATGGCGGCGGTACCGGCGGCGTGCAGGTTGCACATATCCACATCAAGGCGGGAAAGCACCGCCATGGACTTCTTGACGGTATTCGGAATATCATGGAGTTTCAGATCCAGGAAAATGCGGTGCCCGCGCGCTTTGATTTCACGCACGATGGCAGGTCCCTCGGCATAAAACAGCTCCATACCGATTTTGACATACGGCTTCTCTTCGGTAAATTTGTCAAGAAACGCAAATACCTCCCCGGAACTTGCAAAGTCGCAGGCAATGATGACGTCCTTTCCCATCAGTGGGCACCTCCCGTAATTTCACTTAATTTTTCGATTCCGTATTCTTTCATCACCGCGGGCAGTTCCGCGACAATATCGCGGCAGGCAAAGGGGTCGACCAGATTTGCCGCCCCCACCTCTACGGCTGTTGCGCCCGCCAGCATCATCTCAATCACATCGCGGGCGCTCGTCACGCCCCCCATACCGATGATCGGAATGTTGACCGCCTCGTACACCTGATACACCATCCGCACGGCAACCGGGAAAACGGCGGGACCGGAATACCCTCCGGTCCGATTGGCAAGGACGGGGCGGCGGGTGCGCGGGTCGATCCGCATTCCCAAAAGCGTATTAATCATCGAAAGACCATCCGCCCCCGCTTCCTCGCAGGCGCGGGCAATCGCTACAATGTCCGTGACATTGGGGCTGAGTTTGATATACACCGGCTTTGTCGTCACCGCCTTTACGGCGCGGGTCACCGCCGCCGCGGACGCCGGATCCGTGCCGAACGCCATGCCCCCGCCGTGGACATTGGGACAGCTGACGTTCACTTCAAAAATTCCGACCTGCTCTTCCCCGTCCAAAGCGCGGCAAACCTCGGTATAATCGTCCAGAGAAAAGCCGCTGACATTGGCGACGACTTTCTTGGAGAAGCATTTTGCAAGGCGCGGCAGCTCCTCTGTTTTCACCTTTTCCGCGCCGGGGTTCTGAAGTCCCACGGCGTTGAGCATCCCCGAAGGGCATTCCGCGATACGCGGCGTGGGATTCCCGAAGCGGGGAGAAAGGGTGGTCCCCTTGATGGAAAGGGAGCCGAGGCAATTGATGTCGTACAGTTCCGCAAACTCATATCCGTAGCCGAACGTCCCGCTGGCGGGAATCACGGGATTGTCCAGCCGCCAACCGCTGAGGGTGACAGAGGTGTCTACCATATGATCTCCTCCTTTTCAAGAACGGGACCGTCCTTGCAGATACGTTTATTGCCGTACTTGGTCTTACAGCTGCACCCCATGCAGGCGCCGAAGCCGCAGCCCATACGTTCCTCAAAGCTGTACTGCCCGCTCACGTCCGAAGCGGCGTATACGGCGCGCAGCATGGGAAGCGGACCGCAGGTATAGATGTAGGAGCAATCCACGCCCTTCATGGCGTCTGTGACGAAACCGCGCACGCCGTAACTGCCGTCAGCCGTGGCAACGGTCACCGGAACGCCGAGCGCGCGGAACTCATCCTCGTAGAACACCTCGTCGGAGGTATTGAAGCCCATGATCACGCGCGGCTTCTTTCCCTCTCCGAGCAGCTGCTTACACAGCAGATACAGCGGCGGCACGCCGACCCCGCCGCCGACAAGCAACGGGTTCTGCCCGCTCTTGGCGGTGTCGTAGCCGTTGCCGAGACGGGTCAGGACATCCAAGGTTTCCCCGGGGCGCATCCCGCTCATTTGTTCCGTCCCCTCGCCCACCACCTTATAAAGAATGGTCAGGCTGTCCTCGCCCGCGTCGCAGACAGAGATGGGGCGGCGCAGGAATTTCCCCGCCAGTCTGATATTGACGAACTGCCCCGGTCTGTCGCAGGGGCACTCCCCCGACAGGACCATACGCCAAACCTTTGCGGTCAGCGGGGCGTTCTCACGAATGGTATAGACGACTTGTTTCATGGCATCATCCGTTGATGGCGGATACCTCCATTGTGATTTCTTCCAGCACGTCCAGAAGCGCTCTGACCGTGTCAAGGGCGGTGAAGATGGTCACGCCGTTTTCCACCGCACAACGGCGGATTGCCTGACCGTCGCACTCCGAGCCGGAGGCGTCATAGCGGCGGGTGTTGATGACGTAATTGACGTACCCCTGCCGGATAGAATCCAGAATTTCCTCGCTGCCCTCGCTGATTTTGCGCTTGACGCGGGTGCGGATACCGTGCTGCTTCAGAAACGCGGCGGTACCGGCGGTTGCCTCGATGTTGAAGCCCATGCGGTAGAAGCGGCGGATCAGGGGCAGCGCTTCCTCCTTGTCCTCGTCCGCAATCGTGGCAAAGACGGTTCCGTAATTGACCACCTGCATCCCGGACGCCTGCAAGGCTTTGTAAAGCGCGCGGGTCATCTTGCGGTCATAGCCGATGGCTTCTCCCGTGGATTTCATTTCTGGAGAGAGATAGGCGTCCATGCCGCGCAGTTTGGAGAAAGAGAACGCGGGTACCTTGACGTACCATTTTTCCCGTTCCGCGGGATACACCTCGGTCAACCCCTGTTCTTTGAGACTGATTCCGAGAATGGCGAGCGTGCCGATGTCGGCAAGGCTGTAACCGGTGGACTTGGAGAGGAACGGCACGGTGCGGGAGGAACGGGGATTGACCTCAATCACATACACGCCGCCATCGCGGTCCACAATAAACTGAATGTTGTAAAGCCCCACGATTCCGATCCCGCGCCCGAGGCGGGTGGTATAATCGATGATGGTGGCTTTCACCTTGCTTGACAGACTGAAAGAGGGGTATACGCTGATGGAGTCTCCGGAATGGATGCCCGTGCGTTCCACCAGTTCCATAATACCGGGGATAAAGACGTTTTCACCGTCGCAGACCGCGTCTACCTCCACTTCTTTTCCGCTGATGTATCTGTCTACCAAAACGGGTTGCTTTTCGTCTATTTCCACCGCGGTTTTCAGGTAGCGGCGGAGCTGCTCCTCGTTGGCGACGATCTGCATGGCGCGCCCGCCGAGGACAAAGGAGGGTCGCACCAGCACGGGGTAACCGATCTCCGCCGCGGCGCGCACGCCCGCTTCAATGTCGGTGACCGCCTCGCCCTTCGGCTGAGGGATATTCAGGTCTTTGAGCACCTGTTCAAAGGCGTCGCGGTTCTCCGCACGCTCAATGGCGTCGCAGTCGGTGCCGATGATGGTGACCCCGCACGCCCGAAGCGGCGCGGCAAGGTTAATGGCGGTCTGACCGCCGAGGGAGGCAATCACGCCCATCGGCTTCTCAAGGTCGATGACGTTCATGACGTCCTCAACCGTCAGCGGCTCAAAATAGAGTTTATCCGAGCAGGTATAATCCGTGGAAACCGTCTCGGGGTTGTTGTTGATGATGATCGCCTCGTAACCGTGGGCTTTGATGGTCATGACGGCGTGCACCGTGGAATAGTCGAACTCCACGCCCTGCCCGATCCTGATAGGACCCGAACCGAGCACCACGACCTTTTTGCGCTCCGAAACGACCGACTCGTTTTCCTCGGCGTAGGTGGAGTAAAAATACGGGATGTAGGAATCAAATTCGGAGGCGCAGGTGTCAATCATCTTATAGACCGGCACAATGCCCGCCGCTTTGCGCTTCTCGCGCACCTCTGCTTCCGTTATGCCCCACAGCCGGGCAACCGCGCGGTCGGAAAAGCCGTAGCGCTTTGCCTGCCGCAGCTCGTCCATGCTGCCGGGGTTATCGCGCAGCACCCGCTCGATGCGGATAATGTGCTGGATTTTTTCCAGGAAGAACAGGTCAATCTGAGTAGCGTCGCAGATCACGCCGATGTCCACGTCCCGCCGCATCAGTTCCGCCAAGGCGAAGATACGGTCGTCGGTGCCGGTGCGGACATAGCGCAGCATCTGCTCGGTCGGCATGGCGTCAAACTTCTTCATATGCAGGTGCGTGACGCCGATTTCGAGGGAGCGGACGGCTTTGAGCAGGCTTTCCTCCAAGGTGCGCCCGATACTCATGCACTCGCCGGTGGCTTTCATCTGCGTGGAAAGCTGATTGTTGGCGTCCGCAAACTTATCGAACGGGAAACGCGGAATTTTGGTGACCACGTAATCCAGCGTCGGCTCAAAGGAAGCCGGGGTGTTGGCAATGCGGATTTCATCCAGGGTGAAGCCCACCGCAATCTTGGCGGAAACGCGGGCAATCGGATAGCCGCTCGCCTTGCTTGCCAACGCGGAGGAGCGCGAAACTCTCGGGTTCACCTCGATGAGATAGTAATTGAAGGACTGTGGGTCAAGTGCAAACTGTACGTTACATCCGCCCTCGATTTTCAGTTCGCGTATCACGCGCAGGGCGCTGTCGCGCAGCAGGTGATATTCCTTGTTTGTCAGAGTCTGGCTGGGGCAGACCACGATGGAGTCGCCCGTGTGAATCCCGACGGGGTCGAGGTTTTCCATATTGCAGATGGCAAGCGCGGTATCGTTTGCATCGCGGATCACCTCGTACTCGATCTCCTTATAGCCGCGGATACTCTTTTCAATCAGTACCTCGTGTACGGGAGAGAGCTTGAGGGCGTTTTTCATCACCTCGCGCAGCTCCTCTACATTATCGGCGAAACCACCGCCCGTGCCGCCGAGCGTGAACGCGGGGCGCAGTACCACCGGATAACCGATTTCCTCCGCCGCCGCAATGCCCTCCTCCATGGTATGGGCAATCTGCGAGGGGAGCACCGGCTCTCCGATTTTTTCGCACAGTTCCTTGAACAGCAGTCTGTCCTCCGCCCGCTCAATCGATTCGCTCGACGTACCGAGCAGTTCCACGCCGCATTCCCGCAGCACGCCTTTTTTCTCAAGTTGCATGGCAAGGTTAAGTCCCGTCTGTCCGCCGATACCGGGCACAATGGCGTCGGGGCGCTCATGCCGGATGATGCGCGCTACATATTCGAGCGTCAGCGGCTCCATGAAGATTTTATCCGCGATAGCGGTATCCGTCATGATGGTGGCGGGGTTGGAGTTGGCAAGGATGACCTCATAGCCTTCCTCGCGCAGTGCAAGGCAAGCCTGCGTGCCCGCGTAATCGAACTCCGCCGCCTGTCCGATGACAATGGGGCCGGAGCCAATCACCATAATTTTATGTAAATCAGTTCTTTTCGGCATTTTTCTTCGCCTCCGTCATCTGTGCGATAAACCTGTCAAAGAGATAGTAGCTGTCCTGCGGTCCCGGCGCGCTCTCCGGGTGGTACTGCACGGAAAGAACCCTGTCCTTTTCACACATCGTGCCCTCGACGGTATTGTCCAGGAGGTTGCGATGCGTAACGGTCAGACCCGTGCCGGCAAGGGACGCCTCGTCCACGGCGTAGCTGTGGTTCTGAGAGGTAATCTCCACCTTCCCGGTCAGCAGATTCTTCACCGGGTGGTTTCCGCCGCGGTGCCCGAATTTCAGCTTGTAGGTGCGGGCTCCGTAAGCCAAGGCGATCATCTGGTGTCCGAGACAGATTCCGAAGATGGGCAGTCTGCCGCGCAGCTCCCGTACCAGTTCGATGACCGGGGTCACGTCCTCCGGGTTGCCGGGACCGTTTGAAAGAAACAGCCCGTCCGGCTTCATGCGCATGATTTCCTCTGCGGAGGTGTTGTACGGCACCACCGTCACGTTGCAGGCGCGAGCGTTGAGAGAGCGGATGATATTCAGCTTGATACCGCAATCCACCGCCACCACGTTGAACTTGTGGTCCGGTGTGCGGGAGTACCAGCGTTTCCGACAGCTCACACGCGACACCGCGTCATGCGGTACGGGTGCGGCGGCGATGGCAGCCATCCCCTCCTCGCGCGTGGTGGAAATCCCCGTCATCAGCACGCGGCGGCTGCCGAGGTCGCGGATACTGCGGGTCAGCTTGCGGGTATCGATTCCCTCAATGCCTGCGATATGGTTTTCCTCCATGATTTCCGAGAGGGTTTTCGTGTATCGGAAGTTGGACGGCTGATCGTTGTATTCCCCGACGATCAGGGCGCCGATGGTGGGAGTTTTCGTCTCAAAGTCGTCGTCCGCCACGCCGTAGTTGCCGATCAGCGGATAGGTCATCACCACCGCCTGATCGGTATAGGACGGGTCGGAGACAATCTCCTGATACCCGACCATGGAGGTGTTGAACACGATTTCGCACACGCGGTCGCTCCTGTCGCCGAAGGCATACCCGAAATACTCGCTGCCGTCCTCCAGTATCAATTTCCTGTCATACTGTCTTGCCATACTATCTTTCCTCCGACTTGGTTCAATATGCAACGTCCGAACACCCGGGCGCCCGCAAAGGGCGTGCTTTTTCCTTTGGACAAAAACTGCGCGGGGTCAACGGTATACGCCCGATGGGGGTCAAAAACAACTATGTCTCCGTCGTCGGGAATCCCGAAGCGGCGGCGGGGCGCCACCGACATACACTCGATGAGTCTTTCAAGGGTCAACTTCCCCTCGCGTACCAAATAGGTATACAGCACCGGGAATGCGGTTTCCAGCCCGACTACCCCCATGGCGCTGCCTGCCAGCCCGCGGGATTTTTCCTCGGCGGAGTGCGGGGCGTGGTCGGTGGCTATCATATCGATTGTGCCGTCGCACACGCCCCGGAGAAGCGCCTCCCGGTCGGACGCGGAGCGCAGGGGGGGATTCATCTTGAAGCGCCCGTCCTCCTGCAAATCGTTTTCATCCAGCAGCAGGTAGTGCGGCGCCGTTTCGCAGGTGACGTCCACGCCTCGCCGCTTTGCCTGACGGATCAGCTCCACGCTTTCGCGGCAGGAAACGTGACAGACGTGATAGGCGCAGCCGGTTTCCTCCGCCAGGCGCAAATCTCTTTCGATGGGGCGCCATTCGCTCTCGGAGCAGATCCCGCGGTGCCCGTGTGCCTTAGCGTATACGCCGTCATGGATATAGCCGCCGCGCAAAAGCGAGTTGTCCTCACAGTGCGCCGCCACGATTTTCCCGAGGGCGTGCGCCTGCCGCATTGCCGCGCGCATGGTTTCCTCGTCCTGCACGCCCCGTCCGTCGTCCGAAAAGGCAATGACCTGCCGCGCAAGCGCGGCAAGGTCGGAAAGTTGTTCCCCGCGCTCCCCGACGGTCAGCGCCCCGTAGGGGTACACCCGAACCCGCGCGTCACGCCGGATAACGGCGAGCTGCTCCTCCAGGTGCGGCAGACTGTCCGGCACCGGGTTCAGGTTCGGCATGGTGCAGAGGGCGGCATACCCTGCGCGCCCCGCCGCCGCGGTACCCGAAGCAATGGTCTCCTTATAAGAAAAGCCCGGCTCTCGAAGATGAACGTGCACATCAACGAAACCGGGAAAAATCAAACACCCTGCAGGCGGGCAAATTTCGGAAACGTCGCCGACAGAGCAGTCCGCCTGTACAAACCGCCCCGCCTGATATACCTGTGCCTGCTGAAAGGTCATAGCGCGCCTCCTGAATGTCTTATTTTACAAAAAAAATCTTGCCGACGGCAAGACGCAACACGCCCCTCTTCCGGGAAAACGCCCGGTCTTCGGCGCACCAATCTTGCCGGCATCTCGTGCCGTCTTAAAGATTTTCCGAATTTTTAACAGTATAACATACTCATCGCGCTTTGTCAATCGGGCTGCGCGCATTTCGGCAGGTTTTACGGTTTTTCTTGCGCCCGTTTCGCCGCTTTTGTACCCTTTCCACTTTCCCGGCTGTAAAGAGCAGCATAAAAAGCAGACTTTTGCCTGCTTTTTACCTTATTATATCTGATGAAGAGGTGCACGGGCGCTTCATTTTGCAGCCGTGCGTTTTTCCTCCTCGGCAAGCTTGCGCTCCAGGCGATTGAAAATGCCGCGCAGCTCCCGATGCCCGAACAGCTTCTGAATCTCGGCGCGGGGCAGCCATTTTGCGTCTCCTATCTCGCCCTCGCGCAGGGTGACTTCTCCGTCAAACGGTACCGCGAACAGCACGACCTTTTTCTTGGAACGTCTGTTATGTACCGAGTAAAAGATTTCACAGCGGAAATCCTGCGGAATCTCCATGCGAACGCCGATCTCCTCCTCCACCTCACGCCGTGCGGTGGCAAGCTCGTCCTCTCCCAGTTCCATATGTCCCTTGGGAAAGCTCCATGTGGAGGAACCGGATTGAAAAAGCGCAAGATATTCCAACCGCCTGCCGCGCACACGGTACGGTATCACGCCGCAGGACTTTTCATACAGACAGAACAGGCGCATTCCGTCCGTTGCCTCTTTTGCCGCGATCGCCTCGCGTATCCAAGGCTCATACATTTCAACCCCCACGGGGGCAACAATCAATCTGTCACTTCCCTCGGCATAACGGCGCATGACGGAAATGACCTTTCCCGTATAGCTCCCGCCGCATCTGGCAACGCCCAAGAGATAGGCAGGTCTGTTCCCGCCGTCCGCGCCGCCGTGTACAATGCCGCTTCTGAGGATGTCCGAAGCGCATTCCGCTCCGTCCTGCTCCAGAGTTACCGTTACGATCTTGCCCAACCAGCCGAGGAGTGTCCGCGTCCTTTCGTCGGTCATACGGTTCTCCCTCATCTTACTCGCGCTTCCGCGCGCTCTTCCATGACAGTATATCATATTTATACGCAAATTGCAAAGGAATTATCAGATTTTCACGCAAAGAAAAGAATATTTTGGTTTTTTGATTCCGCGCTTGACTTGCGCCCATACATATGGTATACTTTTTTTAAATGAGACATATCGTCTCACATAAAAGCGGAGGCAATATGCGACAGAAAAACGAAGAAACATTTGCAAAAATCAAAGGGTATCTGAACGAGTATTTCACGGCGAACGCCGCTGCGCCCACCATTCGCACCGTCAGCGCCGCGACGGGGATCCCCCGCCCGACGGTACAGCGCTACCTTGCGGAAATGGGCAGGCGCGGAGAAATTGAATATGAAAACGGTCACATTGTGACGCCCGCAAGCGGAAAAATGCGCGCCGACTGCGTGACGGTGCCGCTTTTGGGCGAGGTGGCCTGCGGTCTGCCCGCCTACGAGGAGGAGCATATTGAAATGTATCTGCGTCTGCCGCGGGAGTTGGTGGGAGACGAGGGCTGTTATCTTCTCCGTGCACGCGGAGAATCCATGATCGACGCAGGAATCGAAGAGGGGGACCTGGTGCTTATCCGCCGTCGGAATACCGCCGAAGCGGGGCAAATCGCAGTCGTGCTGGTGGAGGGGGAGGTCACGCTCAAGCGCTATTACCCGGAACCGGAGCGGCACCGTGTGCGCCTGCACCCGGAAAACAAATCCATGCCGGACATCTATGTGCAGTCTGCCGTGGTACAGGGCGTGGCATTCAAAGTAATCAAGGATCTACACTGACATGAAAACCTATACGCGCGTGCCTCTGGGCATGGAGGCGCTGTTTACCCCGGACGGGCGTCTGAAGCCCCTGCGGCTTCATTTCGGCGGTCAATGCTATGAAATCGACCGCATTCTCTCGGTGCGCAAATACTGCCCGCAGGTGGTTGCCTGCATCGCGCCGGTGGAATACGCCGTCATCATCGACGGCGTTCACAAGAAGATATATTACGAGGCGGACAGCGGCACATGGTTTTCCATCCGGGAGAGCGAGACATGACTGACCGTGTGATTCTGCACGTGGACCTCAACTGCTTCTACGCCTCCGTGGAAGCCGTGCTGAACCCCGCCCTGCGCGGCGCGGCAGTGGCGGTCTGCGGTTCCAAGGAGGACCGGCACGGCATTGTTCTTGCCAAATCCGAGGTGGCGAAGCGAGCGGGGGTAAAAACCGGAATGATTACCGCGGAGGCGCAAAGGCTCTGCCCCTCTCTGATCGTGGTGCCGCCGCGTTTCTCCATGTACGAAAAATTCTCCCGTCTGGCAAGGAATATCTATCTGCGGTATTCCGATTATGTGGAGCCGTTCGGCATGGACGAAAACTGGATCGACCTGACGGGCGCCATGGCGCACTATGAAAGCCCCTTTGCGGTGGCGGAGGAAATCCGCACCACCGTTTCGAGAGAACTGGGTCTGACGGTATCGGTGGGCGTTTCTTTCAATAAGATTTTTGCCAAGCTCGCCTCCGACATGAAAAAGCCCGACGCCACCACCATCATCTCGCGGGAAAACTTCCGCGAGGTAGCTTGGAGAGCGCCGGCAACCGACCTTTTGTTTGTGGGCCGCAGCACCGGGAAAATCCTCACGCGCTATTCCATTCACACCATCGGCGATCTGGCAAAAGCCGACCCGCGTCTGCTCACCGCGCTGCTCGGAAAAAGCGGCGGTATGCTGTACGCCTTTGCAAACGGTCTTGATACCGCGCGCGTGCGGCGCGCGGACGAAACCACCCCGCCGAAAAGCGTCGGGCACGGCATTACCTGCAACGCCGACGTGACGGAAGATGAAGAGGTGGCGCGCATCTTTTTGGAATTGGCGCAGGACATCGGACGGCAGCTCCGCCGTGAAAAGCTGTACGCCGACGGAATTCAGATTGCCGTCAAGAACCGTCTGCTTGAAACCAAGCAGTTTGATTCTTTTCTCCCCGCCCGCACGCAAAGCGCGCGCGTCATCGCGGAAGCGGCTTTTTCACTCTACCGCCGGCAATACCGCCGCGACAGTCCCGTCCGCGCCCTGACGGTGCGCGCCACCCGCCTCACCGACACGCCGCAGGGAGACCAGATGAACCTGTTTTACGACTACGCCCGTCTTGACCGTGAAACGCGCTTGGAGCGCGCGACCGACGACATTATTTCCCGCTATGGCCGTGGAAGCATCTGTCCTGCGGCGGTTCTGCTCAATGACAAGACCCGCAGTCACGCGTCCGGGGTTTCTGTGTTGCCGCCCCCGTATTTCGCGGGGATGAAAACAAACTGAATAAAAGCCTACACGTCATACATTTCAGCAAAACAAAAAATGCCGCCCCCGTGGGCGGCATTTTTGCACCGTTCAGACATTGAGCAAACGGCAAATCTTGTGGCTGAGAATCATGCAAACGAGGTCCAGTACCCAAACAACGGTGAAACCGAAGATCAGGCGAATCAGAGCTGCCACAATCTTTCCTTCCGTGAAACGGGTGATAGCCCCGCAAATCCAGGAAGTGAAAGGAATGATTGCCAGAATCAGGCTGACAATCCACGCAAGACCGAAGTAATCTTTCTTAGCTGCCATCGTAAATTCTCCTCTCAATCAATGATATGCCCATTGTAGCATAATAGAACCGGACTGTCAACAAAAAAACGACAAAAAACGACCGGCAGGGCGACGTCGGTGCAAAAAACAGAGCCGGGTGTTTCCCGGCTCGAAAAATCTGTCAATGACGCTCATTCATTTCCATGGCGCAAGGTACGCACCGCGCGAATGATACGGGCAATGGCGGGGCACAGGATCGCGTTAAGAGCGAACTCCACCAAAAAGTTAATACCGACAAAGGCGGTAATCAAAAACGTGAAAATATTGCCGACCGTTTCGCTCCCGAAGAAATTGATAATATCGCCGGAGAAGCACAGCAACATCATGACCACGAAAATGCCCGTATTCACAACGGGAGCCGCTAAAGCGGCAAGGCAAATACCGATGGATTTGCGAGGTACATAACGGTAAATCAGCCCTGCGACAGCGCCTGCCGCCATTGTTTTGCCGAAGCAGACCACGATAAACCAGAAAGGCGAAGTCTGGAAAAGGATCAGCATCAATCCGGGCGCTGTAATACAGGGAATAAAATTGACGAGCCCCAGGACAAAACCGAGGAACAAGCCTGCCCAGGGACCAAACAGGGCGGCGCCTATCACGATCGGAACCAGCGACAGGGTGATGGTTACATTCAAAACAGGGATGGTCATGAAACTGCAAAGCAATTGCAGAATCACCGTCAAGGCAGTCAACAAGGCAAACTGCACCAAACGCATTGTTTTTTGAGTAGAATTGGTAATCATTGGAACATTTCTCCGTTCTTTTTTATGAAACTAAAAAGTCCATTCCGAAGCAGTCAGTTCCGGTGACGAAGAGCAAACACACCATTTCAGTTGATTGCTTTCTGTTTTATTTTAACACAATATACATCTTTTGACAAGCAACGAAACCGCGAAAAACTCCGTTCCGTAGTTCTGCTTTCCTGTGCATAATTCCAAAAATCGGCGAAAAATTCCCGCTTAAGACTTCGGCTTTCCCAACATGAAAAAGGAGTTCCCTCCGCAGATAAAAAAGAACGAAAACCCCCGCAGAGCAAAGTCTGCGGGGGAAACGCGGTGATTATGATCAGTCAGATAGATAATACCGTTACTTATTCATTGCTTCTTCGACAGCAACTGCAACGGCGACGGTCGCGCCGACCATCGGGTTGTTGCCCATACCGATGAGCCCCATCATTTCGACATGCGCGGGCACGGAAGAGGAGCCTGCGAACTGCGCGTCGGAGTGCATACGACCCATGGTATCGGTCATGCCGTAAGAGGAAGGACCGGCAGCCATATTGTCGGGATGCAGGGTACGACCCGTACCGCCGCCCGAAGCAACCGAGAAATACTTGACGCCGTTCTCCACGCACCATTTCTTATAGGTGCCTGCAACGGGATGCTGGAAGCGGGTGGGGTTGGTGGAGTTACCGGTGATGGAAACGCCGACGTTCTCCAGCTTCATAATCGCAACGCCCTCGGGCACGTTGTCTGCGCCGTAGCACTTCACGGCAGCGCGCGGACCCTTGGAATACGGCACCTCCTTGACAACCTTAACCGTCTCGGTGTAGGGGTCAAAGACAGTCTCGCAGTAGGTGAAGCCGTTGATACGGGAAATGATGAACGCCGCGTCCTTGCCCAGACCGTTCAGAATCACGCGGAGGGGCTTTACGCGCACCTTGTTTGCGTTGAGCGCGATTTTGATAGCGCCCTCAGCCGCCGCGAAGGACTCGTGTCCCGCGAGGAAGCAGAAGCACTCGGTATCCTCGGAGAGGAGCATCTTGCCGAGGTTGCCGTGACCGAGACCGACCTTGCGGTTCTCCGCAACCGAACCGGGAATGCAGAAGCTCTGAAGCCCGATACCGATCGCCGCAGCCGCGTCAGCCGCTTTCTTGCAGCCGGACTTGATGGCGATGGCGGCGCCGACGGTGTATGCCCAAATGGCGTTTTCAAAGCAAATCGGCTGCGTGGTACGGACGATGTTGTCCACGTCAATGCCTTTTGCAAGGGTGATTTCCTTGCATTCGTCGATAGAGGAAATGCCGTATTCTTTCAGCGCGGCGAGAATTTTCGCTTCGCGTCTCTCGTAACCTTCAAAGTTTGCCATTAGCAGTTCCCTCCTCAATTCTTACGGGGATCGATGTACTTCACAGCTTCATCGAACCGCCCGTATGTACCCATGGATTTCTTGTATGCCTCGTTCGGCTCCATGCCGCCCTTGATCAGGTCGGTCATCTTGCCAAGAGACACAAATTCGTAGCCGATCACCTGGTCGTCTGCGTCCAGAGCCATTCTGGTGCAGTAACCTTCGGTCATTTCGAGGTATCGAACGCCCTTTTCACGGGTACCGTACATAGTACCGACCATGGAACGGGTGCCCTTGCCGAGGTCTTCCAGACCTGCGCCGATGACCAAGCCGCCCTCGGAGAACGCGGACTGGCTGCGACCGTATACGATCTGCAGGAACAGTTCTCTCATGGCGGTGTTGATGGCGTCGCACACGAGGTCGGTGTTCAGCGCTTCCAAAACGGTCTTGCCGGGCAGAATTTCAGCTGCCATTGCGGCGGAGTGGGTCATGCCGGAGCAGCCGATGGTTTCCACCAGCGCTTCCTCGATGATCCCGTTTTTGACGTTCAGGGACAGTTTGCACGCACCCTGCTGAGGAGCGCACCAGCCCACACCGTGGGTGTAGCCGGAAATATCCGTCACCTGCTTTGCTTCTACCCATTTGCCCTCTTCGGGAATGGGGGCGGGACCGTGCTTCGGACCCTTGGCAACGTCCGTCATGCCTGCGACATGACTGCTCATTGCGTACTCACACATATTGCTTGTCTCCTTGTGTTTTATGTATTTTTACTTTACGATTTCGCCTTCGGTGACACCGTATGCGGCATTTGCCTCATCGGTATCAATGTGCATTGCCAGCGCATATTTGGGGCTGACGCGGACAACCACGTCATCAAAAATCAGCGGACGGGAGCCGTTGGTTTTCACCTTGACAATTTCCTTGTCCTTGACGCCGAACACCTCTGCGTCGGCAGGCGTCATATGCACATGACGCTTTGCGGCGATCACGCCCTCCTTGAGTTCGATCTCTCCCGCGGGTCCTACCAGTTTGCAAGCGCCGCTTCCCTTGACGTCTCCGCTTTCACGAATGGGTGCAACCACACCGATGGAGCGTGCGTCGGTGAGCGAAAGCTCCACCTGAGATTCCGGACGGACGGGACCGAGAATGGACGCCTTGAGTTCTCCCTTGGAGCCGACAACGGTCAGCTTCTCCTCGCAGGCGAACTGCCCGGGCTGACTCAGCGACTTTTTGGGATGAAGCTGATAATCCTTCTGACCGAACAAACGGTCCAGATCCGCCTGCGTCAGGTGAATATGGCGCGCGGACGTTTCCACAATAAACTTTGCCATGGTTTCTCCTTTCAAAGTTTTCATTACAACCATCGGATATTTTATCATAACTCGCGCAAAAAGTAAATGTGATAAAGTGAAAAACTTTGACAAAAAATAAAATAAAACGCACAAAGGAAATGCAGATATGAACGAAACGGATGAAAAAGAGAAAAACGACGCACCCGCCGCGGCGGAAAGTAACCACGACAGCATTGACCGGATTATCGAAATGGGCAGCACCTACGCCGGGGGAGACGGGGACAAATTCTATTGTCTGTCCATCATCGGGCAAATCGAAGGGCACTATGTACTGGACAACACGCAGAAAACCACCAAATACGACCACCTGATTCCCCTGCTTGTCGGACTGGAGGAAAGCCCGAAGGTCGACGGGGTTCTGATCGTACTCAACACCATGGGAGGAGACGTGGAGGCGGGGCTTGCCATCGCCGAGGTGATCGCGTCAATGACAAAGCCGTCGGTATCCGTTGTCCTCGGTGGCGGACACTCAATCGGGGTGCCGCTCGCGGTCAGTGCAAAGAAATCTCTGATAGTGCCCTCCGCAACCATGACCATTCACCCGGTGCGCACCACCGGCACGGTCATCAACGTGCCGCAAACCTATCACTATTTAAGCGATATGCAGAACAGAATCATCCGTTTTATCACGGAGCACTCGCGCGTCAGTGAAGACAGGCTCCGTCAGATGATGATGTGTACCGAACAGCTGACCAATGATATCGGTTCGGTCATCGACGGAGAGGAAGCCGTGAGGTGCGGGCTGATCGACGGTATCGGAGGCGTGGGGGAAGCGCTCGCTCTCTTGCGGAAGTTGTGTTACGGCGAGGAGCGCAAAGACGGCGAGCCCTCGGAAGACAGCCATACCGGAACAAGGCAAAAATAAGAGATGTGGTCGCAGTTCTTCATATGGTTCCTGCATTCCTACCGCGCCCTGTTCTCCCACTTGCGGACGCGCTTTGGTCTGCATGAGAAAAAAGACATGACCTCCCCGCAAAACAAATCCGAAGCGGAGAAAAAATAGCGGCGGCGTTGCTATGCGTTTTTTCAGTGTGCATACCGAATGACAATTTTACTTTCCGTTTTGAAAAATCCGGGGAGGAAACCGATGCAATCAACCTTGGTGACAATCAAATATACGCCTGAAAATTCTTATTTCTCCTTGTTTATAAAGGTTCCATTCTTTCTGTTAACGACGGAAAGTAAACTTTTTATTAAAGAAAAAACGTCGGAGAAAGCAGTGCTGAAAAGCACGCTTTTCATCCGACATTATATCTGAAACGACTCTTGTTTCGGCATCGTCGCGCGGCAAACCGTTACGCCTCCGGCGCAAACCGATACGCAAGAATGAATTTCTTGCCGCGCAGAGTTTCCGGCAAAGTGCGGTAGGAACGGGGTTCCACATCGTCGTTGTGCATATTGTAAACCGTCCAGACCCCGCCGCGGTAAGTACCCGCCACGGTACGCATCCCCTTGAGTTCACGGAAGAAACGGTCGTTCCAAAAAGACACGATAAACACATCCCCCTCGGCAATCTCGGCGACGAAATCGGCTTGCGACTCATAAAGCGTATAGGAAAGCCGATGCGAATCAAAGAAAGGAGGGAGGGCACGCGGGTCGGTGCCCGCATATCCGTCCAGGAGCGCCAAACCGTTTCCCTCGAACTCGGTCAGTATATCCGTGAAAGACACAGGGTGAGCGCAAAGCTGAGCGGCATTGTAGACCGCAACGGGCTCCGCACCGTTATGGGCGGTCATAAAGGTGGCATATGCAAACTGAGAGGGGTAACGGTTGCCCTGCCCTGTAATGGGTTTCCCCTCCGGCAACGGAATTTCCTCATTGTGCGCGCGGTTGCGCATCAAAAGGCTGTCGGTGGGCATTTTGGAAAGCATCGCGGCGGTTTTCCATGCCGGCGCGCCGTCGAGCAGGAAGACGTCTTCCACCCGCAGCCCGAAATACCGTGCGATATTGATGGCAAGTGCAGTTGACGGACTGTATCTGCCGTTTTCAATCGAGCCGATCGACTGACGAGACACACCCATTGCATCGGCGAGCGTTTCCTGGTTGACCCCGTAGGTCTTCCGCAGTTCTTCTACCCTGTTTTTCATGTTTGCTCCTTTGGAAAGTACACTTTGCAAATATACTATCATGTCCGGCGACAATTGTCAAGCAATTCCGCGCGTTTTCTGCAAAAAAACGCAAAGTATCATTAACAAATGCTATGGAAACAGGGTTAAATGCAGCGAAACTCCCCGCCGTATTCCCGGCATACAGAAAAAGGGGGCACCGAACGGTGCCTCCCCTTTTTGGGGTTTGAGTCAAATACTACCCGAAATGTACGCGAAGCGCAGCGGCATTCGGTCATTCGATAAAAACAGCAGCGGTGTTTTATCTTCATCTGTCCTATCTTATATATACAAAATCAGGGCTGAATTTTTACAAAAACGCCCTCCGCGCGGAACGCCTGCAAAAGAGGCACTCCATGCGGAGGGGCGCTGTTTTTTCGCCGTCACTCTTTCGGCGTCGGGAAGGTCACGGTAATGATGAGGCGGTCGCCTGCCAGATCGGCGCGGATGCTTCCCCCCATTCGCTCGGTCAGCAGTTTCGCAATGGAAAGTCCCAGCCCCGTACCGCTGCGCCCGCTCTCCACCGTGAAAAAGCGGTCAAAAAGCTTGCCAACCGTCACATGGGTCAGCGCGGGGGCGCGATTGGAAAATGCGAGCGCGCCGTCCTCCTCCAGCCTGACCGCAAGATCCCCCGTGCTGTACTTGATGGCATTGCCGATAATATTGTCTAAGATTCGTCCGAGCGCCACCGGGTCAAGCAAACGGGTCACTTCCCCTGACGGGAAAGTCACGACCGGGGTAATCCCACGCTCTACCAGCTCCCCGTAGCGGGCGCTCATGCTTTCCTCCAGCGCCCTGACAAGAGACACCGGCTTCAGTCGTTCCTGTTGTACGGAAAGTAAAACCGAGTAGCGGAACAACTCTTCGGTCAGGGTGCGCAGTGCCTCGATCCGTTCCCGAATGCGGTCAAGATACGTGCGCACCGTCTCGCTTTGCTCCTCGGTCGCCAGCAGGTCAAGATACCCGCAAATAGCGGTGAGCGGCGTGCGCAGGTCATGCGATATGTTGGTCACTGCGTTGCGCAGCTCCGCGTCCCCACACTGTACGCGTCGGCGTTCGTCCCGCAGGGCGCGCAGCTGAGTATTGAGCTGAGCGGCAAGCGCCCTTGCAGTGCGATCACCGGTCGACACCGTCAGCAGAATGTTGGAATCGGCATCCGGGATTTCCCGCATGCCGCGCAGAATCTCTTTCATGGAACGGCGCAGGGAACAAAGCCGCAGCGCAAGCACCGCGGCAATCAGTCCGACCACCGTTAATAAAAGAGATACAACCAACATCACATACTCCTTATTTCAAATCCTCCCGCCGGAACACGAGAACCCCCGCCGCAGTAGTGACCAGCATGATGACACCGTCATATAACGTCTGAATCCATGCGCGTGAAGTATCTCCGTTTGCCACCATCAGCAACTGTCCGCCCGGTAAAACGTCCAAAACGGATTGATATATTTTGCGCCATACGCCGCGCGGATAGGAGGGGTTTGGTATCTCGTATTCGTCTGTTATCTCCCCGCTCTCATCGATCTCCACCATATCGATATATTCCGGTGTGGTCAGTTTGGAAAATGCAAAGATTCCGCACACAAGCATCAGCAGTGCGAGAAGAAGAGATACGATCCCCACCGCCATTTTGTTCTGGCAAGCCATGGAAATCATAGTGCAGAGCGCGGACATGGCTGCCGTCAAGGCGAGAGAAAGAACAAATAACCAATACGAGCTTCCGTAAAAATAGTTTTGCAGCCCGCCGCTGAGCGGCAAATCAAACGCAAGGCAGACCACTGTGAAAGCCGCAAACAACATGACTCCGGCACTCAGCATCACCAACAACTGACTGAAATAAATCCGGATGCGGGAATGTCCTGCGATGATTTTGTTGCGCAGTGTTCCATCACTGTGCTCGGTGCCGACAATCCATGCCGTCAGAGCGGGGATAATGAAATACAACACCAGCATTCCGGTACTGTACCCGTCATAAATATCATAATGCACGGAATAACCGATATAGTCCCTCAAATGCGTACAACCGATTACCAATGCATACAACACGACACAGCCGAGCGCCACATAAAATATTTTGTTCCGAAAAAGCGCGGCATACCCCGCACGCAAAAGTTTATTCATGGCGCGCACCTCCCAAGAGTCCCACATAAAAGCTTTCCAGGCTCTCGTCACGCTCAGTAAGCGACAGCACACGGCAATCCACCTCGTGCAATGCCAGTACAAAAGCGCTGACATCGACTACGTCATAAATATCGGCCGTGTCCTCTCCAACCATGCTATACTCCAATCCCATGGTTTCCAACACCCGCGCAAGCGCCCCCGGATTTGTCACCTGTACACGGGTGCATTTTTTGCAAAGCGCTTCCAGCTCTTTTGCGCTGATTTCCTTGACGGTCGCTCCCCTGTCCACAAACGCGTAGTGAGTGGCAATGCGGGATAGTTCGTCCAAAATATGGCTGGAAATCAGCATGGTCACGCCGCGCTCACGGTTCAGGCGCAGCAGCAGCTCCCGTATTTCAATGATTCCTTGCGGGTCAAGACCGTTGACCGGCTCGTCCAGCACAAGAAAATCCGGGTCGCCGCACAGCGCCACCGCGATGCCGAGGCGCATCTTCATCCCAAGCGAAAAATGCCGCGCGGTTTTTTTCCCGGTGTCGGCAAGACCAACCAGCGAAAGCAACTCCCGAATGCCCTCAAATGACGGCAGCCCCAGCACACGATACTGCATTTTCAGATTTTCCTCGGCGGTCATTGAAAGATACAGCGACGGGGTTTCCACCACCGCCCCCATGCGACGGCGGGCGGCAAGGATACCGGCGTCCGTATGCTTTGCGCCGTAAAGCGTATATCCCCCCGCGCTTGGCGCCTGCAAGCCGCATATGACGCGAATGAGCGTGGTTTTCCCTGCGCCGTTGCGCCCGACCAAGCCGTAAATAGCGCCTTTCGGCACGCTGAGCGACAAACCGTTTAAGGCGCGGAACCGTCGATAGTCCTTACAAAGCCCATCGACGCGCAAAACTGTTTCCATGAAAAAATACCTCCTTTTCTTTGCTCCGTCATTCTATCACGCAAACGTTCAGAAAACGGATAAGAAAAGGAGTAAGATTTGGTTAAGATTTTGCTTTCAAGAGAAAACCAATGCCCCATACCGCTTCAATATCCGCGTCGGCTTCCACGTCCGAGAGTTTGCGACGCAGATTGCTGATATGAACCTTGAGCGACCGCTCGGTGCAGTCCGGCGTATCGGCGGCAATCAGGTCTAAAATATGAGATTTCGGCAACACTCGTCCGACATTTTGAGCCAGCAACTTCAAAATGGCGGCTTCCGTACGCGTCAGGTGCACCTGACGCGCCCCCGATGAGAGCGACAGCCCCGGAGCGTCCAGTCTCGCGCGTCCCACTGCAAGCTCGTCCCCAACTGCACCTGCCGACGGTCTCAGATGTACGGCAATGCGCGCCAACAACTCTGCTGTGTCAAACGGCTTTGTAATGTAATCCACCGCTCCGGCAGAGAGCAGTTCCACTTTATTTGTCACATCGGCTTTCGCGCTCACCACAATCACCGGCACGGCGCAAAGTTCCGGCAAAACATCCTCGCCCGTCCGCCCCGGAAGCATCAAGTCCAGCAAAATCAAGTCCGGGCGCGAGGCGCGGGCTGCCAGCACCGCTTCGCTTCCGGAATAGGCGCGGCAAACGCCGTATCCGTTCTTGCGGAGTACCTCCTCCACCATATCTCCGATATGGGGATCATCCTCCGCAACCAGTATCTTCTTTGTACTCATAAGCCCCCCCTTGTTTTCAAGACCATCGTATCATACCGCGCTCAAAAAAGCAAGCGCCAAAATGAGATGCCGGAGGGGCGGGACTGCAAAGCCGGGGCGGGTTCGGATATGAGCCGACGTGCGGCGCCGAGAAAAACGGTTCAGGCGGCGGCGCGGAGGTAACGCATATACAGATAGAAGATGACAAGGACGCCGAGTCCGATCCGATACCAGCCGAACGGCTCAAAGCTGTGGCGGCGGACAAATTCCATCAGGAACCGGATGACGACAAGGGAGACCAGGAATGAAACCACCATGCCGATCAGGAGAATGCCGAGTTCTTTGCCGCCAAAGGTATTCCCGCGATAGAAATACTGAAGAATATCAAGCGCCGAAGCGCCGAGCATGACGGGGATCGCCATGAAGAACGAGAATTCAGCCGCCGCGGTACGGGAGACGCGCATCAGGCGCCCGCCGAGAATGGTGGAGCCGGAGCGGGAGGTACCGGGGATAATGGAAAGTACCTGAAAGCACCCGATGAAAAACGAGTCGCGCAGAGTAAGGTCATCCAGCGTTTCCACGCGGTTTTCCTTGTTGCGATAAAGGCGCTCCACAACGATAAAGCCGACGCCGTATACAATCAGAGCGCCCGCAATGACGGCGCATTTCACAATGTTGTTCTGATACACGGTTTCCTTGAGCCAATCGTTGAGCAAAAAACCGACGACCGCAACCGGGATCACGCCGACCAGCACTTTCAGCCAAAGCTTCCAGATGCTCTTCTTTTCCTCCGGCGCCTTGGATTTGCCGAACGGCCACAACCTCTTCCAGAACAGGACGACGACGGCAAGGATGGAACCGAACTGAATCACGACCATGAACAGGTCTCGGAACGCAGGGGAGACATCCAGCGGCAACAAATCCTCAAACAAAAGCATATGCCCGGTACTGGAAACCGGGAGCCATTCCGTGATTCCCTGAATAATGCCGAGTACCACGGCTTTCAACCATTCCAAAAACATTTATTTTCCTCCTCTTAATATATCGCCCTCACGCGTGGGAAACGGCAACGGGATATAGAATTTCATACCCGGATGCGGCGCGGACGGAATCTCACTGTGCGTTTCATCAAAGAGACGGGTACAAACAAAACTTCTTCCTGTCCTGCCCGGGGTCAGGAGCTCCACGGGGTCCCCCTGCGAGAGTTTATTCCGCTGTATACACAGCGCCTCGCCCGTCGACTCATCATACGCAAGCACGGTTGCCAGATATGCCTTTTCCCGCAGATAACCGGGGGTGGTACAGGTGCGGGCTTCCCGGCGGGAATCCGCAAAATAATACCCCGTGGCATACTCGCGATGAGACACGCTCTCCAGCTCCCGCAGCCATGCGGGGTCGGGCGTTGTCACGCCCCGTGCATAGGCGTCGATCGCCATACGGTACGCATTGGTCACGACTGCCGTGTAATATGCGCTCTTCATGCGCCCTTCTATTTTAAAGGAGGTAATCCCCGCCTCGATCAAAGCGGGAATATGCTCGATCATGCACATATCCTTACTGGACATGATGAACGTCTCTCCCCCCTCCTCCACAATCGGCAGAGGCGTATCGGGGCGCTTTTCCTCCACTATTTCATACATAGCGGCGGGACGGATGGAATAATTCCAACGGCAGGGCTGGGCACAGGCGCCGTGGTTCGCGTCGCGGTCGCAGAGAAAATTGGAGAGCAGGCATCTGCCGCTGTACGAGATACACATAGAACCGTGAATAAAGCACTCCAGTTCAATTTCGCGCGGCAGGTGGCGCCTTATTTCACATATTTCCCGCAGGGTCAACTCCCGCGACAGCACCACGCGCTTCGCGCCGAGGTTCGCCCATGCGCGGCAGGCGGCGGCGGAAACGCTGTTCGCCTGCGTGGAAATGTGCAAGTCGCACGCGGGCAGAATCTCACGTGCGAGGGCAAGCACCCCGATGTCGGCGACGATCAGGGCGTCCGGGGCGACGTCGCGGAGCTGCTCCAGATAACGGCGCAACGCGGGATACTCCGCCTCGCGCGGCATGATATTGACCGTCACATACACCTTGACATTGCGCGCGTGCGCATAAGAGACCGCTTCGCGCATTTCGTCCAATGTAAAATTGTCCGCCGCGGCGCGCATACCGAAGGCCTGCCCGGCAAGGTACACGGCGTCCGCGCCGTAATGAATGGCGGCAACCAGTTTTTCGGGGTTGCCGGCGGGCGATAAGAGTTCCGGCATGAGGCTCCTTTCTGTCTTAAGACGGCTCGCACGGCTGAAAAGTGCCGCGCGGCGACAAAGTTTTCGGTCAATCAATCATTTTATTCTGGGTTCAGTGCTGCGCGACAGGCAAATCAGATTCAGCTCCCACGCGGGCACGCACAGCGGGCGGCGCAGATACAAGGAATAATCCGGGAACATACGCGCAAAGAGCGCCGGCAACGCAAATAAATCTTCGCTTCTGTGGTAAACAGACAGCAGAACTTTCGGCTTTGCCCTCGCAATCGTCAGAGCGGTGCCCAAAAGAGCCGGTTCCTCCGCGCCCTCCACATCATATTTGATATAATCGGGCGTCATGTCGACGCAGAGGCTGTCGGGCGTGACAAGCGGCACGGTTTCCGGGCGCGCTTCATGGGAAGCGCCGACCAGCGTGGTGTTGCGGTTTCCGGAGGCGGCAAGACACCCGACTCCGTTTTCGCTCCAGACTGCCGCCTGCACGGCGCGGAGCCTGCATTTCCCGGCTCCTCTTTCATTGTTTACGGTACCGATATACTTCTCCAATTTACGATAAGTACGCCTGTCAGGCTCCACGCACAGCACATCGGTGAGCGGGGCGCCCTGCTCCAATAGTTCCCGGAGGGTATCCCCCGAATAGGCGCCGAAATCCGCGTAGGAGCAGATCTTTTGCGGCTCCAAAAGCGCCGCGGTTTCCTCGGGCGCGGTAAACGCGTCCCGCAGAATAAGGATATCACCTGTGAGCTTATATTGCAAGACCGCGGCGAAAAGCGACCGCGAGGTTTCATCGGAGAGCATATCGTACACACGCCGCAACTCCGGGTAATGCGCTTCATAGAACGCGGCGTCAAACCATGTCTCGCCGCACACCGGCAGATCCGGCATGAGGAGCGTATATTGCTCCGCCCTCTGCCACAGCTGCTCCAGCACCTCCGGGCGCGACGTGGCAAACGCGAGAAGCAGCACGAAATCCGGATATTTTTCCTTGACGGCGGCAAAACTCAACACGGTTTTCCCGTGAAAGGACTGCCCCCGCACAAACCCGTCGGACGCCGTATAGTCCGCCACCGAAAGCCCCAATTCCGAAAGGCGCGCCGTTAATTTATCGGCGCCGTTGCCCATGCCCCAAACCACAAGTGGGCGTTTCTCCGCTTTCAGCTTCTGCCAGACGTCAGTCGGCGCCGGGCAGGCGGGCATGGTATATCGTTTCATTTTTTGCCTCCCCAACGGTTGCGAAAAACGCGCCGTTGTGCTATACTGGATTCGTTCCGATAAAAAGCGAGGTGTATTCAAATGGATTGTTTGTTCTGTTCTATTTCCCGCGGGGAAATTCCGTCCGCAAAGGTGTATGAGGACGATACCGTTTGCGCGTTCCGCGACATTGCGCCGCAGGCGCCCGTGCATATTTTGGTGATCCCCAAGCAGCATATCGCCTCTCTTGACGAGGTGACCGCCGCGAACAGCGCCGTGACGGCGCACATTTTGGAGGTCATTCCGCAGATTGCAAAAGCGGAGGGGCTGACACGCGGCTACCGCGTCATCACCAACGTCGGCGAGGACGCCTGCCAAAGCGTGCATCATATGCACTTCCACATTCTCGGCGGCAAAAAGCTGCCGGAGCAGATGTCATAACGACGTCCCCGTGAAAGGCGCGCCTGACAAGGCGCGCTTTTCTGCTTTCGCGCCGCACAGAAAAGCAAAGCAGCCGCTGACAAACAGCGGCTGCTTTCATGAGGCAACGATTAAATCTTTTCTTTAACCTTGGCTGCCTTACCGACTCTGTCACGCAGATAGTACAGCTTTGCACGACGGGCAACGCCGCGGCGAATGACTTCTACTTTCTCTACATTGGGAGAGTGGATGGGGAAGGTTTTTTCCACACCGCAACCGTAAGACACGCGTCTGACGGTAAAGGTTTCGGAAATGCCGCCGCCGTGCTTTGCAATCACGGTACCCTCGTACATCTGGGTTCTGGTCTTGGCGCCTTCCTTGATTCGGTTGTGTACTCTGACACTGTCACCGATGTTGAACTCAGGGACGTTTTCCTTGAGTTGCTCGTTCACAAAAGCCTGGATCTTGTCCATTGTTAGGCCCTCCTTATTCTATCGAACATTCATACCGAGCTATCGCAGAGGACTGTTCTACTCGCTGCGTTTTGGCACAGCTTCATTATTATACATGGAGTTTCACTAAAATGCAATAGTTTTTTTCAAAAAAGTTTGCTTTATTTTGCGTGAAATAACCGTTGTATTTTTCGTTTTTTATGTTACAATATAATATAGTTTGTTTTTAAGAATCCTATTTTTCATTTTCGGACGGACCTCAGCATTATGAAAGAACTTGTAATCGTATATGACGGCATGGCGGACCGCAAAATTTCCGCCCTCGGCAACAAAACCCCGATGCAGGCGGCAAAGAAGCCCACGATGGACGCCCTTGCCCGCACCGCCATGGTCGGCACGGTCTCCAACGTGCCGCAGGGAATGGTACCGGAGAGCGACACCGCCAATCTGGCAATTCTCTCCTATGACCCAAAGACCTATTCCAAAGGGCGCTCCCCGTTGGAAGCCGTCTCCATGGGATTGGAAATGCAGCCGGACGAAACCGCATACCGTTGCAACGTGGTCACCCTCTCCGACGAGGGGGACTATGACGACAAGATCATTCTCGACCACTCCGCCGGCGAAATCAGCACCGCCGAAGCGGACGAGCTGATCAAAGCCCTTGAAAAAGCGTTCGGCAATGAAAGCCGCCATTTCTACACCGGCGTAAGTTACCGCCACTGCCTTTTGTGGAAGAACAGCTCCGATACATACCCTTTCAACCGCCCGCACGATATTTTGGGGCGCCGCATCGGGGACTATCTGCCCGACAAGCAGGAGGGTAAGGCGTTTTACGACCTGATGCGCGCCAGCTATGACGTGCTGAAGGATCACCCCGTGAATATCGCGCGCCGCAAGGCGGGCAAGAACGTTGCCAACTCCATATGGCTGTGGAGCCCCGGCAAGAAACCCGCCCTCCCCTCTTTCCGCGACAAATGGGGGCTGGACGCCGCGGTGATTTCCGCGGTGGATCTGATCAAAGGCATTGCCCTGTGCGCGGGTATGGAATCCATTGACGTGGAGGGGGCGACAGGCAACCTGCACACCAACTACCGCGGGAAAGCGGACGCCGCCATTGACGCTTTCAAGCGCGGCAAGGATTTGGTTTACATCCATGTGGAGGCACCGGACGAATGCGGTCACCAGGGAGACGCCGCGGGGAAAACGAAATCCATCGAGTGCATCGACGAGATGATTCTGACCCCCGTGCTCGGCTATCTGCGCGCCTGCGGAGAGCCGTTCCGCATTCTCACCCTGCCCGACCACCCGACCCCGATCGAAATCCGCACGCACAGCATCGACCCCGTGCCGTTCATGATTTACGACAGCCAAAAAACCTACGACGGCGTGGAAACGCTGGACGAGGATACCGCCGCCGCAAAGCGGAATTACCTGCCGGACGGCACCGCCCTGATGACCCTGCTCATCCGCGACTGACAGACTGCCGCGTACCTCCGCCCCCATCAAGCCAAGAAAGGAGCCGCCATGTCCGAACAAGACAACGTATATGACCCCGCTGCCGCTACCGGCGCCGAAGAAAACCAAGCGGACGCCGAAATAAACGACGTCGGAGAAACCCTATCCGACATGGACCGTGACAGCGGCGCGACGGCGGACGGCGCACAGGCGCCCGCCCCCGAAAAGTCAATCGTCCACACGGTGTTCGACTATGTGGAGCTGTTTGCCCTGACCGCTTTTTTCATTCTGCTGGCGACCCTGTTTCTGTTCCGCCCCGCAATTGTGGACGGCGCCTCGATGGACCAAACCCTCGCCAACGGGCAGTACCTTCTGATCTCCGACCTGTTCTATGAGCCGAAAGCGGGAGACATTGTGGTGTTTGACCGCAAGAGCACTTCTTCCGAATATAAAACCCTCGTGAAGCGCGTGATCGCCACCGAGGGACAGACCGTGGTCATCCGCGAAAGCGGCGTATGGGTAGACGGGGTAAAACTGGATGAAGCATATGCGTATCTGAAAGGCTCTCCTTACGGAAACAACGACTATCTCAACCCGTTTCTCAACAGCGGCGGAAGCTACTGCGAAGAGGACGGAGAACCATGTTATACCTACTCCGTCGGTGATGGCGAGATTTTCGTCATGGGCGACAATCGCTTCAACTCCACCGACAGCCGTACTTTCGGCGCCGTTTCCAAAGACGCCGTTCTCGGGCACGCGATTCTGCGGATCACGCCTTTTTCAAAGTTCGGAGGAGTAAAATGATACAGGCTAATCCGATACAGTGGTTCCCCGGGCATATGGCGAAGACCCGCCGCATGATTGCGGAATCCCTGCCCGACGTGGATGTGGTACTGGAGCTTTTGGACGCCCGTATCCCGCACAGCTCCAAAAACCCCGAAATCAAAAAGTTGCTCGGCGCCAAGCCGACCGTGACCGTTCTCAACAAAGCCTCGCTCGCCGACCGACAGACTTCCCTTGCGTGGCGCGACTTCTACAAACAGCACGTCAACGCCTGCGTGATCCTTGACAGTATCACGGGCGAAGGGCTCGGCGACCTGCGCGCCGCGGTCAACGCCGTGCTTGCCGACAAAATTGCGCGTTACCGCGAAAAAGGCATGGAAAACCGCCGCCTGAAAGCCATGATCGTCGGGATCCCCAACGTGGGGAAATCCTCGCTGATCAACCGTCTTGCGGGCGGAAAGCACGCCAAGGTGGAGGACCGCCCGGGTGTGACCGTCAACCGCCAATGGGTATCGACCGACATCGGTCTTTCCTTGCTCGATATGCCCGGCGTGCTGTGGCCGAAATTCGATGAAAAAGAGGTGGGCGAAAACCTCGCCGTCACCGGCGCTATCCGCGACAGGATCCTGGACGTGGAGGAAATCGCCATGATCCTCTGCACCCGTCTGATGAAGGTCGCCCCCGATCTGTTTACGGAACGCTACCGTCTGGATAGGGACGAAGCGGCGGACCTCGACGGCTACGACCTGTTGGAGTCCGTCGGGCGCAAGCGCGGCTTTCTTGTCAGCGGCGGCGAAGTGAACCTGCGCCGCACGGCGGAAATGCTGCTGGACGAGTTCCGCGGCGCGAAAATCGGACGCATTTCTCTGGAAACGCCTCCTCGGAGAAAGGAGGACTCCCATGCCTGATTACACCTTTGAACAAGCCCTTGCAGACGAGGGCTACCGCGTAGTCTGCGGCATCGACGAGGCGGGGCGCGGCCCCTTGTCCGGTCCGGTTGTCGCGGCGGCGTGCGTGCTGCCCGTCGGGCTGGTCATAGACGGACTAAACGACTCCAAAAAGTTGTCCCCGAAAAAGCGCGACCTGCTGTTTGACGTCATCCGTGAAAAAGCGCTTGACTTCGGCATCGGGCAGGCAAGCCCGGAGGAAATCGACCGCCTGAACATTCTGGGCGCTACCATGCTTGCCATGCGGCGCGCCGTTGCCGCCCTGAAAACCAAGCCGGATTTCGCCTTGGTGGACGGAAACTGCGTGCGTGATTTCCCAATCCCCGCGAAGCCGGTCATCAAAGGGGACGCACTGTGCTGCTCCATCGCCGCGGCGAGCATTCTTGCCAAGGTCACGCGGGACAGGCTGTGCCTTGCCGACGACGCGGCGTACCCCGCCTACGGGTTTGCCAAGCACAAGGGCTACGGCACGCCGGAACATATCGCCGCGCTGCGGGAATACGGTCCCACCCCCATCCACCGCAAAACCTTTCTGAAATTTCTTGACGAATCCAAATGACCGCGAAGAGCATCGACCTCGCCGTTCTTGAAAAGAAAGCGGTCAAGCGGTGCGGATCTCCGATCGACAGCGGCGCCTACGGCGAATACATCGCCGCGGAATACCTGCGCGCAATCGGATACCGAATCCGCGGAAGAAATATCCGTCTGGCGCATGAGGAGATAGACCTTGTGGCGCAGCGGCGGGGCGTGCGGGTGTTTACGGAGGTCAAGACCCGCAGGCAGACGCCCGCAGAGGAAAACCGCTACGGCTCCCCCGCGGCCGCGGTAAACGCGGAAAAACGGCGCCACCTTGCTTCCGCCGCGCGGCGCTATAATGCCCTTCACCCTACGTGCCGCATGACGCGTATGGACATCATCGAAATATACCTTGACCCCGCCGCCGACGGCTTTCGGCTTGTGGGGCTCAACCACATACAGGACGCCTTCCGCGCATAGGTTGTATCAAACCCTTATCCGGGAGGTCGCAATGCAACTGTACCTGACGCACGCCGATACCCCCTACCGTATGTACAAGGAAGAGCTTTCCCTCTCCGCCCCCGCATTGCAATTGCGGCTCTCAGACCTCGACGGATTTGAGAGCGCCACCGTCGTATTCGCTTTTTGGAGTGATTGGCGGCTCTCCGACGAAGCGGCGTGGGAAGCCTATCTTGCCATGCGCGCGGACTGCGCGCGCAAATGCGCCGCACTTCCTGCAAATATCAAACTGCTCTATGCCATGGAGGACGCCCGCCCCCTTGCCGGCGACACCGCGGCGCGGCTTGACATCCTTATGCGGGACGGCGTGAAAATTCTGACCCCGCTGTGGCGCGGCGAAAGCCGACTCGGCGGTGCGTTCGATACCTCCCTGCCTCTCACCCCTTTGGGGGTCAGAGTGGCGGAAGCCGCCGCGGAGAGAGGCATGACCCTTGATATTTCCCACGCGAGCCGTGAAAGCGCCGCGGAGATCATGAACATCGCACAGGCATACGGCACGCCGGTCTGCGCCACGCATTCCAACTTCTACACGGTTCACCCGCACCCCCGCAACCTGACGGACGCGGAAGCCTGCCGTATTGCGCAGCGGGGCGGCGTGATAGGTCTGTCCTTTGTTCCCTCACATCTCGGCGGGCGGGCGAACCTTGACAGCCTGTTCCGTCATATTGAGCACGGCTTGTCCCTCGGCTTGGCAAAGCACCTTGCCCTCGGCACCGATTACGACGGAACCGACGAGCTGCCGCGCGGTCTTGACGGCGGCTCCTCCGACCTCTATCCGCTTGCGTTTGCCATGCGGGCGCGGGGCTATGACGAGACATTCATTGAAGATTTCTTTTGCGGCAACGCCGCGCGGGCGCTCCCTCCGGGAGAGTTCCCGAAAAGCAGATAAAAATCTTGATTTATACAAAATGGGAGAACTTGAAAACTCCCGGTATTCCCCCGGTATCAACCTGTTTGAACGAGAAAATCACATAAAGGAAGCAACTCTTATGAAGTACACCAGCACCAGACACACACATCCCGACTGTGTGAGCGCAGCACAGGCAATCAAAAACGGATTGGCGCCTGACGGCGGTCTTTATATGCCGACCGAACTCCCAACCCTTGCCCTCGCGGAAATCGAAGGGCTGATCAACAAGACATATGCGGCGCGCTCTGCGTACATTCTCAGCAAATTTTTAACCGATTACGCGGCGCAGGAGCTGCTTGAGGATTGCAGCGCGGCATACGCCGGCGACCGCTTCCCCGGCGGGGCGGCGCCTGTCGTGTCCCTCGACGGCTCTCTGCACGTGCTGGAGCTTTGGCACGGTCCGACCGCGGCATTCAAGGACATGGCGCTTCAGATCATGCCGCGTCTCTTGTCCCGCGCCCTGCAAAAGACCGGCGAGACGCGCACCGCAATGATTTTGGTCGCCACCTCCGGGGACACCGGCAAAGCGGCGCTGGAGGGCTACCGTGACGTACCGCAGACCAAAATTCAGGTCTTTTATCCGGTGGACGGCGTTTCCCGCGTGCAGAAACTGCAAATGACCACCCAAATGGGAGACAATGTCTGCGTGCGTGCCATCCGCGGCAATTTTGACGACGCGCAAAGCGGCGTCAAACGCATTTTCGCAGACGCGGAGATTGCCGAGAAGCTGGACGCAGAGGGCGTATTCCTCTCCAGCGCGAACTCCATCAACTGGGGCAGACTGGCTCCTCAGATCGTCTATTATGTATCCGCCTACTGCGATCTGGTCAGAAACGGGACTGTCTCTCTCGGAGAAGAAATCGACGTCTGCGTGCCGACAGGCAACTTCGGCAATATTTTCGCGGCGTTCATCGCCAAGCAAATGGGACTTCCCATCGCGCGTCTGATTTGCGCCTCCAACACCAATAACATTCTGACGGACTTCCTTGAAACCGGCGTATACGACCGCAACCGCGCGTTCTACACCACCATGTCCCCCTCCATGGACATTCTGGTCTCCTCCAACCTGGAGCGCCTTTTGTACCTCATTTCCGGTGCGGAAAAGACCGCCGCTTATATGCGTTCGCTTGCCGAAACCGGCGCTTACCGCATTTCAGACAGCGAGCTGGCGCTGATCCGCAATCATTTCATCGGTTTCTACACCGACGAGAAAGAGACCGCCGCGCTGATCCGCGACACCTATGAAAAATACGGTTACCTGTGCGACACGCACACCGCGGTGGGCATGGGCGCCGTCCGGAAATACCGCGAAAGCGGCGAGAGCAACCGCAAGGTGCTGCTTGCCTCCACTGCCTCTCCGTACAAGTTTGCCTATGACGTCTACCGCAGTCTGACGGGCGAAAGCGCCGGGGACGAGCTTGCAGCACTGGACGCCCTGACAGAAAAAACAGGGGTCCCGATCCCTGCGCCCCTCACAAACATGGGTGAGCGCAAGGTTCGGTTCCCCGAAGTGGTACCCCCCGCCGATATGCCGGCAGAGGTGCTTGCGTTCGCGGCACGGAAATAAGCGCCGCGCGCCGCATTAACCCTCCGTCTTGGGACGGAACGTCACGCACAGAGTCTGCGCGGAGGTTTTCGCCTCGGTCGGACCCACTGCGATTTCGTTTGCGGTGCAGCAGTTATGGCTGTCGTGATAGACGCAGCTTTCCACATTGCAGACAATCCCCTTGATATGCTTGGGGCAGCAGGTGTTCTTCTCGGTATCCATGGTATCCCCTCCAAAAAAATGATTGACGGTAGACCGTCACCATACAGTATGCCGCGTTTTTCACCTTATCAAACATAGGAAACGGAGATAGTATGGCGGTTTTTGTGATTGCCGATCTGCATCTGTCCACCGGCGCCGGCACGGATAAATCCATGGAAGTGTTCGGCGCGCGCTGGGCGGATTATACCGAAAAGCTCCGCCGGAACTGGAGCGCGCTGGTTGCGCCGGACGACACCGTGGTGATTCCCGGAGACATCTCCTGGGCGCTGACATTGCCGGAGGCAAAAAGCGACCTTTCCTTTATTCACTCCCTGCCCGGCAAAAAGATACTCGCCAAGGGAAACCACGATTTTTGGTGGACGAGTCTCAAAAAAATGCAGGCGTTTTGTCAAGAGAACGGTTTTGATTCCATTTCCTTTCTGCATCACAGCGCGGTACGCGCCGAAAACTTTATTCTCTGCGGCACGCGCGGTTGGTTTCACGACGATACGGGCGACGGCACAACGCCCGCGGAAAATGAGCGCCTGACCATGCGAGAGGCGCTGCGCCTGGACATCAGCCTCGGAGAAGCGGAAAAACTCTCCGCGGAAAACCCGGGCTGTGAAAAAATCGCGTTCTTCCACTTCCCGCCCGTCTGGAACGGAGAAGCCGAGGAAGCCTTTACCTCCCGCCTTGAAGCGGCGGGGATCCGGCGATGCTATTTCGGGCATATCCACGGCGCCTACGCGCTGCCGTCCTACACCGATTACGGGGGCGTGCGCTACACCTTGGCGTCTGCGGACTACCTGTCTTTTACCCCCCTTTTCATTCCGAAATGAAAACTTCCTTATAAATATGATAAAACTCTTGACTTAATCTCTGATTTCCAGTAAAATATATTAGTGTTTTTTTGTATTTAATAAAAAATATGAGAATCGACAAAACATTCGGAGGTACCAAAACCCATGAGTCTTTCCAAGAAGGAATTGACAGCACCCAATCAGTACGAGATTGAATTTTCCGTAGATAAGGAGACTTTCGCCAAGGCAACCGACGCCGCATACAAGAAGAACGTCCGCAAGATGAACGTCCCCGGCTTCAGACCCGGCAAGGCGCCCAAGCACGTGATTGAACGTATGTACGGCGAAGGCGTATTCTACAACGACGCCATCGACGAGGTTCTTCCCGCCGCATACGAGGCAGCCGTGAAGGAAGCCGAACTTGACACGGTCGGTCAGCCCGAAATCGACATTGTTTCCGTCGGTGCGGACGGCGTGACTTTCAAAGCCAAAGTGGCTGTGAAGCCCGACGTGGAGATCGACAATTATCTCGGCATCAAGGCAGAGAAAAAGGTCAAGAGAGTTCTCAAAAAAGACATTGACGACGAGGTGAAGCGCGTGCAGGAGCGCAATGCCCGCAGCGTTGAAATCACCGACCGCGCCGCACAGGACGGCGACACCGTGAACATCGACTACGCAGGCAGCGTGGACGGCGTGGCATTTGACGGCGGCACGGCAAACGGGCAGTCCCTGAAACTCGGCAGCGGGCAGTTCATCCCCGGTTTTGAAGAACAAGTCGTCGGCAAGAAGATCGGCGAAGAATTTGACGTCAACGTGACCTTCCCCACAGAGTATCATGCCAAGGACCTCGCCGGCAAGGCGGCAGTGTTCCGCTGCAAGCTCAACGGCATTTCGGTTTCCGAGCTTCCCGCGCTGGACGATGAATTTGCCAAGGACGTCTCCGAATTCGATACCCTCGATGAATATAAGGCAGACATCAAGGCAAAACTTCAGGAGAAAAACGCCAAGGCAGCCGACAGCGAAGTGGAAAGCAAGCTCTGCGAAGAGCTAATCAAGCTGATGAAAGCCGACATTCCGGAAGCGATGTTTGTCGCCGAAACCGAGAACTTCCTGCGTGACTACGACAACCGTATGCGTATGCAGGGGCTCGACCTCAAGACCTATCTCCAGTACACCGGCATGACGCTGGATCAGATGCGCGCACAGCTCCGTCCGCAGGCTGAACAGCAGGTGAAGCTGCGCCTGGCGCTTGAAGCCATTGCCAAGAAAGAAAACCTCACCGCGAAAGCAGAGGACGTCGAGGCAGAATACAAGCGCGTTTCCGACGCATATAATGTTCCGCTTGACAAAGTAAAGGAAATGATCAAGCAGGAAGACATTGAGGCAGACATGGTTGTGAAAGCCGCAATGGATCTTGTCAAAGCAAAGGCTGTCACCAAGGCTCCCGCAAAGGAAAAGGCAGCCGACGCAGAATAATTTTTTTCCCAAGGAGGAAACACCATGGCACTTGTTCCATACGTCATTGAACAGACCAGCCGCGGAGAGCGTTCCTACGACATCTATTCCCGCCTGCTCAACGACAGAATCATCTTTTTGGCAGACGAGGTCAATGACGTCACCGCCTCTCTGGTGGTTGCACAGATGCTGTATCTGGAAGCGCAGGACCCCGATAAGGATATCAACTTTTATATCAACAGTCCCGGCGGCTCCATTTCCTCCGGCATGGCGATTTACGACACCATGAAATTCATCAAGTGCGACGTTTCCACCATCTGCATCGGTATGGCGGCAAGCATGGGGGCGTTTCTGCTCTCCTCCGGCACGCCCGGAAAACGTCTCGCTCTGCCCAACAGCGAAATTATGATCCACCAGCCCCTTGGCGGCGCCCAAGGTCAGGCAACCGACATTAAAATCCATGCGGATCACATCCTGTTTATCCGTGAAAAACTGAACCGCCTGCTCTCCGAGCAGACCGGCAAGCCCTACGACGTCATCTGCCGCGACACCGAGCGCGACAATTTCATGACGGCGCAGCAGGCACTGGAATACGGCCTTGTGGATAAAGTGATCGAGCACCGCGCCTGAGGAAAAATGACTACGGGGCTGTTGCGGGAAAGCAACACCCCGTTTTCTTTCACATAAGGATTCTTTTTAAGGAAGGAACACTATGCCAACATTCGGTAAGAACAACGACGTCCGCCGCTGCGCGTTCTGCGGCCGCACCGAGCACCAGGTACTCTGCCTGATCCCTTCTCCGACCGGCATTTATATCTGCGATAACTGCGTGGACGCCTGTGAGGAACTGCTCAACACGCACGTCAACGCGGAAGGCGAGGACACTGCCCCCCTAACGCTGGAAACCCTGCCGACGCCGCAGGAAATCAAGGAGATGCTGGACGAACACGTGATCGGTCAGGACGAAGCCAAACGCGTACTGTCGGTGGCGGTTTATAATCATTACAAGCGCATTCTGAACCTTGACGAGCGCAACGAGCGCAAGAAAGCGCGCGATCAAAAGGGAAAGAAAGCCGCGGACAACGCCCCCGCGGAGGAGGACGTGGAACTCCAGAAATCCAACGTCCTGCTGCTGGGGCCTACCGGTGTGGGAAAAACCTATCTGGCGCAGACTCTTGCCCGTTCTTTCCGCGTGCCGTTTGCCATTGCGGACGCCACCACCCTGACCGAAGCAGGCTATGTCGGCGAGGATGTGGAGAACATCCTGCTCCGCCTGATTCAGGCAGCCGACTACGACGTGGAGAAAGCCGAGCGCGGCATTATCTATATTGATGAAATCGATAAGATTTCCCGCAAGAGCGAGAACCGTTCCATCACCCGTGACGTATCCGGCGAGGGCGTACAGCAGGCGCTCTTGAAAATCATTGAGGGCACGGTCGCCAACGTCCCTCCACAGGGCGGCAGAAAGCACCCGAACCAGGAATTCATACAGATTCACACCGAGAATATTCTGTTCATCTGCGGCGGCGCCTTTGACGGCTTGGAGCAGATCATTGAACAGCGGCGCGGACAGCACACCATCGGCTTCGGCGGTGAGATCCGTTCCCGCAAAGAACAGGTCACGCGCGGCGTTTACGCCGATGTGACAAGCCACGATATTGTCAAATACGGCATTATTCCGGAGCTTGTCGGACGTCTGCCCGTCATCACCACGCTCGACAATCTGGACGAGGAAGCGTTGGTACGTATCATTCGTGAGCCGAAAAACGCGATGTACAAACAGTATCGCAAGCTCTTTGAAATGGACGGGGTGGAACTGGAGTTTGAAGAGGACGCGTTCCGTGCCGTCGCCCACCTTGCCATTGAGCGCGAGACGGGGGCGCGCGGTCTGCGCTCGATCATGGAGTCCATCATGCTGGAGCCCATGTACGATATTCCCAGCCGGAAAGATGTGAAAAAAATCGTCGTTACCGCGGGATACGTCCTCGGCAAAGAGCCACTCAAAATTATCACAAAATAATCAGATTTTTCTGAAGCCAAATAAAAAACGATGCAGCCGAAAAGCAAGCATCGTTTTTTTATTGTCAAATGATAGGAAAGGGGAAGCCGCAGGACGGCAGCCCGTCGATTATCCGGCAACCTCCTCCGCACGGCGCCCTGCCGAAGCGGTCAGGCGGCGGAACGCAAGCGGTGTTTTCCCGGTAACCTTGCGAAACAGTTTGCTGAAATAATTGCCGCTGACAAGCCCGATTTCCGCAGCAATCTGCGCCACGGGCATATCGCTCTCCAACAGCAGAATCATAGAGCGGTTGATTCGCACTGAATTGATATAATCTACCGTGGTTTTCCCGATGGAGTCCCGGAACAGTTTTGTGAAGTAGTCGGGCGTCACGCACAGCAGCTCCGCAAGCTGCGGCACGCTGATCTTCTCCCGGTAATGCTCGTCAATATAGTCCAGCACAGGGCGCAGGCGCAGGACGTTATGGTAAATGGCGCGGTCGTTTTCCTTGGTAGCGCCGTAGGAGGCGAGAATCTGCGCCATCATCAGCATGATCTGCCCCCGCAGGCGCAGACTGTAACAGAGGTCCTTGGAAAGATACTCTCCGCGGCAGTTTTCAAAGGCGCGACGGACAGGAACGTACAGGGGGGATGTGGTGGTAATTCTGTTATCCCGTGTGCGCGACTGCACCGCAAACATATAAAGCAGGTCGTACTCGATGCTTTCGGTCATATCGTCGAAAAGCTGCTTGGAAAACCAAATCGAACGCAGAACGGCATTCTCGGATAACGCCGCGGCAGAACGCACCATATCGGGCGTCATGAAGAAGAAATCCCCCGCCCCGGCGGAAAAGGTACACATAGCGGTGCTGACCGCGACGGTACCGCGCAATACATATAAGAGTTCAAAACACCCGGGATGACGGTACGGCGGCAACAATATTCCTGCGGCGCTATACTCATCACACCCGAATACAAACTGACTCTCCATCCCCCCACCTCCGTTTCTGTTATATTTATTATAACATAAAAGGGGTATTTTGTAAAGAAAATATCGGAAAAAGGATAAAACGCCTGTTTTGCAGCTAAAAAAGAAGAAGCACCGCTTCATTCATATTTCATTCATATTTATTGTGTAAAATAGAAATGAAATAATGTGGCGCCGATGGGCGTCCCTTTGAACGGAGAGACCTCTATGAAACATACTGTATCTCGTCTCGCTTGTATGATTCTCTGCCTTGTCACGGTATGTCTGCTGCTTGCCTCCTGCGGAAAACAGCCTGCCTCCGCTTATGACCTGGCGGTAAAAAACGGCTTTGTCGGCACGGAGGAGCAGTGGCTTGCCTCCCTCAACGGGCAGAACCTGCGCATTGAAGATATTTTCGCGCGCGCGGTACAGGAGGGGTACACGGGGAGTTTCCTTGACTTTCTGACCGATTATCTCTCGGTTGACCCGGCAATGCTCTCGGACGCCATTTACAGCTATCAGGCGCGCGACACCGCGCAGATGGTCGCCAATTCCCTGCTGGCAAGCGTCAGCGTGCAATGCCAGACCAGCGGTACCACGACAGGCGTGTCCCCTACGGCAGGTTCCGGCGTGATTTACTCCCTTGTCAAGAATGAGGGGAACGCCTATATCATCACCAACTTTCACGTGGTTTCCTATGACACCGGCGACGGGAACGCCATTTATCAAAGTATTTTCGTTTTTCTTTACGGCGCACAGCGGACGTCTGAAAACGCCATCAAAGCCACCTATATCGGCGGCTCCGCCACCCATGATCTTGCGGTGCTGAAGGTCAGCGGCTCCGAGCTTCTGAAAAACTCCTCCGCCGTACCGATTGCCGCAGCGGACTCCGACCTGATTGCCGCAGGGCAGGACGCCATTGCCATCGGTAACGCCGCCGGAAAAGGCATTTCGGTCACGCGCGGAATCATCAGCATTGAATCTAAAGAGGTGGAGCTTTCGAGCGACGGCAAATCCCGCCGACTGATACAGGTGGACACCCCGATCAACGAGGGGAACTCCGGCGGCGGGCTGTTTGACCGTAACGGAAACCTCATCGGCATCGTCACCGCAAAAGTGGAGGCGGAGGGAGTCGAAAATATCGGCTACGCAATCCCCGCCAACGTGGCAACCCGTATTGCGCAAAGCCTGATTGAATCGTTTGAGGCACAGGCGCTGGGCGACTTTATCTTTGAGAAAAACGCCGTCAACCTGAAAGTCGCGGAGATCGGCGTCACGCTATCCTCCGCAAACGCCCGCGCGGTATGGGACGCGGAAAGTGAGATCACCCGCCTGACAGAGGACGTGACGGTAGACAGCATCAGCGCCCTCTCCCCCGCAAAGGCGGCAGGACTGAAAAACGGAGACGTCATCACCGCCATCAAGGTGGACGACACGGAAATTTCCGTCACGCGCGCTTTCAGCGTAACCGACGCCATGCTGCTCTGCCGTGCGGGCTCCACTGTAACCATCACCTATCTGCGCGGGACAGCGGAGGGCTCCGCCACCTTTACGGTTTCGGCATCTCATTTCAAGACGGTTATATGATACTCTGAGAGCCTGCGGTTCACCTCAGACGCAGCAAATCTGCAATCGGACGTATTTCCCGGCGGCACATTTTTGTGGAAAATGTGCCGCTTTTTCATTTGACTTCGCTGGGGAAAAGAATTATAATATAACCAATAGAATGCTTGATGACACGATACACGGGTCTTGCCCGGATACGACACAGAGTACAAGCTTTGCGTGTGTCGCCGTCATCCAACGGGAAATCCGCACACGCTGACAGCGTGTGCTTTTTTTATGTCATCGGGCGGGAGGTAGTATCATGGAAAAAACACAGGCAACCACATTTCTCGAAACGGAAAAGACAGGCAAACTGATGCGGAAATTCTCGATTCCCTGTATCATTTCCCTGCTTGTCGGCGCGCTCTATAACATCGTGGACCAGATTTTTATCGCCAACGCCGACTATCTCGGCTCTTACGGGAACGCCGCCAATTCGGTGGTATTCCCGCTGACCGTCATTGCGCTCGCCATCGCCACCATGATAGGAGACGGTTGCTGTGCTTTCGTCAGTATCAGCCTCGGTGCAAAGGAGCCTGAAAAAGCCCATCGGGGCATCGGCTGCTCGGTATCTTTGACCGTGATCTGCGGAATCGTTCTTGCGGCGCTGTATCTGGTTTTCTCAACTCCCATTCTGAAAGCCTTCGGCGCAACCGTCAATGAAGAAACCTTCCGCCTGTCAAAGGAATATTTCTTCTGGATTTCTCTCGGCATTCCCTTTTATATGTTCGGGCAAGCGCTCAATCCTGTCATCCGTTCTGACGGAAGCCCGCGGTATGCAATGATTTCTCTTGTTGCAGGCGCCGTCACAAACTGTATTCTTGACCCGATTTTCATCTACGGCTGCAAATGGGGCATGATGGGAGCCGCCGTTGCAACGGTCGCCGGGCAGATTCTCTCTGCTGTGTTTGCCCTGCTTTACCTCTTTCGGATGAAAGCCGTCAAACTGCAAAAAAGCAGCTTCAGATTGCGGAAAGAACTGCTTGGCAGAATCCTGCCGCTCGGAATGTCCAGCTTCCTGTCTCAGATCTCCATCGTCCTCTCGATGGCTGCCGTGCTGAATATGTGCCGCAAATACGGCGCGCTCGACCCCATCTTCGGGCAGGAAGAATATGCGCAGATTCCCACCGCCGTCGTCGGCATCGTCCTCAAATTCTTTCAAATTGTGATGTCGATCGCCATCGGCCTGTCCGCCGGCTGCATTCCTGTCGTCAGCTACAATATCGGCGCGGGGCGCAAAGACCGCGCAAAGGAGCTGATGTGGAAGCTGCTGCTTTCCGAAGCTCTCGTCGGTCTTGTCGCGACCGCCGTATTCGAACTCTTCCCCCTGCAATTGATAGGCATTTTCGGTGCCAAAAACGAAAGCGTCTATTACGTGGAATTTGCCGTCAGATGCATTCGTCTGCTTCTCTGCGCAACGACACTCTCCTGCGTCAACAAAGGGACGTTCATCTTTTTGCAGGCACTCGGAAAAGCATGGTCCTCCACGACGCTTTCCATGCTGCGTGAAATCGTATGCGGCGTCGGGCTGGTGCTTCTCCTGCCTGTTTGGTTCGGGCTTGACGGCGTGCTTTATTTTATGGCTGCGGCGGACGTTGTCACCGCGATTGCCGCCGTGTTCGTGATTGCCCGCACCAATCGGGAACTCAGCAGGTAAACAGGCTACAGCGGGGCGATTGTTCGCCCCGCTTTTTTCAGTGAGCGCTCTGCAACCGGTAAAACAGGCGCCGCAGAAAATCAAAGGGAATGACGCTCAGGGACATCAGGACGGCAATGGCAAGGTCCTTTGCGGACAGAGGGGTTGTGCGGAACAGCGCGCCGCCGAAATATACCATTGCAATCTGCACGCATGAGATAAACAGCATAATCAACAGAAACGGTCGGTTCCGCCCGATACCCGAGAAAAGACTCATGCGTTCACTGCGCGCGCAGAAGCAGTTGGCAAGCCCGCAGAAAATGAACAGCGCAAAGAACATCGTCAGGAAGTAAACCTCATTGTCGGCGCGGTGAAAATAGTACGCGCAGATGGGAGAACACAGAAACCATATACACAGAGCCAGCGTGTACGCCCCCGTAATGCCGATCTGGTGCAGCATGGCGCCGGACAGGATTTTTTCCTCCCGTTTCTTGGGCTTCTCTTTCATGTAATGCCGCATCGGAGCCTCGCCGGCAAAGGCAAGCCCGCCGAGCGTATCCATGATGATATTGACCCACAGCATCTGAATGATGGTCACCGGGCTTTCAATGCCGATGAACTGCCCCAAGAGCGACACGCCGACGGCACAGAGATTCATGGTGAGCTGAAAGGTGATGAATTTGCGAATCGATTTGAAAATGGTTCTGCCGAACAACACCGTCTGACAGATAGAGGCGATATTGTCGTCCAAAATCACGATATCGCCGGCTTCCCTGGCAATATCGCTGCCGCTCCCCATCGCGAATCCGACGTCCGCAAGTTTCAGGGAGGGGGCGTCGTTGATACCGTCCCCTGTCATACCCACGACAAGGTTCAGAGACTGCGCCACACGCACCAAGCGGGTTTTGTCGCTCGGCAGGGCGCGATACACCACGCGCAGCTCCGGCAGGCGTTGCCGCAAAGTATCGTCGTCGATGAGCGCAAGCTCCGCGCCGCTGATGCTCGCCCCGCGGCAATCCTCCCGGCAAAGCCCCGCCTCCCGCGCGATGGCAAGGGCGGTTTGCGCCCCGTCCCCGGTTACCATAACCACCTGCACGCCCGCCCGCCGTAAAGTGCCGACGGCTTCCTGCGCCTCTTTGCGCACGCGGTCGCGCAATAGAATAATTCCAACAAGGCACAGCGCCGCCGCGCTCTCCTCAACCCAACGGTCGGCTGTACAAACGGCAAGCAGGCGCTCCCCGTTCCCCGCGGCGCGACGGACGGTACTCTCCAGCGTCTTCCTGTCAGCGGTGCCGAATGGCTTATGCGCGCCATCCGGGGTCAGATAAGAAGAGACGCGCGGCAACAGAATTTCCGGCGCCCCTTTTACATACACCCCCTGCGGCGTCTGCACGGCGGCGGTCTTACGGGTGCTGTTGAACGGGCATTTGCGCAGAATTGCGGCGCCCGGAACCGCAGGGTCATAAAAGCAGGTCAAGAGCGCCCGGTCGGTTGCGTTGCCGCCGACGGCGCCCCCCTCTCCCCATGCGCTGTCGGTGTTCCACATGGCGCTCTCGGAGAGGCACTTCAGAATAGCCGGGGCGCCGGACAGCGCGCCGGTGCCGCGGTAATACACGCCTCCGCCGCACGCCACGCCGCAGACCGTCATTTTCCCCGTGGTCAGGGTCCCAGTCTTATCCGTAAACAAGATATTCATGCTGCCCGCAGTCTCAATGCCCACCATTTTGCGCACCAGAACATGACTGCGGAGCATTCTGCGCATATTCGAGGACAGCACGACGGTAATCATCATAGGAAGCCCCTCCGGAACCGCGACCACTATCACGGTGATGACAAGGGTCACCATGTGCATCAGAGTTTCAAAGAGATACCGCTTGTCGGCAAACGCGGCGAGAATCGCCGCGCCGTCAAAGTGCTGCGACAGGAAAAAGGCATTGAAGAAATAAGCCAGCGCGACAAGCGCCGCCATCACGTACCCGATGCGGCTGATTTGCGCCGCCAAGTGAGAGAGGCGCAGTTTCAGGGGGCTTTCACGCGTCTCGGTTTGCAGCTCCGCCGCGAGTTTGCCGTAAAAGGTATCCTTGCCCACGCGTTCCACACGCGCAACGCCCTCGCCGGAACAGATCACGCTACCGCGGAAAATGCGGCAGGGATTGTTCAAATCCCAACTCTGCCCCGCCCCTGCGGGGGTTTTATGTACCTCGGCGCTTTCCCCGTTGAGCGCGGACTGGTCCACAGCGACTTCTCCCGCGCAGACAGTCACGTCCGCCTGCACCATTTCTCCGCCACCGAGAAGAAGACAGTCGCCGACCACCAACTCCTCTGCCGGAACTTCCGTCACCTGCCCGTCGCGCCGTACCCGGCACCGCCCCGCCGAGGAGCCCGCGCGCAGTTTTTCAAAGGCGCGCTCACTGCCCCATTCCGAAATGGTGGACACAAACGTGGAGAGAAAGACCGCGAGCAGAATGCCGCCCGTTTCAAACCAATCGCATTCCCGGAACAGCACGACCACATTGACGGTCAGGGCAATCAGAAGAACCCGGATAATCGGGTCCGAGAAGTTGCCGAGAAGTTGACGAAAAAAGCCCCTTTTTTTCTTGCTCTCCAAAGTGTTGGCGCCGTGCCGCGCGCGCGCGGCGGCAACCTCGCTTTGGCTCAGCCCCTGTATCATCCACAAATCGGTATGCTGCGTTGTTCTTTGCATTTGCGTCTCTTTTCTCACTCGTTTTATCAATCCTATGCGCGGAAAAGAAAAAATACCACGCCACCCACAGCAAAGAACAACGCGACACGGTGTGAGCAAACAGAAAAAGGCGGGCGCCCGCGGCGCACGCCTTTGCTTGTATCCATGACTCCCGGCGCCTTCGGCGCACGGGGCGCGGCATAAAAAGCCGCCGCTTTACCGGAATATCAGAAACCCGCCGTGCCGTGTAGTATCCATATTCGACCCTGCATTGGCAGGTGGGTGTCCTCCCCCGTCCCTTTGTGCTTCCAACGTCCGCCGCCACCGGCAAAAGCGGGTGGGGCGGGAGGCCTGCATTCCCAAAACGGAACTCAAACTCCCTGAATATTCGTGTCGGTCCAAAAAGAAATACTATCACGCACATGGCAGGCATATGCCGATGTTTGATGAAAAATCAGTCGCAATCAACCTCGTTGAAAAAGAGATCGTCGAAGAATTCAGCCACCTTATCAAAGGTCTCATCGTCGTCAACGGTGTAAAGCACCGTCTCGCCGTTCTCTTCCTCGGTGCGGAGAATCACGTACTCCTCTTCCTCGCTGTCCTCTTCATCGATGGGAGCCAGCGCAAGGTAGTGGGCATCGTCGATGTCCGCCTCCGCCAGCAGCTCAAACTGATGTTCTTCCCCCGTCTCGTCGTCGGTCAGGGTGTAAACATCCACCATATCCTCATCCTCTTCGGGGGTATTGTTCTTCATTTCTTCACTCATGGTCGGTGCCGTATTCGCGGCGCTCCTTTCGTATAATCCGAATGCTGTTCTGTGATGTTATTGTACCACGCTTTTGCCGTACCGTCAAGGGTGCGCGTGCAGAAAGCCTATGGCAAATTCTATGCTGTAAAGCCGGGTGACATACCCTCATCAGGCAGGGTCATCCAGAATCTCCGCAAGAACCCCGAGACTGACGTACAGTCCCCGGTCGGTCAGATAGGTGCGGGTTCCGTCGCGGGCGGCAAGTCCGTGGGTCAGAAAGGGGGCGAGGCGCCGCCCGTACTTTTCAAAGAAGCCGTAACCGAACGCACGGCGGAACGCTTCCTCCTCAATGCCCTCCCGCAGGCGCAGGGCAAGCATGACGGTCTCGTATTCGCGCTGTGCAGGCGTCAGAGGGGTGCCCGAGATCGGCGGCTTTGTGAAGTCCCGATGCAGATACGCCGCCAAATCCCGGTCGCAGCCGTAACGCTTCCCGTCAAAGAAAGAGTATGCCGCAACTCCCACGCCGATATACTCCTCCATGCGCCAATAGCGCAGATTGTGACGGCACTCATAGCCCGGGAGCGCGTAATTGGAAATCTCATAATGACGGTATCCGGCTTGCGCAAGGGTATCGATACACTGCGCGTACAAATCCGCCTCCGCGTCCTCGTCCGGCAGGATGAGTTTCCGCCGCATCGCGGCAAACGGCGTTCCGTCCTCGATTTTCAGGGAATACGCACTGATATGTTTGACGCCGGTCTCAATGGCGCGTGACAGGGTGGTGCCCAGTGTTTCAGGGGTCTCTGTGGGGATTGCATACATGAGGTCAAGGCTGACGTTATCAAAGCCACACGTCCCCGCAAGAGAAAGAAAGTCCTGTGCCTGCCCTGCGGTATGGAGCCGTCCGAGGGCGGCAAGTTCCGTGTCGCAGAAGCTCTGCACTCCCACGCTCAGGCGGTTGATCCCCATTCCGCGCCATGCGCGGAGTTTTTCGGCGTCGGCGGTCGCGGGGTTGACCTCCGAGGTGATTTCGGCGTCCGGAGCAAGCGGCACCGCGGAGCAGATCGCTCTGAGCACCCGCTCGGTTTGCTCCGCCGCAAGCATGGACGGCGTTCCGCCGCCGAAATACACGGTATCGGCGGTATAGTCCGCAAGCGCTTCACGGTAGGAGGCTATCTCGCGGCAAAGCGCGGCGGTATAAGCCTCCCGTTCCTCCGCGCTGCTCCCCTCAAAGGAGCAGAAATCGCAATACGGGCATTTACGCGCACAAAAAGGAATGTGCACGTAAATGCCGACTTTTTTATTTCTCATCGTCAAGCTTCAGCACTGCCATGAACGCCTCGGGCGTCACCTCAACGCTACCGAGCTTGCGCATCTTCTTTTTGCCCTCTTTCTGCTTCTCCAGCAGCTTCTTTTTCCGGGTGATGTCGCCTCCGTAGCACTTGGCAAGCACGTCTTTGCGCATCGCCTTGACGGTTTCGCGCGCTATGACCTTGGCGCCGATGGCCGCCTGAATCGGAATCTCAAAGAGCTGGCGCGGGATATTCTCCTTCAGTTTCTCCGCAATACGGCGGGCGCGGCCGTATGCTTTATCCTCATGCACGATAAAGGACAGGGCGTCCACAGGATCACCGTTGAGCAGAAAGTCGAGCTTGACCAGTTTGGAGGGGGCGTAACCGTAAAACTCATAGTCAAGGGAGGCGTACCCCTTGCTGCGGCTTTTCAGTACGTCAAAGAAGTCATAAATTATTTCATTGAGCGGCAGATGGTAGTGCAGTTCCACGCGGGTCGGGTCGATATACTTCATATCCAAAAACACGCCTCGCCTGTCCTGACACAGGTCCATCAGCCCGCCGACAAACTCGGTGGGGGTAATGATATTGGCTTTCACCATGGGTTCATACGCGGTTTCAATAACGTCCTGTGACGGATAGCTTGATGGGTTGTCGATATACCGTTCTTCCCCGCCGCGCAGACGGAGTTTATAAATAACGCTCGGCGCGGTGGTAATCAGGTCGAGATTGAACTCCCGCTCCAGCCGCTCCTCAATGACGTCCATGTGCAGAAGTCCGAGAAAGCCGCAGCGGAAGCCGAAGCCGAGGGCCACGGAGGTCTCGGGCTCAAACACCAAAGACGCGTCGTTGAGTTGCAATTTATCGAGCGCGTCCCGCAGGTCGCCGTAGCGCGCCCCGTCCGCCGGGTAAATGCCGGCATAAACCATGGGGCGCACATGACAAAAGCCGGGCAAAGGCTCTGCCGTTGCGTTTTCCGCGCCCGTGACGGTATCACCCACGCGGGTATCGCCTACCGTTTTAATGGAAGCGGTGAAATAGCCGACCTCGCCGGCAGAGAGATATTCCTGCTTGGTCAATCCAAAGGGGGACATGGTGCCCACCTCGGCGACCTCGTACTCCGCGCCGGTTGCCATCAGGCGGATTTTATCCCCCGCGCGGATACTGCCGTCGAACAGACGGATATTGACCACAACGCCCAGATAAGAGTCGTAACAGGAGTCAAAAATCAAAGCCTTGAGCGGGCTGTTTTCGTCCCCTTTGGGAGCGGGAATATCGGAGACTACCCGTTCCAGCACTTCCTCGACGTTCAGTCCTGTTTTTGCCGAAACGGCGGGACAGCCATCCGCCGGGATTCCGATAATATCCTCGATTTCTGTACGGCATTTTGCAACGTCGGCAGACGCAAGGTCGATTTTATTGATGACCGGGACAATCTCCAGATTGGAGTCAATCGCAAGATAGGCGTTGGCAAGCGTCTGCGCCTCCACGCCCTGCGTGGCGTCCACGATCAGGAGCGCCCCCTCGCAGGCGTTCAGGGAACGGGATACTTCGTACCCGAAGTCCACGTGTCCGGGGGTGTCAATCAGATTGAACACATAGTCCTCGCCGTTTTTGGCGCGGTAATTCAGGCGCACGGCGCGCGCTTTGATGGTAATGCCGCGTTCCCTCTCAAGGTCCATGTTGTCAAGCAGCTGTTCTTCCATATCCCGTTTTGCCACGGTACTGGTCAGTTCCAGGATTCTGTCCGCCAAGGTGGACTTGCCGTGGTCAATATGCGCGATGATACAAAAATTTCTGATATGCGTCTGTCGTGCTGTCAAGGTGCTGTCCTTTCGTTTTTGCGTATCCTTATACCTCGGTAAAGCGCTTTGCGTCCGCCATATACGCGGTCAGCTTCGGCTCTGCCTGTTCGCGCGTCTCGGCGCTGACGAGGAAATAAATCTTGATTTTCGGCTCGGTGCCGGAGGGGCGGACAATCACCTTATCCCCGCCGGAAAGAATGAAAATCAACACGTCGGAGGACGGCAGCCCGGAGGGGGTTACCGCGCCGGTTGCAAGATTGACATAGGTCTGCGCTTTCAGGTCGCCGACGGTTTCCACCTTCAAGCCGCCGATGGTTGCGGGAGCATTCTCACGCAGGTTCTGCATGACGCGCTGACGGCGGGTAATGCCGTCCAGACCTTCCATATAAATATCCAGCATTCCCTCGCGGAAATAGCCGTAGGTCTCATAGAGGCTCTCCAGCGCGTCGGACAGAGTCATGCCGCGGGCGCTGTAATACGCCGTCATTTCGCAAATCATCATCGCGGCGCCGACGGCGTCCTTGTCGCGCGCGTAACTGCCGAGCAGGTAGCCGTAGGACTCCTCAAAGCCGAGCAGGAAACGGCCGGGCTTGTTTTCGGTCTCGTAATTCTTGATGACCTCACCGATAAATTTGAAGCCGGTCAGGACATCGTACAGTTTCACGCCCTGCACCGCGGCAATCTTATATGCCATTTCAGTCGAGACAATGCTCTTGACGGCGTAATCGTCCGCGGAAAGCGTACCGTTCTCGCGGCGGGCGCGAATCACGTAATCCAAAAGCAGGGCGCCCATCTGATTCCCGGTAATGGTGGCGAAGCTGCCGTCCTTTGTGCGGGTCATAACGCCCACGCGGTCGGAGTCGGGGTCGGTCGCGATAATCAGGTCGGAGCCGACGCGATTCGCAATCTCAATGCCGAGGGCAAACACGTCCGGGTATTCCGGGTTGGGCTTCTTGACGGTCGGGAAATTGCCGTCCAGCACCATTTGCTCCGGCACGGTGTAAACGTGCTTGAGTCCGATACGGCGCAGCACCTCCGGCACCAGACGGTAGCCGGCGCCGTGCAGGGGCGTATAGACGATGTGCAGCGTGTCCGCTACCGCGCGCACGCCCTCGGGGCGAATGGCGGTTTTCAGAACCGCGGCAATATACTTTTCGTCAAAGTCCTCTCCCAGTTTGACGATCATGCCGTTTTCGACGCCTGCGGCAAGGTCGATGCGCTTGGCGCCCGTCAGCACGTCGATTTTTTCTCTTGCGGCGCTCACAGCCTTTGCCTGCGTGGGAGAAATCTGTGCGCCGTCCTCCCAGTATGCCTTATAGCCGTTGTATTCCTTCGGATTGTGGGAAGCCGTGATGTTGATTCCGGCGATGCAGTGCAGTTCCCGCACCGCGAACGAAAGCTCGGGGGTGGGACGAATCCCGTCAAAGAGGTAAACCGGAATACCGTTTGCCGCCAGAACCTCGGCGGCAGTCACGGCAAAATCCTCGGAATGGTTGCGGGAATCATACGCAATGGCGACCCCGCGGTCAGCCATATTCTCACCGAGGATGAGCTCCGCAATCGCCTGCGTGGTTTGCGCAACGGTAAATACGTTCATACAGCCGGGACCCATATACATAGCGGAGCGCAGTCCGGCGGTGCCGAACTCCATCTCAATTCCGAAACGCAGTTTTTTCAGTTCCTCATTGTTTGCGATTTCCGCAAGCTCCGCCCTCTGCTCTTCTGTGAGCAAAGGAGAGGTCAGCCATCTTTGATATTCCTGTTCATAAGAGACGATCATAGAAAAAACCTCCGTATCCATTAAAAAATATTTTTCGGTAAAAAGAATCAGCGCTTTGCCGCCAGCGCCTCTTCCAGCGCACGGGAAAGCTGATCCGGGCAGGAAGTCATGCGCGCGCCGCAGCGGATACCGCGCAGGCGTTCAATTGCCTCTTCCGCCGTCATACCGCGCACCAGCGCGGAGACGCCTTGGGTATTGCCGGAACAACCGCCCTCAAAATGTACGGACTCAATCACACCCTCATCAGACAGTGTAATCTCGATTTTACGGGAGCATACCCCCCGCGGCGAATAAGAATAGGAATACATTACTCTTGCTCCTTTGTGATATCGTAAAATAAACCGTCGAGCCGGTAGGTCGGCGCGAACAGCGTCAGCCAGATGAAGAAAGGCACCGGATCCCCCTCGGAGTACAGCATCACCGTCATATCCCGTCCAAACTGCATTTCCTCGGTTTTCAGACCCAGTAGCGCCGCCGCGTCAAGAAACTCACCGGTGCGGGAGTGGGGGAAATCCTGCAAATGCAAAAGCAGCGTTTTCTTGGAGCTGCGAAGCATCGGCGAGGTGCCGCACAGAGCATACAGCAAGGTGTTGTCCTCCCCGTCTCTGACGGAACAAATGGCGCAGACCATCAAATCATAGCTTTGCAGCAGGGCAAGCCCGGTGCGGACGCGCTCTCCTTTGGCGTCACGGTACGGGAGAATACAGTAGGAAGCTTCCCCGGCGCGGACGGCGGCACAGGCGGCGTCATAATCATCGGTGTAGAGAGCGGTAGGCGTAGGCAGGTCATACGCAAACGCGGAGAACGCCTCATCACTGTAATTGTTGCGGGTATAGGCAATCCGGCTGCCAAGCGCCGGAGCAGGCAGAAAATCCGCCATGGTCGGTGCCCTGCCCTGTGACTGAAGCCGCAGAAAGATGTAGCGGCAAAGCGCCACGCGGTCGGCGCGGGCAAGCGCCCCCAGCACATGGGGAAGATACTTTTTGTTCTCCTCCAGCGCCTCGCGGTGGAGGACTACCTCGCGCGGGTCAAGCAGGGGTTCCGCCGCCGTCAGGGCGGCAAGATCGCGCGAAGTGATATGCCCCGTCGGCAGAGTATCCACCAGCACGCGGGCAAGGTCGGAAAGGTGAGAGCGGCGCGCTTCCAAAGCAGTGCTGATCTGCCGTTCCTGCGTATGCAAGTTATCGGCGATGATCCGCCGTTGTATTTGAGGCGGGAATGCCATACCGTATCCTCCTGTGTTTCGCACGGGCGCCGGCGCGGCACACGCGCATTTATCAATTGAATTATATATGAAAAACGCGCAGAGCGCAAGTGTATTTTCTTGCGTTCAAAGTAAAAACATTCTTTTTTTATAGATACTCTTGATTTTATTTTCCGGCTATGTTATACTGTTTGCGTTCGCCGGTGTGATGGAATGGTAGACGTGACGGACTCAAAATCCGTTGATGGCAACATCGTGTGGGTTCGAGTCCCACCACCGGCACCAAAAATCAGGAAACGATGCTTTATGCATCGTTTTTTGATTTTTCCATAGGTGGGACTCGAACGACGAGCGGTACAGAGCAACCTTCCGGTGGACGGTTGCGACCGCTCGCGACCAAGGCGAGGTTACGCCGAGCCGCGAATCGACGTCCCACCACCGGCACCAAAAATCAGGAAACGATGCTTCATGCATCGTTTTTTGATTTTTCCATAGGTGGGACTCGAACGGACACGGTAGTGAATGACAGTCCATGTGGCCCGGCGAACCTTTCACCGCGTCTTGTGCCAGCCATTTTTCGTTCGCCATTGATTTTCTTGCGAAAATCCCATGCTTTATCATATTCAAAGCATCGGTAGAGCCGCGAACGACCGACGAGCGCAGTTCGCGAGGAGAATCGACGTCCCACCACCGGCACCCCCAATCCAAAATGCTACGCCATTTTGGATTGGGGGGAAGGCATAGGTAATAGTGAAAAGTGAAAAAGTGTTAGAAAAAAGAAGTCCGATATATGACGCACGATGCTTTATGCATCGTTTTTTATTTTTTTGCGGAAGCGACTCCAATGATCGCAACAAACAGAACAAAAGACAGTACCTGTGAAGATACTGCCTTTTATTTTGGGAACCGAAAGCATCAAGCCTTTACACGCATACCTGCGATTTTTTCAATTTCGCTATCAATTTCTTCCATTTCGTTCGCTTCATAACGAAGTGTATTGGTATCCTTTATGATATGATACGGAACAACAAAAACAGAAAAAACCATACTCAAAATTGCCCAGATGAATTTCGTCAGAGAACCGGTGTCCCTCTTGATGGAATCGCTGCTTGAGTCGTAATAATATGTGACGCCGTTTTTTGCTTCTTCCTCCTCATGCAGTTTTGTCCCGTAATTCCAACCGGAAATTGCAGGATAGATACCTACAATGGCATATCCCGCCAAAATGAGATAGAATTCTCCCGCGCCTGTAAGCGCCGCCATGAGCGCCGCAAACATGAAAAATACTCCTATTCCCAATGAAACGAAAACGCCGATGCGATGCTTCTTTGTTTTTTGCATATCCTGACTTAAATCGCCACGATATGACATCAGACATTCCCGATAACAATCCAAACAGAGTACAACACCGCCGTTGTTTCTCGTCGCCTCGGCGCACTCATGACAGACGCCCGCACCGCACTTTTTACACTGTGCGACCGCTTCCGATTCCGGATGAACACTACAATGCATTTTTTTCTCCTCGCTCTGAATATAATGCAACTGATAAGTTGCTCGTTTGTAATGATAGCAACAAATAAGTTTCATTTCAAGAGAAACTTATTGATTTCATGTAAAATCTACTTAATGCACAAAAAAGGGAGAGAGATTTCCATGTATTTTTACAAGAGATTAAGAGACCTGCGGGAAGATGCCGATCTGACGCAAACGCAGGTGGCAGAACAACTTGGGATTCTGAGGCAACAATACGCGCGATATGAAAACGGGAAGCAGGAATTACCGATGCACCAGTTTATTAAATTGGCAAAGTTATACAAGGTAACGCTCGACTATCTGGCAGGGATATCCGACACACCCTGAATCGCTTTGTATTTCATTCCTCATTATTGTATGGTGTCTCGGTTTCTAAAATGGCAGGTTTCCCTCGTCTCTTCTCCGTTTTGTTTACTGCCGTGACCGGCAAATTGCCGCCTCCGTGCCGCCACAAAAAGCACGGAGGGGATTCCGTTTGGAGTTCCCTCATAAAAAACCTGAAAACGACCGTTGACCTATTTGCGGCAACGGTCGTTTCCCATGAGTGTGCCGCCTGCACAAACGGGCAGAGAACGGCATTCTTCCCTTCATTTTAGGGGTGACAAGTCGCGCAGGACGCGAACCTTGACAAAGATAAATCTTCTTGCTAAAATATCCGCGTGTTGCAAAAGAGCGGCGCTTGCCGTCAGAAACGAGAGCCTCTTCCGAGGCATATGCTGATACAGGAACGCAAGAAAAGAGCCTGCGCAAGGCAGGCTCCTCATGGACTTATGGATTCATTTCCCGAACAGCGGAAAGCGCCTGTCGGAAATCACTTCTCCGGAACGATCAGACCGTAATTGCCGTCCTTGCGGCGATAGACCACGCAGGCGTCTCCGCTGTCGGCGTCTGTGAAGACGAAGAAAGAGTGCTCCAGCAAATTCATTTGCAGAATTGCCTCTTCGGGCGACATGGGCTTGAAGGGATAGGTTTTGGTACGGATGATAAACTCATCCTCTTCCAGAATATCGTCGTCCTCCACATCATCCGGAGACGGAACAAACGCGCCGCTTTTCACTTTCTTGGCAAGGCGGGTCTTGTTCTTGCGGATCTGACGCTCAAAGCTCTCCATGGCACGGTCAAGCGCGTTGACAAAGGTATCGTTCTCTTCCTCGGAGCGGAAAAGCGTTCCGCCGTAGGTAACGGTGATTTCTATAATTTTGACTCCCTTGCGCGCCTTACAGGTGACGAACGCCTGGGTATCCTCGTCGAAAAACTTATCAAATTTGTGCAGCTTTTTTTCAATGGTGTTTTTCAGGTTGTCTCTGACATTCATTTGTCTGCCGCTTACGTGAATAATCATACTGTTCTCCCGGTCCCGTGGGACCGCCTTTCATGTGGATTACAAACAGGAGCACACTTCCCTGTTTGCAACTTCATTATAGCATATTCCATGTGAAAAATAAATAAGTATTTTCGTTTTTTTGAAAATAATTTATTAATTTTACCATAAATCTGTGCTTTTACGGTTTTTAGAGGAATCAACTTCCGAACTCTGCTTGGGAACGCCCATGAAAAGACCTGAAAAGCACCCGTGAGGATCCTTATGCATTTCACCTATACACATACCCGAGCCGCCTGTTATACAGGCTACATTGTGCAGGCGATCGTCAACAATCTGCCCCCGCTTCTGTACGCCACCTTTCATGCGCAGCTCGGCATTCCGCTCTGGCAGCTCAGCATTCTGATTTCCGTCAACTTTGTGTTGCAACTGACCGTGGATTTACTCTCGACGGTCCTCATCGACCGTCTCGGCTACCGCGGCTGCGTCGTCGGCGCGCATGTGAGCAGTGCCGCAGGCATGATCTGCCTCGGCGTGCTGCCGTTTATCATGCCCCCGTTTCTCGGCATTCTTCTCTCCACTGCGCTCATGGCGCTCGGAGGCGGCATGATCGAAGTCATTATCAGCCCGATGGTAGAGGCTCTGCCCTCCAAGAGCAAGAGCGGCGGCATGGCGTTGCTACATTCCTTTTACTGCTGGGGACAGGCGGCGGTGGTGCTGGTTTCCACCCTGCTCCTCTTTCTGATTCCCGGCATGAACTGGCGGTGGCTGCCCCTCGTTTGGGCTGTCATTCCCGCTTGCAACGCATATCTGCTCCTGCGTGTGCCAATTCAGACGCTGGACGAAGAAAAAGGCAAGGCAATGCCGCTCCGGGAGTTGTTTACCTCCAAGTTGTTCTATCTGTTCTGTGCCCTGATGATTTGCGCCGGGGCTTCGGAAATCGCCATTTCCCAATGGGGCTCCTATTTTGCGGAGCGGTCGCTGGGGCTAAAAAAAGTGGTCGGCGATATTGCGGGACCGTGCGCATTTGCCTGCCTGATGGGCGTGGGGCGCGTGTGCTATTCGATATTCCGAAAGAAAATCTCTCTGCCGTTTCTTTTGTGTGTTTCGGGCGCCTCGTGTATTGCCTGCTATCTTGTGATTTCGCTCTCTCCCTTGCCTCTCGTCAGCCTGATTGCGTGCGCACTGTGCGGTCTGACCGTTTCGATGATGTGGCCGGGCGTATACAGTATGTCCTCCCGCCGCATTCCGCACGGCGGAACGGCGATGTTCGCCTTGCTTGCTTTTTCGGGCGACGTCGGATGTGCCGCGTCCCCGACCCTGATGGGACTCCTCTCCGGCAACTCGGACGCAGGGCTGTCGCGTGCATTTCTTTACATGGCTGTTTTCCCTGTTCTGTTCTTCCTTTGCTCGTTTGTCCTGCTGAAACGGAAACGGGTGCTTGGCGCGCCCGAAGATAAAGAGCCGCAACAATCGGATACAAAGAATAAATCATAAAAAGGCGATTTTATCAAGAAGCGACGCATCTCAGCAAAAGGCGCTGCCCGAAATATCGGGCAGCGCCTTGACTATTTTCTCTCCCTGTGAAAAAACGTTACAGGAGTATCTTCTGCTCCGAGAGCAATTCCTTTGCCGCCTCGACAGCCGCGGCGGCGCTGATCCCGTAAAACTCATACAAGTCGCACGGTGAAGCGGGGGTGACCGCCGGATCGCGGATCGCGAGGACTTTACAGCGGAGCGCAGGATTCCTTTGGCGCAAGGCGTCCGTGAGGAGCATTCCGGCGCCGCCGTTATAAACGCCCTCTTCCAGAAACACGACTGCCGCCCCTGTCGGGGTATGCGCCGCGATCTGCTCCGCCACCTCCTCCGTCGGGTTCAGCTCTTGCAGCAAGAGCATTTGCGCCGGAATGCCCTCATCCCTGAGGGTACAGGTTGCCTCCCATGCCTGCACGGCTATCTTACCGTAACTGACGAAGACAACGCGCGCCTCTCCGTCTGTTGCGCCGGCGCAGCGGATCCCGTAATCGGACTCATCTCCTTGCGGATAAAAGGCAGCTTTCAGCACTTTGCTCTCGCTTGTATTCGGGTAGCGAATGGCTGTGGGATAGGGGACGTTTGCCGTATCGCGCAGCATCGCGCGCAAGGCGTCAAAGGTGGCGGGGGCATAAATACGGATCTGCGGCATCTCGGATAAAAATGCCACGTCGTAAATGCCGTGATGCGTCGCCCCGTCTGCGGGGGCGAGAGAGGCGCGGTCGACAATCATATGCACCGGCAGATGCTGGAGCGCAATGTCGTGAACGATCTGATCGTAAGCGCGCTGCAAAAAGCTGGAATAGACCACCGGATAGGGCTTAACCCCTGCGGCGGCAAGCGCGGCGGCAAACGTCAGCGCGTGTCCCTCTGCAATCCCCACGTCGAACAGGCGCCCCGGATACTTCTCGCCGAAAGCTTCAAGCCCGGAGCCGGTAGCCATGGCGGGAGTAATGGCGCATACGCTTTCATCTTTTTCCGCAAGGTCGCAGAGGGCTTCCCCGAATACCTCGTGAAACGTCTTTTCCTCCGGGTTGCAATGCGGATAAATGCAGTGAAAAGCATTGGGGTTTGCTTCCGCCTCGCTCAACCCCTTGCCTTTCACGGTACGCAAATGCACAATCGCGCAGCAGTTTTTCTCCTTGGCTTCCTCCAGCGCGCGTTTGACCTTGCGGTAATTCCCGCCGTCGTACGGTCCCATATAGGAGAAGCCCATTTCCTCAAAATAGTTGGACTCGTACAGCATTTTGCGCACGGTGTTGCGAATCCAGCGGGCAAAGCGATACAACGGACGCCCTATCAAGGGGATTTTCCGCAAGAAGCGGCTTGTGCCGCGCTTGACGGAGCGATAACTCCGGGAAATGCGCAAACGGGAAACAAGGTGCGGGAATGCCCCCGTCACGCGGGAAATAGACATTTCGTTTTCGTTGAGAATAATTATGAGAGGCAGATTTTTGTCGCAGTTGTTGAGCGCCTCGTGGGCAAGCCCGCCCGTGAGCGCCCCGTCCCCGATGACGGCGACGGAATAGCGGTTTGATTCCCCGCGCATAGCGTCCGCCTGCGCGAACCCCAGCGCCGCCGAAATCGAGGTAGAGGAATGACCGGCGCCGAACGGGTCAAACTCGCTTTCTTCCCGCTTGGTAAACCCGGAAAGTCCGCCGGGGACGCGCAGCGTATCAAAGGCGTCCATGCGCCCGGTGACAATCTTGTGGACGTAGCTCTGATGTCCGACGTCCCAAATCACATGATCGCGCGGGGTGTCGAACACGCGGTGAATGGCGAGCGTGAGTTCTACCACGCCCAAGTTGGAAGCGAGATGTCCGCCGTATTCGGCGGTATGGGAAATCAGAAATTCCCGTATTTCAGCGGCAAGGCGGGGCATATCCTTATCGGGCAGCGCCCGTAAATCTTCGACGCCGTGGATACCGGGAAGCAGTTTTTCAGGCGACGGGTTCTTTCCCGCGCCGGATATTCTCCCGCACGGATGTACGTTTTTCGTTCCCCCCTGACGGGCGTCGCGCTTTGCTTTCATTCGGGGGTCTCCTCTCCGCCGGCGGCGGTCGGCGCCCGCCCGGTGACTTTTTTATAGGTTCTGAAAAATGTAGAATAATCGCGGAAGCCGACTGCTTCCCCTACCTCTTTTGCTCCCATACCGCTCTCCAACAGCGGCTCCGCCATCAGGACGCGAAGATAACCGAGATAGGCGTGCGGGGTCAAGCCGCACTCGTCGCGAAAGGCGCGGCAAAGATAGAATTTACTGACGCCCGCTTCATCGGACAGGCGATCCAACGTAATATTCTCTTTTGCATGGGAAGCAAGATAAGCCGCGGCGCGCGCCATAGCGCCCTCCGCCGTCGGAGTATGCTCTGTTTCAGACAGATGCAAGAGCGTCTCCGAAAGCATCAGACGGGCGAGAGGCACCGCCGTTTTCTCCCCTGTGGCTCTGAGCTGCCACAGGCGGGCAAGGTGTGCGGACAATTCCTCGGACATATCCGCCGCGGCATAGCAACGCCGCCCTCCGAATGGCTTGAGAAGCTGCTCCCTCTCTCCCCACAGGCACTCCGGCATGAAAGAAAATACACAGCATTCCACCGTCTCCGTACCGGCACCGAAGAAACAGATGTCCCCGCGGGAAAGGAGCAGGAGAGAGTCCGGCCGGATATCATAGCTTTGACCGCCGACCGAAAAAACGCCATGACCGCTGAAAACAACCGCGATATAATAGGTGCGCGGGCAAAATATCCCACGCGGGGGCAACGCCCCGGTGACTTCAATGTCATCGGTGGCAAGCCGTCCTATCGGATATGCCATAGCCGCTCCTTTCTTTCATGTTACAAATCAGATATACTTTCCGGAAAAAGGCGGTCAGTTCTCCTGTCTGTCCTTTTTGGTCCGTATACGTTTTTTGACCGTTCTTTTGATAAAAATCATGGTGAGAGTAGCAACGGCGGCAACCCCAAGCGTAGCGCAGGGGATGACGACTGCCAACACGGGGAATTCGTTGACCGTGACGTTACAGGACTTGATAAAGCCCTCGAAATGAGTCAGAATCTCCTCCGGAGAATCCCCTCCGACGGTCCCCGCATTCACACAGCGCAACGTCTGATCAGGGGCAACCATGGCAACTATGACGGCACCGTACTCTCCGAGAACACCGTCAGCCGGCAGACTGCATAACGCCGCATTCCCTTTCATGGTACTGATGCGCACTTCGCTCGCACGGTTGGCAACGGCGAGCATTGCCGCGCCTGTGGCGGAAAGCCGCAGAGCCGTTCCGTCGTTGACCACTAACTGACACCCGGCGGAGCGGTACAGAAAACCGACCAGATACCCCTCCGTCTCAAAGGAGGACTGCGTTAGGGTGACGCTTGAAGCATTGGCATAAAACCCCGTATGATAAAAGGTAGCCGCATACGTCTCATATTCCTTTCGGCATTCCTCGACGTATGTCTCAAACGAGCCGTAAGCTTCGGAGAGTTGCGCCGCGTTTTCTTCCCACTTTCTTTTCAGCACGCCCTCCCGCATTGCCTCAAAGCCGTCGCCGAAAACCTGGAGTTTGCTTTTGCGGCAACGGAAAAGACCGGGGTTTTCGGGACTTATCGCAATCCCGTTCTGATAGGAACGGATACTCAAAATGGAGTCCGAAATATCGGCGTCTCCTTCGAGATACATACCTCCCAGGACTTCGGAGGCAATCAGATAACTGCCGCCCGTAATGCTGAGTTTTCCTCCCTCAAGCACATTCAAGCAGGTGTTTGCACCCGTGACCTGCAAAAGGCTGTTACGGACAGTCATATTCCCGCTGCACTCCATAAACGCGTTTGCCACGGGATATGGGGTGGAATACTGCAGGGAGCTGTTGGAAACCGAGAGCTCGGAGGTCGCGTAAAACACCGCGCCGAATTGCTCGTTCTTTCCGCGCGAAAAGGTTAGCTGAAACAAACTGTCCGAAACAGAGACGCGCGTGGCGCCGAAGCATACGTCTGTTACGCCGTCAAGGCTCTCGGCACGAACGGTACTGCGACCGGAGACGGTCAGCGCGCCCTCCTGAATCTGCACATAGCCGGTGCCGCCCGCCATGCCGCGAAAAGTGACATTCGCGTTTTGGATGACGACATTGCCGGACTTGATATAGATCCCCCAATTCAGAGTCACATTACCGCGCAGATACACGGTTACGTCGTCGCGTGCGGAAATCACGGAATACGTCTTGCCGTCGCTTGAAGAACCGGAGGTAAGCTCCAGATCCTGCAAGGTCAGGGTGTTCCTGTTCGGGTCGTACACGGCACGCGGCACAGCGTCCGGGTTCTCGGTACAATCCCCCAGAATATCCTCACAGTTTTCGGAGGTCACAAGGGTATCCCCCACATACACGCCGTAGTCGGTCTTTTCTTTGTCTTCCTCTTTCTCTTCACTCTGCGAATCAAGGGCGAAAACGGAAATCGCCGAAAGAGCAAGCAACAGAAAGACAACCAACAGGGTCGAAAACAGCCGGGTCAGCCGGCGTACAGGCGCACGCATTACATCACCGACCGCGCACCGAGCTGTTCGATGTGCGCATGATAGAATTGTTCGAAGCAATGATTGTCAAGTGCATCTCTTATCCTCTGCATCAGTTCGTTATAGAAATACAGGTTGTGCAGCACGCACAGGCGCATTCCCAATGCCTCGCGGGCTTTGAAAAGGTGACGGATATAGGAACGGGAGTAGTGCCGGCAGGCGGGACAGCCGCAGGCGGGGTCAATCGGGCGCGGGTCTGCGAAATACTGCTCGTTGTTGATATTCATTTTCCCGTGCCATGTAAAGAGGTTGCCGTGGCGGGCGTTGCGGCTGGGCATGACGCAGTCGAAGAAATCAATACCGCGGCGCACGCCCTCCAGAATGTTCTGCGGAGTACCGACCCCCATCAGATACCGCGGCTTTTCCTTGGGCATATACGGCTCCACCGTCTCGATGATGTGATACATCACCTCGGTTTCCTCTCCGACCGCAAGGCCGCCGATGGCATAGCCGTCCAGATCCAGCTCCCGCGTGCGGAGCATATTCTCCACGCGCAAATCCTCATAAGTGCCGCCTTGATTGATACCGAACAGCATCTGGTGCGGATTGACGGTATCTGGCAGAGCGTTGAGGCGCGCAAGCTCATCTTTGCAACGCTTGAGCCAGCGCACCGTGCGCTCGCTTGACTGCTTGACGTAACTGTACGTCGCCGGGTTTTCCACGCACTCGTCAAACGCCATGGCGATGGTGGAGCCGAGGTTGGACTGAATCTGCATACTCTCCTCGGGGCCCATGAAGATGTGTGCGCCGTCCATGTGGGAATTGAACTGCACTCCCTCCTCGCTGATACGGCGGAGCTTGGCAAGCGAAAAGACCTGAAATCCGCCGGAGTCGGTCAGGATAGGCTTCTCCCAATTGAAGAATTTGTGCAAGCCCCCCATGCGGCGGATCAGCGCGTCGCCCGGTCGGATATGCAGGTGATAGGTATTGGAAAGCTCCACCTGACAATTCAGTTCCCGCAAATCCATGGTAGAGACGCCGCCCTTGATTGCGGCGCTGGTGCCTACATTCATGAATACGGGCGTTTCGATCACGCCGTGCACGGTGGTCATTCTTCCGCGCCGGGCGTTGCCCTCGGTTGTAATCAGTTCAAACATGACGGTTCCTTATATAATATTATTTGATACGGTCGAAAAATTTATCCAGTTCCCGCTTGGTCAAGCGGTATGCGATCGGGCGCCCGTGCGGACATACCGTGACGTCCGGCAACGCCAGTACCTGACGGATCAGATGGTCAAGCTGCGCCTCACCGTACGCCCGCCCGCCTTTGATCGCCGCCTTGCACGCGATCTGATACAGCGCGCGTTCCCTGCGCTTGGCTTCCGTGACCTCGGGGTTTCCAGACCCGTCGGACAGTTCTGCCACCATGGTTCCGAAGAGTTCTGCGGCGTCGGAGACGGACACCGAATCCGGAACGGATACAAGGGAAACTCCCCCTGCCTCGTGCAAAAACGAAAAGCCGACCCGACCGAGTTCTTCTTCGTTTTCAAGCGCCGCCGACAACTCCTCCGGCGTAAGGTTCACGCGCAGGGGAATCAGAAGCCCCTGAGAGGCGACCCTACCGTCGCTTTTCTGTCGGCGCAGCATTTCCTCAAACAGGATCCGCTCATGAGCGGCGTGCTGGTCTATGACCAACACCTCCTCCCCGACTTCCACAAAGAGATATGTACGGAACGCTTCCCCGATAAATCGGTATTCCGGCACGGCAGGCGCGCACGCTTCCGCGTTGCTTGCGGGGGAACCGCCCTGCCCCTCCGGAGTCTCGACAGAGGCGGCGGTATGCCCGCTCTCCTGCCGGGGCTGTACGGCGGCAGAGACGGCATCCGTCGGAAAAGCAGACGGGAATTTCGCTTGGTGCGGCGGCACCTGTTCCTGCGCTTTCAGGTCGGAAAGGGTCATATCCGCAGATAAAGACGCCTTTTCCGCCTCGCTTATCTGCTTCAGAAAAGCAAGCGACGCGGCGGGGCTGAGTTCCTGTGCCTGCGGCGCGGCGGGAGGCGCGGAATGTTTGGGCGCCGGTACCGACGGCGGCATTTTCAACTGGGTTGCCTTATCCTGCCCGCCGACGGGAACAAAGGCGTTCTGCGCCGGAGGGTGCCGGAAAGACGGCTGCTGCGACAGCTTCAGCTCCGGGCGCTCGGTATTCTGCTCCAGAGCGGCGCGCACCGCCCAGTAAACCGCCTCAAAGACCTTGCGTTCATCCGAGAAACGCACCTCCAGCTTTGCGGGATGCACATTGACGTCCACGTGGCGCGGGTCTATTTTCAGATACAGCGTGCAGACGGGATACCTCTCCGGCGCCATATAGGAAGTGTAGGCGCGTTCGAGCGCCGCCATCACCGTTTTGCTCTTGACGTATCTGCCGTTGATAAATACGTTCTGCATATTGCGGTTGCCGTAGGAATTATCGCTGCGCCCCACGTAACCGCTGACGCCAACGCCCTCTCCTTCTCCGTCCACGGCAAGCAGACGGCCGGCGAAATCACGCCCGTAGAGGGCATAGAGCACGTTGCGGATATCTCCGTCCCCCGCCGTTGCAAAGCGCATCTGACCGTCCACAAGGAAACGGAACGCGATTTCGGGGTGAGACATGACCACCTTTTCCATCTGGGCGGTACACGCCATGGCTTCGCTCGAATCTTTTTTTAGAAATTTGCGCCGCGCCGGAACCCTCCCGAACAGATTCTCCACCAGCACGGTGGTGCCGTCCGCGGCGCCCACCTCGCTCACCTCGGTGACCGAGCCGCCCTCCGCACGCAGCATGGTGGCGCTCTTCGCCTCATGCGTTTTGGAAATCAGGGTAATATCCGACACGGAGGAGATAGCGGCAAGCGCCTCGCCGCGGAAGCCGAGGGTCATAATCCCGTTCAAGTCGTCGGCGTTTTTGATTTTGCTGGTGGCGTGGCGGCGGAGCGCCACGGGCATATCCTCCGCGTCCATGCCGCAGCCGTCGTCGGTCACGCGGATAGAACGCACGCCTCCCGCCCGAATCTCGGCGGTGATATGCGTGCCGCCCGCGTCAATGGCGTTTTCAAGAAGTTCTTTCAGAACCGAGGCGGGTCTGTCCACCACTTCTCCGGCGGCAATCAGATTGGCGATATCAAAGCTGAGGACGTTGATTTTCCCCATAACGGCTCCTTTCTCCGTTGTTCCGATATGTACTTAACAGCGTGTTATGTAGTCAGGATTTTTTTCAGCGTATAAATGAAGTTCATGGCTTCGATCGGCGTCAGCGTATCCAGATTGACCGCGCGGAGTTTTTCGGCGACCTCTTCCGCTTCGCTCTCCTTAAGCCCTGTCAGCAGGTCCGGCTCCTGTTCCGCCGCCGCGGAGGCGCGGACGGGGGCGCCGGCAACGGGCGTCTCTCCCGCTTCAATGCCGGCGAGGATTTCACGCGCGCGGCGAATGACCTCGTTGGGAACACCCGCCAGCTTCGCGACTTCGATCCCGTAGCTGTCGTCGGTGGCGCCGCGTACGATTTTACGCAGGAACGAAATGGTATCGCCGTGCTTCTTGGCGGCGATATGATAATTGACCACGCCGTCGCAGATGCCCTCCAGCACCGTCAGTTCATGGTAGTGCGTAGCGAACATGGCGCGGGCGCCGAGCTTTTTGCCCGCGGTATATTCCACCACGGCGCGGGCGATGGACATCCCGTCATAGGTGCTGGTGCCCCGCCCCACCTCGTCGTACACGATGAGGGATTTACGGGTGGCGTTTTTGAGAATGTTGGCGACCTCGTTCATCTCCAGCATGAAGGTGGATTGCCCGGAGGCAAGATCGTCAGACGCGCCGACGCGGGTAAAGACCCTGTCGACAATTCCGATCCTGGCGTCCTTGGCAGGGACGAAAGAACCGATCTGCGCCATGACGGCAATCAGAGCAACCTGCCGCATATAGGTGGATTTACCTGCCATGTTGGGGCCGGTAATCAGCATCATGCGGTCGGTGGAGGTATTGAGATGGGTGTCGTTGGGGACAAAATAACTGTCCTCAACAAAGCGCTCCACCACGGGGTGACGTCCGTCGCGGATTTCGATCACGTCGGAAAGGTCCACCTCGGGGCGGCAGTAATTCTGCTTCACGGCAACGTCTGCAAGAGACATATACACGTCGAGCGAGGCAATCGCGGCGGCGGCGGACTGGATCCGCGAGGCTGCCTTGACCACGGTTTCGCGCAGCTCTCCGAACAAGGCGAATTCAAGCGCGCAGAGCTTATCCGCGGCGCCCAAAACCGTGCTTTCCAGCTCCTTGAGCTCCTGCGTGATATAGCGCTCGCAGTTGGTCAGGGTTTGCTTGCGCACATAGTGCGCGGGCGCCGCCTCGCTCTGGGAGCGCGGAATTTCAATGTAATAACCGAACACCTTATTGAAGCCGACGCGCAGGGTCTTGATGCCCGTCTGTTCCTTTTCCCGCGCTTCAATCTGTTCCAGTACCGCGCCGGAGTCCCGGCTGACGGAACGGAGATAATCCACGTCCGGGTGATACCCCTCGCGGATCATACCGCCCTCCCGGACGGTGAACGGAGGCGTGTCGACCAATGCACGGTCGAGCAAGTCATGCAAATCTTCAAGTGTGTCCAGCGACGCGGCAATCTCTCGCACCGTACGGCTCTGTGCGCCGCCCAACAATTCCTTGATTGCCGGGAGAGGGGCAATGCTCTGACAGATGGCGCGCAGGTCCTTGGCATTGGCGGTGCCGTACACCGCCTTGGCGGTCAGGCGCTCCAAATCCAAAATCCCGGAAAGAAGCCCGCGCAGCTCCTCGCGGAGCATGAAGCTGTCCGCAAATTCCGCAACCGCCGCCTGACGGTTCAGAATGGCGGGCACGCTGATGAGCGGGCGGGTCAGCCACGAACGCAGAAGACGCGCGCCCAAACAGGTTTCCGTATGGTCGAGCACCCACAAAAGGGTCCCGCGCTTCTCCTTGGTGCGCATACTTTCTGTCAACTCCAGGTTGCGGCGGGTGGCGCTGTCCAGCTCCATATACTGCCCGTCGGTATAAACGCTGAGTTCGCGCACAAAGGTCGGCTCGCACATCTGAGTATCGCGGATATATGCAAGCAACGCGCCGACGGCAGAGCAAAGGGTAGGCGTGGCAAGCGCCGCAGAAGCCTCCCCGAAGCACTCCTCCGTGAGAATTTCCGCCGCCGCGGGGTCAAACAGTTTTGCCTTGGCGGGGGTGAGCATGGCGCCCAGACGCGAGGCGAGAAAATCTCCGATTTCACCGAGAGACGCCGCCTCCGCATTGGTAATGACCTCACGCGGCGCGTAAATCGCCAACTCGTTGCAGATACGCCCGTCGCGGTTCTCCCCCTCGATTTCGGTGACATAGACCTGCCCTGTGGAAATATCGGCAAAGCCGACGCCCACGCTGTGGCTGCCGTAGCAGAGAGAAGCAAGGAAATTGTGCTGCCCCTCGCTGAGCAGACTGCCGTCGGTTATGGTGCCGGGGGTGACAACTCGGATGACCTCCCGTTTGACAATTCCCTTTGCCAGCGCCGGGTCCTCCATCTGCTCGCAGACGGCGACCTTGAAGCCCGCCTCCACCAAACGCCCGAGATAGACGTCCGACTTATGGAACGGAATGCCGCACATGGCAGCGCGGCGCCCGTCGCCGCAATCCCTTGCGGTGAGGGTCAGCTCCAGTGCACGGGAGGCTTTCAGGGCGTCCTCAAAAAACATCTCGTAGAAGTCGCCGAGACGGTACATGAGAATATAATCGTCATACTGTTCCTTGACCGCAAGATACTGCTGCATCATCGGAGAGGGATCGGTCAGATCCGCACGCTTTTCAACTACGTCTGCCATGAGGTGCCTTTCGTGATTCTTTCTGTTTCGGTTTGATTTGTTCGGGGCTTTGAAGTCAGGTGCCCGCGTGAGAGCAGTTTGCGTGGCAGGAGGAGCAATCGTGCGCGCAGGCCTCCTGCGGCTCTATTCCGAACACGATCCGCTGGATTTCGTCATTGACCTTTTTCATCAGGTCGCTGACCTGCAACTGGCAAGCGGAGAAAATCTTGTATTCCTCCATGGCGGAGATTTCGCGCGCCAGCGCGTCCATGCGCTCCCGTACCAGACGCAGCAGTTCGGGATTCTGCTCATCCACCTCTTTGGAAAACTCCTGTCCGAGGATGGCGCGCTGCGCGTTATACTCGGTCATTTTGGTTTGCAGTTCCTGAGAGTTTTCGTAGGCGGCGCGCGCCTCCGTATAGTTGCGCATCAGTTCATCGTCGCGAATGACCTCCGCGAGTTCTCTTGCTTTTTCAATCACAGTCATGAATATTGTTTCCTTTCGGTTCTGCATTTCTAAAATAGGTTCTGCATTTCTGAAATGCTTTGATAAATAATCGGTATTCTCCGCGCAAAGCGTTTGCACGGTCAGTCGGCAAGGACGCCGCGGAGAACAAACGGCTCCGCGCGCTCGATTTTCACACGGACGAATTCTCCTATCACGCTTTCGGGTGCCTCGAAGCTGACAAGGCGGTTTTCCGGCGTTCTGCCCGTGACGGTCCCGGGCATTTTTCCCTTTCCGTCCGCGAGCACCCGCAGGGTCTTGCCGACATAAGGCAGGGCGAGCGACAGGGCAATTTCATTCTGCGCGTCCAAAAGTTCCGCCATGCGCGCGCTGCGCACCGCCGGCGAAATCTGACCCTCCATGTTCGCCGCCGGAGTTCCCTTGCGCGGAGAGTAGAGGAAGGAGTAAATCATATCGAAGCGGACGGTGCGCAGCACCTCCATGGTGGCGGCAAAATCCTCGTCCGTCTCCCCCGGGAAACCGATGATGATATCGGTGGAAAGAGCGATCCCGGGAATACTCTCGCGCAGTTTGCGCACCGTTTCCAAATACGAAGCGCGGGTATACCGCCGGTTCATGCGGGCAAGAATGGCGTCGGAGCCGGATTGCAGGGGCAGATGAAAATGCGGCGCGATCTTATCCCGGTGCTTTGCCATGACGGCAATTAGGCTGTCCGGCACGTCCTTGGGATGACTGGTCATGAACCGCACCGAAAAATCCCCCGGCAGCGCGGCGATCCTATCCAGCAGCGTGGCAAAATCGCAGTCCCCGTGATAGGAATTGACGTTCTGCCCCAGCAGGGTGATTTCACGACAGCCGGCGGCAATCACTTCCTCCGCCTCGCGGATAATATCGGCGCTAAGGCGGCTGCGCTCCCTGCCGCGGACATACGGCACGATACAGTAGGAACAGAAATTGTTGCACCCGTACATGATGGAAATCCATGCGCGGTGGCGCTCCACCCGCCGGGTGGGCAATCCCTCCGTCACCGGGGGCGTTTCCCCGCTTTGCAGGAATTTTCGCTTTCCGCCCTCCAGCGCGTCCAGCAGGGCGGCGGGAAATGCCGCCAAAGACGCGGGGTCAAGCGTAAAGGACACGTAAGGATAGCGCTCTCTCAGGGTATTCACGCGGTGCTCCTGCGCGGTCATACAGCCGCACACCCCGATGACAAGCCCGGGCTTCTCCGCTTTCAGGGCTTTCAGCGTGCCGAGGTACGACAGCACTTTCTGCTCCGCGTGCTCGCGGATAGCGCAGGTATTGATGAGAACCAGGTCGGCGTCCTGCGGCGAGGCGGCGTCCTCGTACCCCATTTCATACGCCATGCCCCGCAGTTTCTCGCTGTCCGCTTCGTTTTGCTGACAGCCGAAAGTGGCAATATAAGCGCGGTGGGGCAATTCCCCCAGTAACTGCCGTACCGCCGCCATGGCGGTATTGGCATTTTCGGCAATTGACTGACTCATGCGTTCACCTCAAAGGAATACGCCGCCTGCACGCGGATACTGTCGGAAATGCGCCATTCCACCGTCATGACCGCCTGCGCTTTGCCCGTCAGGGTGATTCCCTTCTCGCAGAAATCGGCGTACGTCATCGGATCGTATTTGTAACCGTTGCCCGACAGGTCGTAAAAGAGAATCAGACACGAGGCGGGTTCACGGGAAAAGGTCAGGCTTTGGATGGGGGCGGGGGAGCCGAGGCTCACCGGCTCCGCTTTGGCAAACTGCTTCTGCGCCTTTTGCATGGAGCGGCTTGTGATGATCTCCTCGCCGTCGCGGTTGACAACGCACCAGCGAACGAACGCGGGTTCCAGTTCCTCCTCCCCCATCGCGATTTCGGGGGCTGTTTTGGCAAGCTGAAAGATCAGAATATAAGTGGGAATGAACGCCACCAGAATAGCGGCTATCAGGATAATCGCCTTTTTCATACCGACTCCTCGTTTGTTTTCAGAATTTGCTCCATTGCCCACCGCGCCATCAGTATCCCCGCAACGGGCGGAACGAACGGAGCGGAAGCGGGAATATGCCTGCCGCGCTCCGTCGGCGTATCCGTGGGGGTGAGCGGCGTCTCGTCGCTCCACACGACGGGGAGCTTTCCCAGCCCCTTGGCTCCCAGTTCCCGCCGCATGACGCGGCAGAGGGGGCAGGTATGGGTCTGATCCAGCCGCCCCACGCGCAGGCGGGTCGGGTCAAGTTTATTTCCGGTTGACATACAGGAAAGCAAGGGAATGCCGCGCGCATCTGCCTCCACAGCGAGAGCAATCTTGGCGCTGACGGTATCGATACAGTCGAGTACCGCGTCGATGCGTTCCCCGCCGAAAAGCTCCCCGACGTTTTCCCGCGTCAGAAACAGGTTGACCGGGACGACGACGGTCGCGGGAGAGACGCGCGCGGCGCGCGCGGCGGCAACTGCGGTTTTCTGCTGCCCCACGGTCGTATCGTCCGCCAAAATCTGACGGTTGCAATTGGAGAGCGCCACCGTATCCCCGTCCACGGCGATGAGCCGCCCGACGCCGAGGCGCAAAAGACTTTCAAACGCATATCCGCCGACGCCGCCAAGCCCGACCACCATGACGGTGGCGCCCCGCAGACGTTCCATTGCCGCCTGCCCGAGCAGGCGCGCCGTGCGTGAGAACCGTTCGCTTTCCAAAACGTTTTTCCTTTCCGCAACAACGGCACGGTTTGCATTACGCGCGTGTGCGCAGAGACTAAGATAGAATAAATTATAACATATCCCCGCGCAAATGTCCACCCCCGCGGGGCAAGAAATGCAAAATTGCGACAAAATACCGACTGCTCTTTCCCCATCCGCCGGATGCCATTTCCATTCTTCACCGCACAGAAAAATCCCCCACGCCGGAGCGCAGGGGAGATGGGAGCGCAGGATAAGACAATATCTTCTTCGCGGAATATCAGACGGGGGACGCCGGGGGCGCGGACAGTTCCGGCAAATCCGGGAAGCGGGACCACGGCGGGCATGGGGGCGGAAGGGTGGCGAAGGTCATTTTTCTCCCCGTGGCGGGGTGCGCAAATGAGACCTCCGACGCCCACAGGGCAAGCGGAGCTTTGATACGGCTGCCGTATTTGCCGTCCCCCACGAGGCTCAGCCCCCGAGATGCAAACTGCATGCGGATCTGATGAAAGCGCCCGGTAAGGAGGTTCACCCGCACGAGAGAAACGGGATTGCCGCCATAGTCCCCCGTTGCCAGCCGGGTATAGCGCAGAACCGCTTCCCTGACGCCCTGTCTTGCGCGCGGCACGACGAACGCCTTGCGCAGCCTTTTGTCGTGATACAGATAATCCGTCAGGGTGCCGGAGGCATCGCACACACCGCCGAGAATGGCAAGGTACGTTTTTTCAAAGCCGTCATGGGAGGCTACCGCCGCCGAAAGAGCGGCGGCGGAGGCTTTGGTACGCGCAAAAACCATGACCCCGCCGACGGCGCGATCCAAACGGTGTATCAGATAATGCCGGGATCCCGTTTGTTCTTCAAGGGCGCTGAGCAAATCCCGCGCGCCGCTCGGATCCGCTTGAGACGGCATACCTGCCGCCTTGACGCAAACCGTCAAACAGTCGTCCTGATATAAAACAGTGATTTCGTCCATATTTTCCTGTATTTTCCGGCGCCGCACCGTCTTTTTCCTGCCTGCGAAGCAGGGAGAAGCGGCGGCTCCTCCTTGAGCGAAGTGTCTGCAAACAACGGATATTTTCCCCGCTTGCTCAAATCATTTGATTTTTTCTTTTGAAAGATTTTTTCGGGTCTAAAAGCGATGCAAAAGGATATACTATGCTTATCCTGAAAAACGAACGGATACGCATATGAAAAGAATAATGATGTTAGTGCTTGCGCTCTGCTGCCTGCTCGTCTCCTGTCACGTGCGGCTGAGCGATGAGCTGACGCCCGGAGAAGCGAAAATCGCAGCCGCAGTCAGCGCGGACGGAACCAAATCCTATTTGATTCTGGGAGACTCCATCGCGGCGCATTTCGGCGTCAGCGAACGGGAATCGTATGAATACAAGCTGGCACGGAAGCTGAGCGACGAAGGAGAAAAATGGGTCGGAAGCAACTGGGGCATATCAGGGTACACAAGCGGTAATCTTGTTTCCCTGCTCACCAAAAATCTTGAGATTCCCGAAAAACGCGCGATACTGGAAAACGCGGATCTGATCTGTATCAGCATCGGCGGCAATAACCTCTTGCATTTTTTGCGGGACCACGACGCGGGCGAACTGCCACCCGAGGGGGCGGCAGGCTGGATCAGGCTGTCGCGCGCTTTTAACGAGGGCAGCGAGGAAATGTGTACGGAGCTGAAAAGCGACCTCGGCACCATCATGAATACCATCCGCGGGGTCAATCCGAACGCGGTGATTTTGGTGCAGAATATCCACAACGTGGCGCGGGATATGCGCGGGAAAGTCACCCTGCTGGGTAAAACCGTTTCCCCCACCTCGGTGACCGAACCGTTCTTGCAGCCGCTTGTCCGTACCATCACGGACAATGCGGAAAGCATGGGCTATATCGTTGCGGACACCTACAACGCTTTCGCGGAAAGCCCCGCGGAGAAGCTCCTGCGGCGCGAAATGATTCACCCCAACGCCGACGGGCACACCCTGATCGCGGAAGTGCTTTTCGACACCTATCAGGCGCAGCGAAACAGCGCCGGCTAATTTACAAAAAACTCCTCGTTTGAGGAGTTTTTTGTACTATGCAAAATGATAAACCCTTGATTTCTTTCGGCAATCCCAAAAATCAACCGTTGATGACCTCGGGCTGGCGGGTCAGCTCCTCATAGAAGTTGGCGCGCGCCATTTCATGATACGGAATGACCCACAGGATTCCGATGCCAAAGCAAAGCATACCGACGATGTACCAGCCGAGGAACGACAGATCAAGGCAGAACAGGTTCCACTTCTTGCCGTTCATCAGGCGGCGGGACTCGGTGATACAATCGTTTGCACCGAGTTCGGGTCTGTCGAGAGATACGTAATAGCTCATTGCGTAAGAGTAACTCTTCACGATACCGGGAATGAAGAACAGGCAAGACCACAGGAAGAGAAATACGGTCTGCAAAAGGCCGAGGACAATGTTGTTGCCGAACTTCCCGTCGGTGAAACCGTAGAACATATCAAGGAAGTTCAGGTTGCTGTCCGCGTTACGCACTTTCTTGATCTGCATAGCGGACAACCCGATCATCAGCGGTCCTGTCACGATAATAGACCCTACAAAGGTAAAGGAAAGAGCGCCGAGAATAGCGCTTTCCACCAGCCAAGCGGCAAGCAGAAGCAGCCAGTTGTTTGCGAAGATACTGCCGCCCAATTGGGCGCGTGCGCGGGAGCGCAATTCAGATGCATACGGCATAAGTCCAAACCTCCAAACAGCATATTTGTTTTTTCGATTACAGTATATCTTATAATACGTGAAAATGCAATAGGAAATTACGATATTTCACAGAGAGGAAAACGGTCGCCGGCAGGCTTGCCGTGAATTTTGTTTTGAAAGGCGCCGGGGTTACAGCACGCACTTGAGAAATTGCTGCGTGCGCGGGTTCTGCGGGTGGTCAAAGACCTGCTCCGGCGTCCCCTGCTCTGCAATCACACCGTCGGACATAAACAGGATCCTGTCCGCCACCTCGCGGGCAAATCCCATTTCATGGGTCACGATAACCATGGTCATGCCGTCGTTCGCCACCTCGCGGATAAGGTCAAGCACCTCACCGACCATTTCGGGGTCAAGGGCGGAGGTGGGCTCGTCGAAGAGCATAACCTTCGGGTTCATGGCAAGCGCGCGGGCAATGGCGATTCTCTGCTTCTGCCCGCCGGAAAGGGTCGACGGGTACACGTCCGCCTTGTCCGCAAGCCCGATACGGTTCAGCAGTTCCATGGCGCGGGCGCGAGCGTTCTCCTCGATTCGTTCCGCCGTGGTCTCGATCGGTATCATCTTTTCTTTTTTACGGAACAGTTTGCAGAAAAAGTTATGTATTTTTGCGCGGCGCAAGCGCTTGGTTTGCAGATGTACGGGCGCCAGCATGATATTCTGAAGCACATTTTTGTTGTTGAACAGATTAAACTGCTGAAATACCATGCCGATATGTTCCCGATGTACGTTGATATCCACCCGTACATCGGCGATATCCACCCCGTCAAAGTAGATAGAGCCGGAGGTAGGGTCTTCCATGCAGTTCAGACAACGTAAAAACGTGGACTTGCCGCACCCCGAGGGACCGATGATGGCGATTTTTTCTCCCTCGCTGATATCAAGGTCGATTCCTTTCAGAACTTCCGTCTCGCCGAAGCTTTTGGTAAGCCCCTTTACTTCAATGATATTACTGCTTTCTTTCACTGCGTTTCAGCCTCCTCTCCATCAACTTAATCAGGTACGTGATCAGCATCACAATCACCAGATATACAAGCGCCAGGAACAGATACGGCACAATGTATTCATAGTTAGCGTCACCTATTTGTCTGAATGCTTTGGTCAGATCGGTTACGGCGATAAAACTGACGATGGACGTATCCTTGACAAGCACGATAAACTCATTTCCGAGAGTCGGCAGAATATTCTTGATAGACTGCGGTATCACGATTTTCAACATGGCGGTTGAGAAAGGCAAACCGAGCGCGCGCCCCGCTTCAAGTTGACCGACGTCGACAGATTGAATGCCCGCACGCATAATCTCCGACACATATGCGCCGCTGTTCAGACCGAATACGATCGTAGCGACGACAACGGCATCCAGTGAAATCCCCAGCGCCGGCATCAATACGAAATAGCCGATCAGCAATTGAACCACCATTGGCGTTCCGCGGAAGAACCCCACGTACACGTTGCATATCGCATTCAGAGCCTTCGGCAGCTTTTTGTATTTCGGAATGACCTTGACAACTGCTATCAAGGTACCAAGCACGATACCGATCAGCAAACCGATAATCGCGATTTGCAAAGTCGTGAGCAAACCCAAAAGGACGGTCTTGTAACCGCCCTTTGTGATAAATTGCTGATAAAATACATCGAATGCTTTCATGTTTGCGATTCAGTGCGATTATTTGCCGGCGAGGACTGCGAGAACATCGTCAGCAGTCTTGCAGTTGTCGAATGCCGTATCGCTTGCGAGCGTGATAAGTACCTGAGCGGCATTGTAGTACGAAGTCGTGAAGTTGACGGACTCCTTGCGGGTTTCATTGACTGTCAGACCTGCTGCGGCAACGTCAACTCCGTTTTTGCCAACGGAAGTTACAACGGACTCGAAGTCCATATCAACCACTACCAGTTCCATGCCCAACTCATCGGCAACAAGCTTCATGATGGCAATATCAATACCTGCGAACTTATCGCCGTCCTTGTATTCGAAGGGAGGGAATGCGGCATTGGTAGCCACGACAAGCTGCTGATCAGCCTTGCTGTTATCCTGTGCCTTTGTTTCGATCGCCTGCGCGGTGCCCGCAGCATAAGCGGCAAAGATGGCTTGAATGTCCGCTTGCTTGTTCGCGAGAATGCTGTTAATACTTGCGAGCAATGCGGGCTGATTCTTATCAACGCCGAACGCGTACTCTTCTTCGGTCAGAGGCACGTTGATGACTTTCACGCCGTCAATCGACTTTACGATTTCTTTTGCAGGAGCCTCGTCAGCCACCACATACTTCACGTTGCCTGCCTTGAGGTCTTTCACGGCAAGCCCGATATTGTTGTAACCGTTCGCTTGATAACCTTCGATACCGGTGAACCCCCAGTCTTCGTCGCCGTTAACGAAGTATTCGCCTGTGGTTCCTGCCTGAACGCCAATCTTCTGGGTTTTGGAGCAGGATGCAAGCGTCAAAACGCCTGCCAACAGCATCAGTGCGCTGAGTATGAGAGAAATAATCTTTTTCATTGTTATGTACCTTTCATCAATCGTTTCTGTGGTTTTTGTTTTGTGATGTTCACATTATAGTGCATAATCATTCATGTGTCAATATGTTTTTTCAATATTTTTTCATTTTGTTGGTTTTGTATATTTTTGAAAAATAATCAAATCACATTTGTGCAATATATCAATAAACAGCACGATATATATTCTATAAATACTTATTTTGGAATAGATATATCGCTACATTTATTCTCCGGAAAATGCCTTGTTTCACTGTATATATTCATTTATTAATGAATATTCAAAAAAACATTGACTGCATTTTTATGCACGTAAGCAGGAAGCCGCGACGTTCTCTCCGCAACATAAAAAGGGCGCCCGCGGGCGCCCTTTCGGGGAAAAGTGCATATCCGGTACGTCGGTCTGACTTCCGGGGAATTCCCTGTGACATTGGGGGTTCTTGCGTTACTTCTCATCCGAGCGCCGCATCCCGCAATAGCCGGGAATGGCGTAGTATTCCACGCTGTACCGCGGCATTTCGGGGGCGGTCAGGATGCGGGTATGTCTGCCCTGCGTTTCTTTCACGGCGACGGCAAACTGGTGGTTGGGTCCGCAGCCGTCGGTGCGGAAGTACGCGAACACATCGGAGTTTTCGTTCTCAATACAAGGGGTGCCGTCGTCGGTGGCGATGGTCGCGCTGCCTGAGAAAATCTCCGCGCGGCTGCCGCCGCGGATGTTGTACGCCTTTCCGTCCGGTCCCTCGGTTTTGAAGCCGAATACCCACAGCTCGCTTCCGTCCTCGGCAATGCAATTATCCGCGCTGCGCTCGGGGTTGAACTGTCTTGCCCAGACCTTCTGCCCGTGGGAGAAGCGGAAGCAGGGGACGGAACCGTAGCCGATACCGCCAAACACGCCCATGGTGCTTGCGGTGTTCTCCAGCCACACACGGGAACCGCCCACGGTATTGAAATAGAATGCGGCGGTCTGCACGTGAAAATCGCTGATTGCCAGATCGCGCTTTGCGCTGTGGCGGATAAAGCGGATATACCCGTACACTTTCTCGAAGACAAAGGCGTCGTCCATGTAAAGAATCTCATCGGATGGCTCCTCAATGGCGAACACGCCCTTCTCTTTCTCCTCGGCAAAATCCGGGGTCAGAGCAAAGTCGCAGTACATGAAATTCATGGCGCGCACGCTTGCCGGGATTTTGATTTCCCCGCTGACAAGGTACCGTCCCTCTCCGAACACGATATATTCCTTGCCGGAATTGAGCGCCGCCTGAATGGCGGCGGTGGAATCTGTCACGCCGTCGCCCTTGGCGCCGAAATCGTCCACCTCGGCAACAATGCTTCTGTCTCCGTTCCACTCGTAAACGGGTTGCTCCTCCACCGGCAGCTCAAACGACGTGCAGGGGAAAAGCCTGTACTGCTTCTCATAATTATTGTATTCCGCAATCTCGCCGTTTTCCTTGATAACCGGCGTGTAGTCGTTGACAACCGCCTCTCCGAAGTTTTCCGTCCTGACATGGCGGAGGTAGCACAGCGCGTCATAGGTGCGGATAGCGGTGCCGCCCTGCTCCCCGATATGGGTGACCGTGGAATCCAAAAACGTGAAAATGGTATCGTGGCAAGCGTAGACCGCCGAGCCGTAAGTGCGGATACCGGTCTTACGAAAGCCGATGTTGGCGCCGGTGCCGTGAATGGCTGTGCGCAGGATATGATCCATTTCAATATGCTCAAAGCACTGTCCGGGGCTGGTGCAGGAAACGCGGACGCCGAACTCAAAGCCGTCGATACGCACATTCTTGACAATGTTTTCCTGTCCGAGATCCATGACAATGCCGGCATAACCGCGGTGTTCCTCATCGCCCGAAACAATATTGATATTTGCGATTTTACCGGTGTTGTTGGAATGGAAGCGAAGACCGACGGCGCCCGAATTGCCCTTGCCCGTATTCAGAGTCAGGTCCTCGATGGAGTTCATCATCGCCACGTTTGAGCCATTGGAGCGCACGAAGGAAATCATGGGCTTATTCTCGCCGTATCGGAACGCGCGCAATTGATCCTGCAATCTGATCACGGTCTTGTCGGCGCCGTCCCCTTTGAAGTGTATGAAACGGTTGAGGTCGCTTCCGGGACGGTCGTTCAACAGATTCTTGAGGTTTTCAAACGAATAGGTAATGGTATCGGAAATCAGATAGGTGCCCGCAGGCAGATAAATGATGCGCGCGGCGGGCGGGTCCTCCGGAAAAATCACGGTGGGTACCCCGTTCATCTTTCTGTTCTCGAAGCCGATACGGAAATTGTCGCGCGGGTCCTCCAGCAGCTTGCGCCGCATTGCCTGCACGCCCTCGATTTCGCGCGCCAGAATATCGTCCAGCGCCCGGCAAATCGCGTCGGTGGCGTCCTTTTTACCGGTGTTGTCCGCAAAATACGGCGCTTTGGTCACGTCCACCACAATGTGGTTATGCGCACTTTGGTAAAGCATATGTGATTCCTTTCAACGGTACAGTTTGATCTCGTCGATATGAAGCGCGCCGCTGGTGGTGGCATAGCTGATCTGCTGCTCTCCCGCTTCCAGCTCCACGGCAACGGTTTCGGTCTTCTGCGCCCCCTCGGTGGCTTTGACAAGCAAGAAGCCCTTGGGATGGGAAGCAAAGGTAATGCTGATCGGGATCTGCGCGAGAGCGGGACCATCCGCGCGATAGGTGACGGTCAGGGCATACTTGCCGCTTTCGGGCACCGAAACCGTGTATCTCTTTCTGTTCTCGGCGCCGGTCAGGGTATGAATGCACTCCATGTTCTCGGTGTGGATCTCTTCCGCCTTGACATAGGTGCTGCCGTTCTCGACAAAGCGCTCCATCGCGTGGCTCTGCATGAGGTATCTGCACAGGTTCGCCGCGCATCTCTGCAGTTCGCCGCGCGTCACCTTGCCCTCTTCAAGCGCCGCGGGGCAGTCGTCCTGCCGGGTGGCGGAATCGTTGTCCACCATATAGACGTCGTTCTGCGCGCGCACCATCAGAGACAGGTACAGGTGGTCGCTCTTGGAACCGACCGTATCGTTCATGTTCGCCCACCAGTCGGTCATGACAAAGCCGGTATAGTTCCATTCATCGCGGAGAATCACGGTGTTCAGGTCATAGTTGGAGGCGCTGTGAATACCGTTGAGCAGATTATACGAGGTCATAATGGCAAGGGCGTTTCCTTCCTTGACCGCGATCTCAAAAGGCTTGAGATAAATCTCGCGCACGGCGCGCTCGCTGACCACGGAATCCACCTCGTGGCGCTTCCATTCCTGGTTGTTGCACGCAAAGTGCTTGATGGTGCAGCTCACGCCGCCCACGTCGTGTACCGCCGCGCACATGGCTGCCGCCACACGCCCGGTCAGGAACGGGTCCTCGGAGAAATACTCAAAGTTTCTGCCGCACAGGGGGTGACGGTGAATATTGATTCCGGGGCCGAGCAGCGCGTCGATTTTATAAGCGGACATCTCCACGCCCTCAAGACGGAACAACTGATAAATCAGCGGCAGGTTCCACGTGCAGGCAAGGAGGGTGCCGTTCGGCAGGCTGGTGGCTTTCAGACCGCTTTCCATACGCAGACCGGAGGGTCCGTCCGTGGTGCAGGCGATCGGAATACCGAAGCCCGCGAGCCCCTCGGTGACGCCGCCGAAGCAGCTGCCGGTACCGGGGGTCACTTTCGGGCTGTTCATCCCCTCGCCGCGGGCAATCTCAATCAGCTCCCGGTCGGAGAGCTGCGCAATAAATTCCTCCATGGTGGCTTTGCCGTTGCGCACATCCGCCAACCGAATGCCGCGGTCGCCCGTCTGGGTGATCGCCGCGGGGCGCCTGTCGCGGATACGCGCCGCAAGATCATAGGTGCGCTGAGGAGCAGCCTCCCACGCAATCTTTCCGTCCTCTCCCGGACGCATACGCTCAAACGGAGTCACGGGAGAAAGCGCCTCGGTGCATTGCTCCACCACGCGCTCCTCAACGGCATACGCCGCCTGCGCTTCGCAGGTGTGGGCGTCGGTGCCGACGTAGATCAGGTACTGCCCCGCTTCCAGCACATAGGCGCTCTTATGCCCGGTCACGCCGCTGTCGTCATAGGACGCGAAATCATCGAGCAGAAACGACAGCTTCAGCGAGCAGGACTTGCCGGGGGCAAGCACAGGGGTCTTGGCGAACGCCGCAAGTACCTTCTCGGGCTTGCCGAGCTTGCCCTGCGGGGCGCCGAGGTATACCTGCACCACTTCCTTGCCCGCCTCGTCGCCGGTGTTCTTGACCTTGACCTTCACGGTGACAAGGGACGGAACCCCTCCCGACATCTTCACGGATTCAACCGCCGTTTGGAAGGTGGTATAAGAGAGTCCGAAGCCAAAGGGATACAGCACCTTTTCGGGCGCGAAGGTTTCAAAATAGCGGTAGCCGACATAGATATCCTCCTGATAGATATCCACGGTGTCGCTGCCGAAATTCTTGTGGGAGGGGTAATCCTCAATATCGAGCGCAATGGTATCCGTGAGTTTGCCGGAGGGAGAGGTCGTCCCGCACAGCACGTCCACAGTGGCTCTGCCGCCCTCCATGCCGCCCTGCCATATGTAAAGGACGGAATCGATACCGTACTTCTCGACCCACTTCATATCGATGATGTTACCGACGTTGAGAATCACGCAGACCTTATCGAAATTCTGACGGACAAGGGACAGCATGGTCTCCTCTTCCTCGGTCAGATAGTAGCTGCCGGCGGTGGCGGAATTGTCCTTATCCTCTCCTGCGGTACGCCCGAGGACGATCAGCGCCTTATCGGAGACTGCTGCCGCTGCCTTGACCGTTTCCTCGTCGAGGAGCATCTCCTGCTGGCACCAAGGCTCCTGCGCCCAGCCCTTGCCCTTGTCGAACGGATGGTCGACAAGCCAGTCGGCATAAGTTTTGATCAAAGTCTCGTTGAGTTTGATTTCCGGATGCTCTCTGAGGCTGTCCAGAATATTGGTGACGTAGTTCACGCATACCGCGCCGCCGGAGCCGGTTCCGCTCTTGCAGTATTCAACCTGGCTGCGCCCGAACAGGGACACGCGGTCGCCCGCCCGCAGCGGAAGCGTCTGCTTCTCGTTTTTCAGCAGCACCACACCCTCTGCCGCCGCTGCGCGCGAAAGGGATGCAAGCTCCGGGATCGGTGCTTCGGGGAGGCTCCCCAGGCGATAGCCGCAAACCTTATCCTTTGTGTACTTCATGCTGTACCTCTCATTCTCTCTCTAAGTGAATTGAATTGAATTGAATTGATCATATACCCGGAATCCGTTTCATTCCGGCGCTATGGTCAGTATACCATATGTGTATCTTCTTTTCAATTGTTTGTGGAAAACTTTTCTTATCAAATTCACCCCATAATGGAGAGGAAGCGGGGCGCACCGGGAGGTGCGCCCCGCCTGTTCCGAGCCGAGTTTTCCCGGCTCCCGTTCAATATTCTTCGTCCTGCTCAGCCGTTTGGCAGGGCGTATAACTGTTCTGCTCCGCAATATCGGAAAGGGTTTTGAAAAAGACGTCGTCAATCTCTACGCGAATGCTGACGATATGCTCCCCGTCGTCGAAAAACAACAGGGTTGATTCCGGCGGGCGCATGGATACGCAAAACTGATAGCGGTTGGTGTGCTTGCGCTCTGTTTCGTCATCCGCCTCATAGGGGCGGACGCGGTAAAGGGCGGAGAGATCCAAGCGGCACAGGGTGACAAGGCGGCGCCCTTTTCTCTGCACCACGATAAAAGCGTTCTGCTCATAGCTGATCGTATAGGTATACGACACGGCAATATAGCGGCTGAAGAAATAAATGATGCCGACCGCGCAGGCAAGAAAGAGCAGCTGAAACACAAGGGGGGACCCCACCCGCAGCATCAGAAACACCGTGCAGACGATCATCAGACAGACGCAGGCGGTGATGACAATGACGGGCAGGTTGTTTTTGCGCCGTGGGGTATAGGAGAAATCCGGCATCATGCTTTATACCTCTCAGATTTTTTCAGGCGGTAGGTTTCAAAGGTGTTGTAGGAGGGGTTGTCCTCATAAACACAGACCGTCAGTTGCCGGTAATCCTCCGCTTCGGTGTCCGCGCCGCGGGGCAAGATATTCAGGCGGAGCCACGAAACTCCCTCCAGTTGCAACCCGTCAAAGCAAAGCTTGTAATAATGGTAGAAAAACTTGGAGGCTGTGGAGACCGCGGACGGCGCATAGGTGTTGCCGAGATTGTCGATCAGGGTGAACTCAAACGCGTCCTGCGCCATTTGAAAATCCGTCAGGCGATACTGCGCGGCGATCTCCTCAAAGGCGTGCTTGTTAAGGCGTATGGAAAACTGCACTGCCCCCGCCCCCGGCACAACAATCAGATTGTCTGCGTAATAATAGCCGTTGCGGCTTGTCTGCACCTGCGTGGTCTGCCCGTCCGACTCCAGGTATTCCCCCTCAAAGGGAACCCGTATTTCCTGGGTCAACGCCGACATATCGCCGCCTGCCGCGGCATAGGCGGAAAGCGCCTCGGTATAGAACAGGCGTCTGACAGACTTGGGGTACCAGTGCGAAAGGATGATCCGGCACGCAAGGGTGACCACAATGACAGAGAGCAGGACAGCGGCGACAATGCGGATCAGGCGCCCGAGAAAGGTCCAAACCGGGCTTTTGGGAGGTCCCTGCGGCTCTTCGTCCTCGTCTCCGCGGTTATAGTCGCCGTACAACTCATAATCCGTCATTTTCCCCGCCTCCTTTCAGTCCGCGCACACATTTTGTCTTATTATACCCAAGATTTCCCGCAAAGTCAAATACATACGGTGAACATTCTGTGCATACCGCCGTTTTTCTCGGCGCAAAGACCTGCGAACCCTTTTTGCAACTTCTCTGCCCTCCGCCTCGTCGCTGCCTGCGCCGTTTCCGCCGTTATCTCGTTTCTCCGGCGGCGCCGCCCGTCCCCGCCGCAAAACAAAGAGGAGCCGCGGCGCGGCTCCTCCCCGTTTGTGTTTGTACTTGTGTTTGCTTTGTTTCTTTTGCCCCATGGGGAAATCTTATCGGAAGCCGAAGAGCCGCTCGGCGTTCTCCGAGAGGATCAGGCGGCTTTCCCTCTCGGTGAGCTCCAGCGCGTCAAAGCGCGCGACCTCCTCCACCGGGTGCCACATCGGGTAATCGGTGCCGAACAGCACGCGCTCCGCCCCGTACAGCGAGATGATATGCCTTGCCTCGGCAGGCGTAAGCGCATACAGAGAGGAGGAGCAATCCACATACAGATTGGGGTACCGGCAAAGCTGTTCCGCCGCGTCCGCCCAAATGGACCAGCCGCCGAAATGAGCGCCGATGACGGTCAGGCGGGGGAAGCGTTTGAGTACGGGGATCAGGCGGTTGGGGTTGGAAAAGTCATACCGGCTGTCGCCCGTGTGGAGCAGTACCGGCAGTCTTCCCTCGCACGCCTCGTAGATGCGCAGGCACCGCGGGTCGTCGATTGCCACGCCCTGAATATCCGGGTGCAGCTTGACCCCGCGCAGCCCCAGCGCTTCGATGCTGTCGACCTCCGCCGCCGGATCCTCATCGTCCGGATGCAGGGTGCCGAGCCCCAGCATATGCCCTTTGCTCTCCTCCACCGTGGCGGCGATATAATGGTTGATGGACGGCGTCTGCTGCGGCTTTGTCGCCACGGAAAAGACCAGGAAACGGTCTATCCCCGCTTTCTTTCCCTCCTCCAGCATGGTGGAAATTTTCCCGTTGCAGCACATGGGGATATGGTAAAACTCCCCAATCGCCTGCGCCGCGCGCTCCGCGATCTTATCGGGATAGATATGGCAATGGCAATCGATGATACGCCTCATTGGTTTTTCGGTCCTGTTCTTTCTCTGGATTTCACTTATTCTGATTCACTCCGAGCCGCTTGACGGATTCCTCGCGCATGACGTACTTCAGTATCTTTCCCGCGGCGTTCATGGGGAAGCTATCGGTGAAGATAAAGTAGCGCGGCACCTTATGGGTGGCGATATGCGCCTGCCCGAAAGCACGCATTTCCGCCTCGTCCGCCGTTTCTCCTTTATGGAGAATGATCCACGCGCACGCCTCTTCCCCGTAGCGCTCGTCCGGCACGCCGACGACCTGCACGTCGCGCACCTTGGGATTGGTGAGGTAGAACTCCTCGATCTCACGCGGATAGAGGTTCTCTCCGCCGCGGATAATCATGTCCTTGAGCCGCCCGGTTACCTTATAATAGCCGTCCGGGGTGCGGCAGCAGATGTCACCCGAATGCAGCCAGCCCTCCGCGTCGATCGCCTGTGCGGTGGCGCGGGGCATTTTATAGTACCCTTTCATGATATTGAAGCCGCGCGCCACGAACTCGCCGTTCTCGCCGTCCGGCAGTTCAAGCCCGGTTTCGGGGTCGATGATCCGGCATTCCACGCCGGGGAACGCGGTGCCGACGGTCTCCACGCGGTGATCGAGGTCCTCGTTGACCTCGCCCATGGTACAGCCGGGGGACGCCTCGGTCTGCCCGTACACGCTGAGGATCTCCGTCATGTTCATCTCGGCGGCGGCACGGCGCATCAGCTCGGGTGGACAGTTGGCGCCCGCCATAATGCCGGTGCGCATATGCGAAAAGTCGGTTTTCGCGAAATCGGCGTGGGCGAACATGGCGATGAACATGGTCGGAACGCCGTTGAAGCAGGTGATTTTCTCCTGCGTGACGCACGCCAAAGAGGATTTCGGTGAGAAATACGGAAGCGGGCAGAGCGTGCCGCCGTGGGTCATCATGGAGGTCATGGAAAGCACCATGCCGAAGCAATGGAACATGGGCACCTGAATCATCATGCGGTCGGCGGTGGACAGATCCATGCGGTCGCCGATGATCTTGCCGTTATTGATGATATTGCTGTGGGTCAGCATTACGCCCTTGGGGAAGCCGGTGGTGCCGGAGGTATACTGCATATTGGCGACGTCGTCGGGTTTCACGGCGGCGGCGCGGCGGCGCACCTCCTCCTGCGGGACGCGCGCGGACAGGGCGCGCATTTCATCCCACGTCAGGGCGCCGGGCATGGAGAAGCCGACGGTGACCACATGGCGCAAAAACGGCAGCTTGCGGGCATAGAGCGGCTCTCCCGTTCTCATCCCGTCCAGCTCCGGGCAAAGCTCCCGGATAATCTCGCGGTAATTGGAATCCTTGCAGCTTTCGATCATGACAAGGGTATGGGTGTCCGACTGGCGGAGCAGATACTCCGCCTCCTGGATTTTATAAGCCGTGTTGACCGTGACCAGAACGGCGCCGATTTTCACCGCCGCCCAGAAAGTCAGGAACCACTGCGGTACGTTGGTCGCCCAGACGGCGACGTGATAGCCGGGTTTGACGCCCATGGCAATCAGGGCGGCGGCGACCTCGTCCACGTCGCGGCGGAACTGGCTGTATGTGCGCGTGTAATCAAGGGTGGTATAACGGAATGCGTACTGATCCGGATACAACTCTGCCATGGTGTCCAGCACCTGCGAAAAGGTCTTGTCCACCACGTCGTACTTCTTCCACGGGAAGGTGCCGGTGCCGGTGCGGTTTTCATAGAGCTTCCGTTTCTGCGCCTGCCCCGCGAGCCGGTTCATATATGCGGCAAAATGGGTCAAAACGATGTCGGGGTCGGTCATTTCCCCGTTCCACGCGCAAAGGAAATACCCCTCGTAGTTCAGAGAGCGCAGGGCGCTGAAAAATTCCGCCGCCGGCAACTCTCCCTCGCCTATCAGGCAATCGTTCCCGCCGCGGCGGTCGCCTACTCTGACATATCCGATATACGCGCCGAGAACGGTGATGGTGTCCTCCGCGCTTTCGCCCCCCTCAAAATAGGTGGCGCGCAGGTTCCACGCCGCGCCCACGGCGCCGCTTGCAAAGCAGTGCAGAAGTTCAATCAGATTGGCGGTATGCGCATAGCTTCCGACTGTCTCGAAAAGGAGCATGACGTCGCTTTCCTCCGCCAGCTTCACGGCGCCGGAAAGGGTTTCCCGCAGGGCGGCAGGGGCGGTATTGTCCGCTACCGTCAATACCACGTTCGGCACTCCTGCCGCGGCGGCGGCGCCTACATAGCGCTCAACCAGCGCGGCGTCCTGCTCGGACGCGCGGATCTCCTCCTCGCAGGCGATCGCGCAGATTTCAAGTCGGCGGTTGCGCAGCTTCCGCTTGGCGCCGACCCTGTCCCCGCCCCAAAGGCCGTCCGCTTGGGGAGATACGGTCACATCGGCGCCGGAAAGCTCTATCCCGGTATAGCCGTACTCCGCGGCGGTGTTGCACAGAGACAGAAAGGTCGGGCGTTTCACATCGCGGGTGGAAAATGAGAGCTTCATTTCACGCCTCCTCGCTCACGATTTTATTGAGGGCGTTCAGATACGCACGGATACTCGCGCCGATGATGTCGGTGGAAATCCCGCTGCCGGAATACAGCTTTCCGGCGCTGCGGAGCTTGACAAGAGCGCTGCCCATCGCGCTTCTGCCCTCGGTGACGGACTGCACCTGAAAATCGTCCAGTTCATAATGGTGACCGACGATCTGTTCGATCGCCATGAACGCCGCGTCAATCGGGCCGTCGCCCATGCTCACGCCGCTCAGTTTCTCGTCCCCGTGGGTCAGGGTGATCTGCGCCATCGGCGCCATGACGTTGCCGCTGGAGCATACAAAACTGTCGAGATGATATGTGGAGGGTACCTGCATGGCGGTGGTGGCAATGATCGCCTCCAGATCCCGCGACCCAACGTGCCCTTTCTGAGCGGTCACGCGATGCACCTCCGCGGTGACAAGCCCCGCGTCCTCCTCACTGAGTTCATATCCCAGCATGACGGCGGCGGAGGCAACCTCGGCAAGCGTACTTTCTGCCGTCAGGCGAATGCGATGCTCGGCGTCCGCGGCAGGGCGACCGTCGGGAAAGACGTCGTGCTTCATTTCGGTCATGTCGCGGTGAATTTCGGTAAAGGAAATGCCGCAGGTGATCCCAAGTTCTTCTCCCTTGGCTTCGAGCACATCGGCAAGAGCGTCCGGGGAAAGGGCTTCATCCTCCGCAGCGGCGGTCACGACCCCCGCCGCCCCGGCACGCAAGGCGGCGACCGTCACAGCCGCAGCCATATGGAGCGCGTCGGAGGGACAGACCCCAATCGGCAGCGTGCAAGCCGCGGCGGCAGTCCGCACGCAGGTTGCCGCGTCCTCGGGCATCCACACGCCGGCGTCATCCGAGAGAATCACGGCGGTTGCCCCGCTTTCTTGTGCCGCGGCGCAAACCTCGGCGATAAAGCCGGCGTCCGCACGGGAGGCATCGGTTGCGACAAGTTCTACCTGCGGGCAGAGGGCGGCGGCAGCGGCGACAAGGGTTTTGACCGTTTCCAACATGGCGGTCGATTTTTTATGATACAGATACTCCATCTGAACGGTGGAAACGGGCAGGACGATCTGCAGTGCGGGGGACTGAGCCTCGCGCACGCTCTCCCATGCCGCCGCGATCGCCTCGGGGGTAACCCCCGCGATGATTTTTACGGAAGCCGTCTTGCACGCGGCGCAGAGAGTGCGGTTCATCACCGTCTCTTCCTTGACCCGCTGCATTTCGGGAAGAATGATGGCGTCTACTCCCATCGCCTCAAGGCGCGCGGCAATGCTCATGCGTTCACGGAAAGTGAGGGTGCGCCCTTCTTTTGCACCCGCCGCGCAGAGAGTCTTATCGGAAATCGTTATCTTCTTCATGTGAAATAAGGTTCCTTTCGTTCACCGAAATTTACATATTACAACAAAAAAACGCAGAAATCTCACGATTCCTGCGGGATGATTGCAAAACAACCACGGTACCACCCGACGTTGCCGCCCTCTCCGGCGGCCGCTCAACGGCTCCAACAAGCCTTCGGTCTGTTACGGGACCTACCCGGAGCCTCTTACTGTTGTTCGGAGACCCTGCTCGGATACGAGACTGCCACGGCGCTTCACCGCTGTCTTGCACCAACCGACAGCTCTCTGCGGATTCCCCCGCCACGGCTTAATATCTTCAACGCATTTATGCTGACAGTATACCACCCTCTTCCCGCCGTGTCAAGTATTTTTTTGAATTTTCCCCTGTTATGCTCTCCGCATTTCGGAAAGTTTGCTTTACAAATATATAAAATTCAATTTCAAAATCCGCATCGGCAGACAATGCATTCGCTGCTGAAAGCGTATAATGCTGCAATTTTATTTATAAATATCTTTTATATCTTTACAAGCACTGTTAAAAATCCAAAATCCGAAACGGAAAGTATATTTTCCATTTCGACGGAAGCCAAAAGACAAGAATCGAGAAAGGAATCCTGCATACGCGCAAGCATTACTTTTTTTCCGCCGCTGACAGGCGCCGACGCTTCTTGACAAGTCAAGAAAAAAACAGTATAATGCACCCATACGCCGCTGCGGCGCACGCGGCGGAGAGGCGCGCAATTCGCGTGATATTGCGGAGCTTTCCCGTCCCGATGGGGCAGAAAACTCTGCTTTTTCTTTTCTGTTTCATTTTTTCATCACCGAGCAAGCGGAACAGCACGCCCTGACATCTTTGAAAAGAAAGGATACCGACATGAAAAAACAAGCCATCGATACGCAATGCGTCCAGGGCGGCTACACCGCGGGAAACGGAGAGCCGCGCCAGATCCCGATTATTCAAAGCACCACTTTCCGCTATGAAACCAGTTCCGACATGGGAAAACTGTTTGACCTGGAGGCGAACGGATATTTTTACTCCCGTCTTCAGAACCCCACCTGCGACACGGTTGCAAAGAAAATTGCCGAGCTCGAGGGCGGGACTGCCGCCATGCTGACCTCCTCCGGTCAGTCCGCCAACTTCTTTTCCATATTCAACATTGCCGGCAACGGCGACCACGTGGTTGCCTGCTCGCAGATTTACGGCGGGACCTTTAACCTGTTCAACGTCACCCTGCGCCGCATGGGTATTACATTCACCTTTGTCTCGCCCGACGCGAGCGAGGAGGAGCTCAACGCCGCGTTCCGCCCCAACACGAAAGCCGTATTCGGAGAAACCGTTTCGAACCCCTCTTTGGCGGTGCTCGACATTGAACGCTTCGCAAAAGCGGCGCATACGCACGGAGTCCCCTTGATCGTGGACAACACCTTTGCCACTCCGGTCAACTGCCGCCCGTTTGAATTCGGTGCGGACATCGTGACCCATTCCACTACCAAATATATGGACGGCCACGCAAGCGCGGTGGGAGGCGCCATTGTGGACTCCGGCAAATTTGACTGGGCGGCGCACGCCGACAAGTTCCCCGGTCTTTGCACGCCTGACGAAAGTTATCACGGCATTACCTACGTGGAGCGCTTCGGTCTTGAGGGGGCTTTCATCACCAAGGCGACCGCGCAGCTCATGCGGGATTTCGGAGCCATTCAATCTCCGCAGAGCGCGTTCCTGCTGAATCTCGGCTTGGAGAGCCTGCACCTGCGGATGCGGGCGCACTGCGAAAACGGGCTTGCCGTTGCAAAGTATCTGCAAAGCCATCCGAAGATCGCCTGGGTGCGCTATCCCGATTTGCCGGGCGACCCCTATTACGCGCTGGCGCAGAAATATCTGCCCCACGGCTCCTGCGGGGTAGTCAGCTTCGGGGTCAAAGGGGGCAGAAAAGCCGCCGAGGATTTCATGGGACACCTGAAAATCGCAGCCATTGAAACCCATGTCGCCGACGCACGCACCTGCTGTCTGCATCCTGCCAGCTCCACGCACCGTCAGCTGACTGACGCGGAACTGTCGGCGGCAGGCGTTTCCCCCGACCTTGTCCGTTTCTCCTGCGGCATTGAAGCCAAGGAGGATCTGATTGCCGATATCGAACAGGCGCTCGCCGCGATCTGATTTCATTTTCCCGAGGTACGTACATGCCTATCAAAATACCGAACGAGCTGCCCGCGGTACGGGTGCTGGAGGAAGAAAACATCTTCGTCATGACCCAGACGCGCGCCGTCTCGCAGGACATCCGTCCGCTGCGCATTCTGGTTCTCAACCTGATGCCCACCAAAGTCGACACCGAGACCCAGCTTTCCCGCATACTCGGCAACACCCCCTTGCAGGTGGAGCTGGAGTTGATGCACACCAGCACGCACATTTCCAAGAACACGCCGGAAGAACATTTGCTCGCCTTTTACAAGACCTTTGACGAGGTGAAGCACCTCAACTACGACGGCATGATCATCACCGGCGCGCCGGTGGAGAAGCTTCGGTTCGAGGACGTGGAATACTGGGCGGAGCTGTGCGAAATCATGGAGTGGAGCAAAACCCACGTATACAGCACCCTGCATATATGCTGGGGGGCGCAGGCGGGTCTGTATTATCATTACGGTATCAAAAAGCACCTACTCCCCGCCAAGCTCTCGGGGGTTTTCCCGCACACCGTGGATTACAAGCGGTCCATTCTTTTCCGCGGTTTTGACGACGTATTTTACGCGCCCCATTCCCGCTATACGACAGTGTCGCGCCAAGAGGTGGAGCAGAACCCCGCGCTGCGGATACTCGCCTCCTCCGAGGAAGCGGGCGTATACACGGTCAGCGCCCTGCACGGTCGCCAGATCTTCGTGACCGGTCATGCGGAATACGACCCGGACACCCTCAGAAAAGAATACCTGCGGGATATCGCCCTGAACCCCGACACCCCGGTGCCGCAGAATTATTTTCCGAAAGACGACCCGACGCGCGAGCCGGTCGTTCTCTGGCGGGCGGCGGCAAACCTGCTTTTCACAAACTGGCTGAACTATTTTGTGTACCAGTCTACCCCGTACGATCTGATGCAGATTCCCTCCGTTCTTCACGGCGCCGGCACCTGCGAAGCAGAGTAAAAGATTTGGCGCATACGGAAAACAGGCGGAGCAAACGCGCAGTTCCCATAGGGATTATTAATTTGATGTAAAATATAGCACACTATACTTCGCAGTCGCGAAATGTAGTGTGCTTCTCTTATCCACAAAAGATTATAGAGTTAAGTTATATTTTTAGCCTTATGGCTAAAAGTGATATGCAAGTTCCTTGCGTTATATTTTGACTTTCAGTCAAAGTGATATTATATTTGCCTTCACTTCTCTCGAAGAGAGAAATATCACTTTGCGTTAGCAAAATTTCACGCCGAAGGCATATCACTTGCCGTAAGGCAAATATAGATAGCGGAGTAGCGATAAATCCCTATCGCTACTCCGCTAACGCTCCGCCTGTTTTGATAGTTCTTTTTGATTGCCATACGATACGCCGGACGGCGGGAAGCCGCCGCACAGCGGCGCCGCGCCGTTCAAAGCTCCCGTTCCAGAAGCTCCTTCCGCTTGGCGGCGTATTCCTCCTCCGTGATCAATCCCTTATCAAACAAATCTTTGATTTTGAGGAGTTTTTGTTCCACGGTCAGGACCTGTTCCGCCGGAGAGGGTGCGGAAGCGCCGCTGCCATCGGCGGCAGGTCGGCTTTGCATTCCGGGCGTTGCCCCCTCGTTCGCCGGTCTGACGGCTACCTCGCCGAAGCGGGCGGCAATCCGCATCCGGTTGGCGGCAAGCTCCTCCTGTTCCTTTTCGTATATCTCAATCGCGCGTTCGGTGAGCAGATAGGCGGGTTCGCGGAATACATAGGAGTACAGCATATATCCGACCGTCAGAAGTACGAGCGCATAATTTGCCCAGCACATCAGCAGCACTTCCTGCTCGGTTTGCAGGCTTGCCATCAGAAGCAGCGATACCCCGCTGGCAATCCATGCGGCGGCAAGCAGGATTTCCGCAAAGGCGTTGAAGCGGTGACGGAGTATGCCGAACACGCCGACCAGCAGCTTCCATGCGGCGAACGCCATCATGAACACGGCAATGAAAATCCGCAGATCCACGCCGCCCTCCCGATGGAAAATCAGATACAGCACGGAGGTGATGGCGATCAGCACCGTCAGACAAATGTAGAAAATCCCGTCCGCACACAGGTATTTATGCTGCGACTTGTAATCGGTAAACACGCGGATCTGAAGCCTGCCGAGCATCAAAGCGGAAACAAGAGCCACGACCACCGAACCGACCGCGGAAACCGCAGTGAAATCTCCCATCATCAAGGAGATAATCACCAAAGTCAGAAAGGCGATGGAAAGAAGCACCGAATATACGACGGCGGCGTGTACGGTATCACGGCGAAGCAAACGGGGCTGCGTCATTGTTTTTTCCTCCCGAAAACACTCAGCAAAGCGAAAAGCAATTGCAAAGTTAGATAGACCATTTCAAAAGCCAAGAAGATCGCGTCGAGAACAAACGTCACCTTTTGTGCGCGGAAAAGTTTCTTCATCTTCTTCTCTTCCTGCGGGTCAAGCACGCCGAGCGCAAGGATCATTTCCTGCCCCATGGCGAGCGAACGGCTCTGCACCGACGCCGCGCACAGAGAGAGAAGGAAGGAAACGGCAACACAGGCAAGCCCGATACCACCGAAGAACAGGATGCCGGCGCCGATGGCACCTTTTTGCGCATCCATCACCAAGCCGACCAGAAGCAGCGGCAGGAAAAGGAGCGAAAGCCAGTCGGTATAGCGGACAATGTTCAGAAGGCTCACCCCGCGCTTTCCCTCCGCGTGCATTCGCGCCAGCGCCGCCAAGCGGCATACCGTTGCAAGCCCGGTCAGGCTTTGGCGGGCGACAAGCGCCCCCGTCAGGCAAATGGTTTTATCCGACGGACGGTAAGTATTGCCGGTGAAGAACCCCTTTGGACCGCGGTTGACCTCCACCCGCACATCGGCGATGCCGGCGTCGTTCAGAAGGACGCGCGCGTAGTCGTCGAGCGTATGAGATTCGGAAATCGGACGGAAAGAAAACCACGTCGTGATACGCCGCGCATGGGTGCGAACGGCGGCGGCAATCAGAAAGACAAGGAAAAGAAATCCCGTGAAGATTAAAAGTATCTGCCACTTTTCCATTGCGGACCTCCCTAATATTGTTTTCTACTGTTACTATATCATCTTTCCGGGTATCTGTCAAGGTCGCTGACGGCGCAAAGCGCCGCGTACCCGTTTGATTCCGTTTCGTGCGCCGCACTCTTTTGCAAGGCGCCGTATCATCAAAGAGGCGCCGTGATTTTGCGGCGCCTCTCTGTCATTTACTTTTGTTTTTTCTTCCTGATATGCCGCATGATAAAGAACAGGATCAGGAAGAGGACGCCCCCTGCCAAAACGAACGGCAGAAGATAAACAAGACCGATCAGAAGATACCCGACGGCGTCGGCAAAGACCTTGAAAGCGTTGACGAACGCACGCCCGAAGCGCACAAAGAAGTTCACTTTCACCTCGTCCGCGGTATCGCAGACGCTGAGAGAGAAGACGGTATAATCCACCTCGGTCTGCAAGGCGTCGCGCAGGCGCGTGAGTTGATTGAGTTCCGCCGTAATCTCGGACAGGCGGGCTTCCACCGCGAGCCTATCGGTCGTTGAAGCAGCCTCGTCATACAGCGCGGTAACGCGGGCTTTCTCTTCCTGCAAGGTGGCGATGCGGGATTCCAAATCCACATATTCCTCCGTGACGTCCTGCTCGCTTGTGCGGCGCTCCGTCACCTCTCCCGCCGCCGCAAGGGCGTCGGAAAACGGCTTGACCTGCGTTGTCGGAATCAGCACGGAATAAGAAGCGTACCCGTCGGAATCCTCTCCGTGCGGGCGCACGTTGGAATACGTGATCCGCCCTCCGACAGCCGCCACAGCGGCTTCAATGTCCGCCGTTGTCCGATTGAAATCCACGGTGTTCAAGGACACGGACACGGTGGTCACGATTTTACGGCTCTCACTGGTGGTCGTATAGGCACCCCCGTCGCCTTTGGAAGCGCTGCCGCCGTTATTCGGATAGCTGCTACTTGAATCGGAGCCGCACGAAAACAACATCGCGCAGAGGGTAAGGAGGCAGAGTGCCGCAATCAAAATACGCTTTTTCATCGCTGAGTTCCCCCGTTCTGTTCTGACTTCATTATACAGTCCTCTCCCCGCTCTGTCAACACGGCGCTTTCATACCGGGCGGCGGCGAAACAGAGTGGTTAGACGCACCGAGAAAAAACTGCTTCTTATACAAATATTTACATTCCAAATGAATACACGCGTTGCAATCCGCCCAACAATATGCTACAATAAGCGTATGAAAACCGCGGCACAGCCGCCTGTGAGGGTCATATGTCCGAATTTCTGAACACCGGTATTTATCAGCGCCTTTGCCGGGCGTTGACCGTTACCACCGACGCCGGGGCGATCGGTCTGTATTTGGCTTTTCTGTTTCTCTGCCTGCTGGTGCCTTACCTGCTCGGCAGCATCAATTCCGCGCTGATCGTCTCGCGGCTCCTGTACCATGACGACATCCGCCGCCACGGCAGCGGCAACGGCGGCACCACCAATATGCTGCGTATTTACGGCGTGAAAGCGGCGCTCCTGACATTTTTCGGAGACGTGCTGAAAACCGCGCTCTCGGTTCTGTTTGCCTTTTGTATGCTCGGCGCGGGCTGGGTCGGGCACGGCTTTGCCCTCAATGCGTCCGCTTATCTTGCCGGACTGTTCTGCATTTTGGGACACATTTTCCCGATCTACTACCGATTCCGCGGCGGAAAAGGCGTCCTTTGCACCGCAGTGGTTATCGGTATGCTTTCCCCGTGGGTGTTGCTGATCGAAGTCGTCATTTTCGTTGCGACCGTGGCGATCACCAAATATGTCTCGGTCGGCTCCATGCTCTGCGCCGCCGTATATCCTCTCTTTTACTCCGCCTTGATCCGCGCGCTGTTCAGCTCCACTGCGCCGGGCGGAATCATTCTGCTGATATTCACCATTGCCGCGCTGCTTCTCTGGAAGCACCGCCCCAATTTCCAACGGCTGCGCAACCACGAAGAATCGCGCATATCCTTCCGCCGCCCGGCGCCTGCCGGCGAACAGGAAATCGCCGCCCCGCCCAAGGACGAAAACCGCGATGAACAAAACAACGAAAGCGCCGACGGCGGCTCCGACAGAGAGGGGCGCGACGCATGAGTATCCAACCGACGGAGGAACTGCTCTCCTTATGCGTGCGCGCCGCGGAAAGCGAAACGCTGCGCAAGTTGACTTTCTCCAAGCCTGCGGGCGACGCCCCGCTCCGCATTACCGCGCGGCTTTCCCTTGTGCGTGGCAAACGCATTTTAGCCTGCGAGGAAACCCACCCCGGCGGAAAGGTGAGGCACACCGCCGCGGCTTTTGAGGGACTTCCCGCTTTTCTTACTCCTCTGATTGCCTCTTACGGGCAAATCAACCTCTCTACCGGCGCGGGAGACGCGGAGTTCCGCCGCTCCAAAAAGGGCAAGGAGACCCTGATTGGCGCCGCGCCGCTGTCACGCAAACTGGCGGGCGAGAAAACCGGCTTTGAAACCTTTGTGGAAAATCTCGACCGGCAGAAGAACTATTTTTTAACCGGGAAAGAGCCTTTCTTACATCTTCTCGGCATTTCCGACGCCACCGGGCGCGTCCGTGACAAAAAGCAAGGCAAGTACCGACAGATCAACCGTTTTCTCGAACACATTGACGAGTTGTATTCGGTTCTGCCGCCCGACGGCACGCTGCATATATACGACCTCTGCTGCGGCAAAAGTTATCTGAGTTTTGCCGTGTACTATTTCCTGCACGACCTGCGTGGACGCGACGTCGATATGCTGTGCATGGACCTCAAGGAAGACGTGATACGGGAATGCGCCGTCTGGGCGCGCGAAGCCGGCTTTGACGGAATGCGATTTGCGGCGGGCGACATCCGCGAAACGCCGCGCGACATCACCCCCGACCTCGTCATTTCCCTGCACGCCTGCGACATTGCGACCGACATTGTTCTGGATACCGCGGCCGCGCTGGGGGCGAAGGTCATTCTCTCCACGCCCTGCTGCCACCGCTACTTAAACGACCGCATTCATATGCCCTCCCTGGAATTTGTCACACGCTATCCCCATCTGCGCGGCAAACTCTGCGAAGCGCTGACCGAGGGCATCCGTCTCGCGCGCCTGCGGGCAGCGGGCTATACCGTTGCCGCACTCGAGCTGACCGACCCGGACGACACCCCGAAAAATACCCTGTTGCGCGCGGTGCGGCGGGAGAACTTCCGCCCGGACTCCCCGGAGGGAGCGCGTCTGAGTGCGGAATATGAGGGAATCCTGCATTTGGTGCTCGGGGAGGATATTTCGGGTTATCTCAAAGAAATCAGACCGGAGGCGTCCGCGACATGACCGAACAGTTCTTTCATACTGCTTCTTCCGCCGAAACCGAAGCGCTTGGGGAACGGCTTGCCAAAGCCCTGATCCTGACGGGCACCCGCCGCGCTTTTGTTGCCATGTACGGAGAGATGGGCGTCGGAAAGACGGCATTTGCGCGCGGGTTCGGCAGGGCGCTCGGAGCGGAGCAAGTGAAAAGCCCGACCTATACCGTCGTCAGTGAACACCGCGGCACCCCCGTCCCTCTCTTTCACTTTGATATGTACCGCATCGCCGACGCGGACGACCTGGCTTCCATCGGCTATGACGATTACCTTGCGCGCGACGGCTATATTCTGTGCGAATGGAGCGAGCGCATCGCACAGGACATCCCCGCGGACGCGGTGACCGTCCGCATGGAACGCTGCCATCAGACGGAAGAACGGAACATTTTCATAGGAGGCATTTCTCTGTGAACATACTTGCATTGGATTCCACCGCTGTCGCCGCTTCCTGCGCGGTGGCGCGCGACGCGCATACTCTGGCGGAGTTTACAGCCGACAACGGTCTGACACACAGCGAGCTGCTGCTCCCGATGGCGGAAGCCGCCATGCACGCCTCGCACTTGGACGTGACGGATATCGACCTGTTTGCCTGCACGGTGGGGCCCGGTTCCTTTACCGGGGTACGCATCGGCGTTGCGACGGTGAAAGGGCTGGCGTTCGGCACCGGGAAACGCTGCGCCGCCGTCTCCACGCTGGAGGCGCTGGCGGAGAATCTGGCGCCGCTCCCCGGCTTGTACTGCGCCGTGATGGACGCCCGCCGCGGGCAGGTCTACAACGCCCTGTTTGAATGGCGGGACGGCGCGCTGCGCCGCCTCTGCCCCGACCGCGCCATTTCCCTCTCCGACCTTGGGCGGGAACTGCGCGAGAAATACGAGGGCGTCAAGGTCTATCTCGCGGGGGACGGCTACGACATTGCCTATAACGCATTCTCCGACACGGGCATCCGTCTGATGGTCACCCCCGTCGGGCTGCGCCTGCAAAGCGCGGCGGCGGTTGCCCGCTGCGCCCTCCGCTTAGCCGAAGCGGGCGCGACAGTCTCCGACTCGGCATTGGTGCCGATCTATCTGCGCCTTCCGCAGGCGGAGCGCGATCGCCTTGCCAAAGAGGCGACAGAGCGGAAAGACAACTGAAATCAAACTATATCAACAACGAGGATAAAAATATGAAAAAGAGAAACATCTATATCGGCGCGGACTCAGCAGGCTATTCCCTCAAGGAGGAACTGAAACGGCATTTGCAGGAACTGGGCTATGACGTGCAGGACATGGGCACCGACTCCACCGCCTCTTGCCATTACCCGGTCTTCGCCTCCGCGGTCTGCGAAAAGGTACAGGCGGCGCCGGACGATACTTTCGGGATTCTGATCTGCGGCACCGGTATCGGCATGAGTATGTGCGCCAACAAATACAGAGGGGTGCGCGCCGCCGTATGCTCCGACACCTATTCCGCCCGTCTGACCCGTATGCACAACAACGCCAACGTCCTCTGCATGGGCGCGCGCGTCATCGGTCCCTGCCTTGCGCAGGATATTCTGGATTCCTTCCTCGCGGCAGAGTTTGAGGGCGGACGGCATCAGACGCGTCTCGACATGATGACCGAAATTGAGAATAAGCAGAAGTAATTATCCGCAAGCAAAAAAGAGGTTCCCCGAGTGGCGTAGCGATAGGAATTTATCGCTACGCCACAACTATATTTGCCTTGCGGCAAGCGATATGCCTTCGGCGCGATAGTTTGCTGAAAGCAAAGTGATATTTTCCCTATCGGGAAAGTGAAGGCAAATATAATATCACTTCGGCTGAAAGCCGAAATATCTCTTTCACCGCAGGTGAAAATATCTCTGTTTGCGACAGCAAACAATATCATATAACTCAAAAAGCTCACTTCCTTGCATTGCAAGGTATCGTGAGCTTTTCTTATCTTTCTTATTCTTGTGGTATTTCACTGACGGGAACACCCTCGTCGGAACCTCTTTTTGTCACCCCGTGACAGGCGGTCGGCTTTCATGCCAGCCGCGCCATGCGCGCCACCGCGTCCCCCTGCGCAATGGGGCGGGCGTGCTCCGCTAAGACGGTGAGCGCCATGGGCGACCTCTCCCGCGTGCCGTATTCTTCGATGAAAGAGAGTTCATCCAAGCCGTCTCCGCCCGCGCTGCGGCTCTCTAAAATCAGGAACCATCTGCCGTCATCGCCCACCCACACCTCGGACGGGCGCGAATAGGTATGGTGGGCGAGTTCCCTGCAAACCTCCAGCATTTCCGAAAGCGCGTCAAAGACGTAGAGAGTTTTGACATACCGCGCCCCTGCCGACGTGCGCATCACGGGCGGCGCCGGCGGCATTTTACTGACATAAAGTTCACACCCTCCGTCGTCGCTCTGCCAGATCTGCACCAGCACCCGATCTCCCGTGGCGTCGAAGCCGCAGCGCTCCTTGACGTCGGCAAAAAGGCGCCAGATAGCGCGGCGCCCCTCTGTCGTGTCATAATCCTCCCCGTCAAAATCCAAACCGTAGGTCTCCATATCCGCGGGGGTGAGCGTCACTTTCAGCTTGCTTTCGCTTATCACAATCAATTCCATCTTTATGTATCTCCCTCCGTCCCGAAGCGCGTCCCGCACAGGGAAAAGTCCACCGCCGACGGGTAGTTACTACCATTATACTCGAAGAGCTTGGAAAGAGGAACCGTGAATCACCGGCAAGAAAGGCAAATAACGGGTGTGGGGAGTCCCCCTTCCCCACACTTTCCATTCTTCTCAGAAGATACCTGCGGGGACCCCCTCCCAAAAACAGAAAGGCGCCCCCGAAAGTGAGATTTCCATAGGGAAATTCCAAGCAAATATAAAATATAAAAAGAAAAATAGCCCACGATACCTTACAAAGCAAGGCAACGGGCTATTTTAATGATATTGTTTGCTCCGCAAACAGTGAAATTTTTCACCTGCGGTGAAAAGTGATATTTTGACTTGCAGTCAAAGTGATATGATATTTGCCTTATCTTCTCTTTCAGAGAGAAATATAACTTTGCGTAAGCAAAATATCGCGCCGGCAGGCATATCACTTGCCGTCAGGCAAATATCGTTGCGGCGCAGCAATAGGGAATATTGCTGCGCCGCTAAAGGGCGCCTTTTCATAATGAATGCCGGCGAAAATGAGATGAGCCGCGGGAATCAGCCGACGGTATAGGTGGTGCCGTTCGGCGTATCCGTCAGGGTCACGCCCTGCGCGGCAAGTTCGGCGCGGATACGGTCCGCTTCGGCGTAATTCTTGGCTTTCTTGGCTTCGGCACGGGCGGCTATGGCAGCTTCGATGCTTGCCGCATCGAGAGCGCCGCTCTGCGTCTGCGCCGGCTTTTTTTCTTCGGCGGCGGGAGCCGTCAGATCAAGGGCGAGCACCCTGTCGAAATCCTCAATCAAAGCCAGTTTGGTGGTGGCGTTGACGGGCGCTTTCAGCACGTCGTACACCGCCGTAATCGCCAAAGAGGTATTGATATCGTTATCCAGCGCCGCGCAGAAAGCGGCTTTCAAGGGCGCGGCACCCGCCTCGTCGTACGCTTCTCCAGCGACGGGGGTCAGGGCGGCAATCTTGGCTTTCAGCTTGCGGTAAGCCACCGCGGCGTTATCCAGGTTTTCATAAGTGAAAACAAGGGATTTGCGGTAATGGGACTGGAGGCAGAAATAACGGTATTCCAACGGGTCATACCCTTTGCTCTCCAAGAGAGAAACGGTCAGAAATTCCCCTTTGGACTTGCTCATTTTGCCGCTTGCGGTATTGAGATGCAGCACATGGAACCAATAGGAGCACCACGGATGACCGACATATGCCTCGCTCTGCGCAATTTCGTTTGTGTGGTGCGGGAAAGCGTTGTCGATCCCGCCGCAGTGAATATCGAGATATTCGCCGAGATACTTCATGGAAATGCAGGAGCATTCGATATGCCAGCCGGGATACCCCAGCCCCCACGGGCTGTTCCATTTCAGTTCTTGGTTGTCAAATTTGGATTTGGTGAACCACAGGACAAAATCCGCCTGATTGCGCTTGTTGCGGTCCTCCTCCACGCCGTCCCGCACACCGACGGCAAGATCCTCCTCGCGGAAGCCGTGGAACACATAGTATTTCTCCAGTTTGGAGGTATCGAAATAAATGTTTCCGCCCGCCTGATAGGCATACCCCTTCTCAAGCAGAGAAGAAATCACGCGGATAAAGTCCTCTATGCACCCCGTGGCGGGCTGCACGTGGTCGGGGGTGCGGATGCGGAGCTTCCTGCAATCCTCGAAGAAAGCGTCGGTGTAATACTTTGCAATCTCCAGAACGGTTTTGTGCTCCCGCTTTGCCCCTTGGAGCATCTTATCCTCACCCGTGTCGGTATCGCCCGTCAGGTGTCCCACGTCCGTAATGTTCATCACGCGGGTCACGTCGTAACCCGCATAGCGCAGATACCTGTCGAGAATATCCTCCATGATATAGGTACGCAGGTTACCGATATGCGCGAAATGGTAGACGGTGGGTCCGCAGGTGTACATCCCGACCTTGCCGGGGGTGTGCGGGACAAACTCTTCTTTTTTATGCGTGAGGGAATTATAAAGCTGCATATTTCGCTCCCGATCAACAACCGATTGATTTAGGAGAATATTATAGTATGTTCCGCGCGTTTTGTCAAGCCGAGGCGCCCTCGTATCGGGGGGCGTCGCTTTTTTCTCTTTCACGGCGAAAAAAGAAACTTCGGGGAGAAGAAAAAGGCGGCGCCGACTCTTGTTTTTCGGTTTGTATTTTAGTATAATATATCAGTAAAGATATGCGCTGTGCGGACGGCGCATGTAGAAAGGAGCCCCCATGACATTCAAGAAAGTCAAGAAAAAAAGCGCCGGAGAAAAGGCGGAGAGCAGCGCGCGGCGGGATTTTTACGACCCCGAACGCGGCATTCACCGTCTCATTCCCTGCCTGTTTCTCGCCGTTGCCGTTCTGACGGGTTTCTTCCTTGTTCTGAAACTGACGGGGGCGAACGAAAGCGCGCTCGGCAAAGGGGTTGTATGGCTGCTGTCCGGGCTCTTTTCCCGCGCGATGTACGCCGTGCCGTTCCTGCTGCTCTGGCAGGGCTTCCGCTGGCACTCCGACGTCAAGCGGCGGCGGGCGGTTGGCAGGATTGTCTATTACCTGTTGTTCCTGACCATGGCGGGCGCGATAGTCTTCTGTTTTTCGGGGGAACGCGAGATTCCCTTTTCCATCGTCTCCTATTTCAACAACGGACGGGCGCTTGAGGGCGCCGGTTTGCTCGGTGCGCTGATGGGCGCGCTGCTGTGGCGCCTGACGGGATATATCGGGGTCCCGTTTGTCACGGCGGTACTCGTACTGCTGTTCTTCTGTCACTTCCTCGGTCTGACGCCGCACGCGATACTCGAAAAAAGTCGCGCGCGCAAGCAGGCAAAAGCAGAGGCGGAAGCGGAGGAGCGGGAAGCACAGGAGGCTGCCGCGCAGGAAGAAGCGACGGTCGCCGCGGAAAACAGCGCCGACAGCGCGCCTGCCGCACCGTCCGACCCGGACGGGGGAGAACCGCTGTCCGCCGAGGCGAAAGCGGAGCTGCGGGAGCTGCATGAGAATGAACAAAAAGAGACGGAGAGCAATCAGGTACCCATGACGAAAAAAGAACTGAAAGAGGTCAGAAAAGCCGCGAAACGCGCGGCTAAGGAGGACGCCCGCAGACGCCGCGCCGAGGAAAACGGATATTTCCCCTCCGACAACGACGAGTCCTTTGAGGAGCTCCGCCGCCGCTTCGACGAAGAAGCGCTGCGCATTGAGCGCGAGAGCATCGGCACCGCCGTCCGCACGCCCGAAGAGACGGAGAACGCGGCAGTCGACAGTTTTGACATTCCGCAACAGGCGACTGCACCCGCACCGTCCGCACCGGTCAACGATTTCGATTTCGCCCCTGCGGCGGGCACCGCGGAAGACGGCGGTGCTCTGCGCGCGGACGCGGCGTTCAGCAGCTTCGACCCCTTGGCGGCAGGCGCGGTCATCAATTCCGCGCCGACGGTGCTGCGCCCGGACGCAAGTCAGGAAGCGATCCGCCGGGAGACCCTGCAGCCCCTCCGCCCCGACCTGAAAACCGAAAAGGAGAAATTCAGGACCATTCCGGGCGGCGTGCAGGGAGAGGGAGACGCCGTCGGTTCCTTCTGCATCCGCGCCAAGCACATGGACATTCCCTCCACGCGCAATCCTCGCCCCGCAGGCGCCGCGCCGACAGAAAACAAACAAGAGGATCATTCGACGGCAGACGCCGCGGCGGGAGCGCCACTTTCCGCTTTTGAGCAGATGACCCGCCGCGCCGAAGAGGAAAACTCCAAAAACACCCTGCCCTACGTGCATCCTGCAACGCAGCCTTCCACGCAAACGTCACCCGCACAGGAGCCTGCCGTACAGGCGCCGACTCCGGCGGCGCAACAGCCGTATTACCAACCCCCTTACCCGCCGTATCCGCAGGCGCCCTACGGACAACCCTATGCCCCTGTCGGCGGCTATCCGCAGAACGGGCAACCCCCTTACGCACCGCTTGCCGGACAAGGCGCCCCCTACGGCGTGAATCCCTATGCGCAGCAACCCTATGCGCCTTACCCGTGGGGGCAGCAAATGCCGCAAGGAGCCGTGCCGCAGGGAACCCCCGCGCAGAGCGCGGCAGGCAACGTCCCGCCGGCGCAACCGCAATACTCCTCCGTGCCGGAGCAGCCCGCACCGGAACAGGCGCCGCCGAAAGCTGCCGAAAGCATTTTGGCGACCGAGCACGTGGCGGATCACCCGCTGCGCGAACAGCACGTCGCGCCGCAGACCCCCGCCGCGCCCGCAAGACAAGCTTCCGGCACCCCCGCCCCCTCCTATGACAATCACATCTTTCCGCCCCTTTCCCTGCTGACCCGTTCGGTGCCTATCACCAATGCCAACAGCCAGGCGGAGATCGACGAGATGAGCGAGCGGCTGGTCGGGGAATTCCGCAAATTCAAGCACAATGTCGAGGTGCGCGAGGTCACCATCGGTCCGCGTATCACCCGCTACTGCATTTCTCCCCCCGACGGCGTGCGTATCAATACGCTGATCGGGCTTGCAAACGATATTGCGCTCGGTCTTGCCGTCAAGAGCATCCGCATCAACCCGGTACCCGACACGCCCTATCTGGGGGTCGAGATCCCGAACAGGGTGCCCACCACGGTTCGCCTTTCCTCCTTGGTGGATACAGAAGAGTTCCGCCACACGAAAACGGTGACCACCGTCCCGCTCGGCGCGAATATCACGGGCGCTCCCGTATTTGCGGATATTGCCAAAATGCCGCACGTACTGATTGCGGGCGCGACCGGTATGGGTAAATCCGTGCTGATCAACTCCATTCTCCTTTCCCTTTTGTATAAGGCGCGCCCCGATGAGGTGAAACTGATTTTGGTGGACCCCAAGCGCGTGGAAATGTCCGTGTACAACGGGATCCCGCACCTGCTGATCCCGCCTGTGGTGGAACCGCAAAAGGCAGCCGGCGCCCTGATCTGGGCTGTGGGCGAAATGGAGCGGCGCTACCATCTGATGGAGAGCGTGGGCACGCGCAGTATCGAGGGATACAACGAGGCGGTCAAGCGCGACCCGAGCCGCGGCGAAAAGCAGCCGAAAATCATCATCGTCATCGACGAGCTCAACGACCTGATGATGCAGGCGCGCGACGCGGTGGAGCCTGCGATCATGAGCATCGCCCAAAAAGCGCGCGCCGCGGGAATCCACCTGATCATCGGTACCCAGCGCCCCTCCGTGGACGTCATTACCGGCGTGATCAAAGCGAACATTCCCTCCCGTATTGCGCTACACGTTTCCTCCGGCACCGACTCGCGTACCATTCTGGATACCTACGGCGCAGAGAAGCTGCTTGACAAGGGCGATATGCTCGCCGTGATTTCCGGTGCGGAAGCCATCCGCGTACAGAGTGCTTTTGTCAGCGATGAGGAAGTGGAAAACGTCACTGCTTTCCTGCGCCAAAACGCGGGTCCCGCGGTCTACGACGAGATCATCAGCGCGCAGATCGAAAGCGAGACGGAAAAATACAAAAACAGCGGCAAACGCGCAGAGCGCAGCGATGACGACGAGGATATGGACGGCAGCATTTTTGAGGACTCTCAATTCATGCAGGCGTGCAACGTCGCTCTGGAATCCGGGAAAATCTCCACCTCTCTGTTGCAGAGACGGTGCAGCATCGGCTACGGCAAAGCCGCAAAATACATTGACACTATGGAGACCATCGGTCTTGTCAGCGCGCCGGACGGACAAAAGCCGCGCGAGGTGCTGATGAGCCGCGATCAGTTTATGGAAATGGTCAGCCGCGAAACCTATACGGGCGACTGACGGGAGGAAAGACATGATTTACACGCTTCTGGCAGAGGGCTTTGAGGAAATCGAAGCCCTGACCCCCGTGGATATTCTGCGCCGTGCGGGACTTGAAGTAAAAACCGTGGGAATCACCGAAAAAACAGTGACCGGCTCTCACGGGATCCCCGTCACGGCGGACATCGCACCCGCCGAAATGACCGACCCCATCGACCTGCTGATTTTGCCCGGCGGGATGCCCGGCACCACCCATCTGGACGAGTGGGAGGGCATGGACGCCCTGCTCGCCCGCGCCCACGAACAGTCCGCGCGTATCGGCGCCATTTGCGCCGCGCCTATGATTCTCGGCAAGCGCGGATACCTGAGAGGGCGCTACGCGGTCTGCTTCCCGGGGTTTGAAAAATACCTTGACGGGGCAAAATCATCCGAGGGGCGCGTGATCACCGACGGCGCTTACACCACTGCCGTCGGCATGGGCGCCGCCCATGAATTCGCCGCGGAACTTGTCAGTTGCCTGCTCGGCATTGACGCCGCCGCGGATATTTACACCCGCACGCAAGGAAAGTGATATGAGCGGGCAAACTGCCTTTGAAGCGGCGTCCGCCGCCCTGCCGGATACCGAACGCCTTTCACCGGCGGAAGAAAAAAGGAACCTGCGGAAAGAATATAAGGCGCGCCGCGCCGCGCGCTCTCCCGAGGAGCGGGCAAGGCTTGACGCCGCCCTGTGCGCGGCGGTCATCGGCTCCGAGTTGTTTGCAGACGCAGAAGCAATCCTGCTCTATGCGCCCATCCGCGGGGAAATCGACGTACTTCCCATCGCGCAGGCGGCATGGAGAGCCGGTAAAACCGTTGCTTTTCCGCGCGTGACGGGACCGAGACAGATGTCCTTCCACACAGTCGGCTCCCCGGAGGAGCTGGTGTGCGGATACAGAGGCATTCCGGAGCCGCCGGAAAACGCGCCCCCCGTCTCACGCACCGCGGGCGCCCTGCTGCTTGTCCCCGCCCTGTGCTACGACAAAACGGGGTATCGCCTCGGCTACGGCGGCGGATACTACGACGCTTTTCTCACCGCCTTTTCGGGACAGGCGCTGGGCGTGTGCTACGCCGAGGACATTATCCCCGCTCTGCCGCATGAAGCGCACGACTTCGCGCTTGCCCTGCTGACTGACGAAAACGGAATACAAATATTGAGGAAATAAACATGGTACTGGACACCAAACACACCTATCTTGCCTATCGCTGCCCACAGTGCGGTTTTGCCATCTACGGAGTGGCGGGGCAATTCGCGCTTGCCGCGGATATGATCAAAATCAAATGTCAGTGCGGTGGCAGCGATCTGGTCATCAACTACACCAGCGACAGAAAACTCCGGCTTTCCGTCCCCTGCCTGTTCTGCGGGCAGAACCATAACTACGTCGTGTCCGAAAACGTATTTTTCGGTCAGGAACTGTTTTTGCTCTCCTGCCCTTACACCAACATGGACATCTGCTTCATCGGCGCCAAGGAGCAGGTGGACAAAGCGGTCGGCGAATCGGAAACCGAGCTGAACAAACTCTTTGAAGAAATGAACATCGAATCCATCGATGAGCTTCACTCCTCTCCCGACGTTGACCCCGACCGCATCATTTCCGACGCGCAGGTATATGACATCGTTCGCTTTCTGGTGAAGGAACTGGAGGCGGACGGCGCCATCGACTGCCCCTGCCACAGCGGGCAGTATGAATTCAATATGACCGACGAGGGCATTTGCGTTTTCTGCCCTGTTTGCGGCGCGGAGCACGTATTCCCCGCCGATAGTCTCTCTGCGGCGGAGGACTTCCTCAAATGCGACCGCCTGACCCTTGAAAAGCCGGCCGACGCGGCATCGGACGCCTCTCAGAAACCGTAATACTCGTTGAGGCCGCGATAAATCCCCTGCGCAAACAACCCGGGATTATCCCGCATCATGGCGGCGTCCCCGGGATTGCTGATAAAACCGAGCTCTACAAGCACGGCGGGCATCGGCGTTTTGCGCAGCACATACAGCCCCGGGCGTGCAACCACCCCGCGATTCCGCAGACCGGTGACCTCCGCGACATTATCCACCACATCCTGCGCGATTCTGCCGGCGGTGGAATTGATTGCGTACACCAGCGTCTCTGTGCCGTTGGCACTCGGATCGGTGGAGGCGTTGGTATGAATACTCAGGAACAAATCCGCCCCGAAATTCTCCGCTCCCTGCACCCGCGCCTGTAAACTGCCGGCGTTGCTGGTGCCGAGCTGTGTGGTGGGAGTGGGACGGGAGAGCCGCACCACATAATTGGGATCCGCCTCCATCAGAGCATACAGACGTCTGCCGACTTCATATGTAATATCCTGTTCCCGCAGTCCGTTGGCTGTCGCGCCGGTATTGGGGCTTTCGGGATTATGCCCCTGATCGATATAAACACGTATTGCCATTTCGAAACCTCCGATTTGTTGTCAATACAGATTATGAAAGAAAAAGAAAGGCTGTGCATGAAAGAGCTGCAACGCATACTGTCCTTCGTCCGCCGCGCGGTTGACGATTACCATATGATCGAAGAGGGAGACAAGATCGCCGTAGGCATCTCCGCGGGCAAGGATTCTCTGACGCTTCTGGCGGCGCTGGCGGAGCTGCGGCGGTTTTATCCCAAGAAATTCGACGTGGTGGGAATTACCGTGGATATGGGCTTTTCCGGCACCGATTTTACGCCCGTGGCAAAATTCTGCGAGAGTTTCGACGTGGAGTACCGCGTGGTGCCGACCGAGATAGCGAAGATCATTTTTGACATCCGACGTGAATCCAACCCCTGTTCCCTGTGCGCCAAAATGCGGCGCGGCGCACTGCACGCCGCCGCCAAGGAAGCAGGCTGCAACCGTGTGGCGCTGGGACATCATTTTGACGACGCGGTGGAAACCTTTATGCTGAACCTCTTCTTTGAGGGGCGGCTTGGCAGTTTTTCCCCCGTTACATACCTTTCCAACCGCGACATTACCCTGATACGCCCTCTGCTCTACGCGCAGGAAAAAGATATCCTGTATTTTGTCCGTCACGCGGATCTGCCCGTAATGACCTCCCCCTGCCCGGAGGACAAGGCGACCGAGCGCGAGAACATGAAGCAGCTGCTGCGCGAGCTGGAAGCAAGTAACAAGGGGCTCCGACACCGTATCTTCGGCGCCATGTGCCGCGCCGGGCTTGACGGATACAAAACCACGGGCAGACTGCCCGAATGAGGTGAGACTATGACTGAAAACGAGGCAAAACAGAGGGTCGAGGAACTGCGAAGCCTGATCCGCTACCACTCCCGGCTCTACTATCAGAAGGACGCCCCCGAAATCACCGACTTTGAGTACGACGCGCTGTTCCGTGAGCTGGAGGAGCTGGAGGCGGCGTACCCCTCACTGGACGACCCGCAATCCCCCACGCACCGCGTCGGCGGAGCCGTACTGGACAAATTTGAAAAGGTGACCCACCGCGTTCCGATGGGCTCCCTGACCGACGTCTTTTCCTATGAAGAGCTGCGGGAATACCTTGAAAAAACCGATGCGGTTGCTCCCGGTGCCGCCTACTCGGTGGAGCCGAAGATCGACGGGCTTTCGGTCGAACTCATTTACGAGGACGGCGTGTTTACGCGCGGGGCAACGCGCGGCGACGGTCTTGTCGGCGAGGATGTGACCTTTAATCTCCGCACCATCCGCTCCATTCCCCTGACCCTGCCGGAAAAACTGCCTTACCTGTGCGTTCGCGGCGAGGTCTATATGCCGCGCGCCGTGTTTGAATCCCTCAACGAAATGCAAGAAAGCGAGGGGCTTCCTCTGTTTGCAAATCCGCGCAATGCCGCGGCGGGCTCTCTGCGCCAGCTTGACCCAAAAATTGCGGCTTCGCGCCGTCTCGACATCATGATATTCAACTGGCAGGAGGGGGATTTGTACCCGGACGGGCATACGCCCAAGACCCATACGGAGACACTCGACCGGTTGGAAGAACTCGGCTTTCATGTTCTGCCCCACCGTAAGCGCCTGACCGGCTACGACGCCATCGCCGCCCATGTGGAGGCGCTCGGTGAGATGCGGGACGACCTCGCCTTTGATATGGACGGCGCGGTCATCAAGATCGACGACCTTGCACAGCGTGTCAGAATCGGCGAGGGGACCGGACGGCCGAAATGGGCGGTGGCTTTCAAATATCCCCCCGAAGAAAAGGAAACCACCCTGCTCGACATTACCGTCCAGGTGGGGCGCACGGGAGTGCTGACCCCCACGGCGGAGCTGACCCCCGTCCGACTGGCGGGCACGATGGTGTCCCGCGCCACACTGCACAACATCGGCTTTATCCGCGAGCGCGACATTCGTGTGGGAGACCGCGTGATTGTCCGCAAAGCGGGAGAGATCATCCCGGAAATTCTCCGCCGCGCCGATGGGCAGCATACCGGCGCCGAGGTTTTTGAAATGCCCGCCGTCTGTCCCTCCTGCGGGCATCCCGTGGTCCGGGACGCAGGGGGCGACGGCGCCGCGGTACGCTGTATCTGGGCAGGCTGCCCGGCGCAGAAAGCCCGCGGAATCATCCATTTTGCCTCCAAGGGCTGTATGAACATCGACGGGCTTGGTCCCCAAGTGATAGGGCAACTGCTTTCCGCGGGTCTGATTTCGGATATTGCCGATATTTACAGGCTCCGCGCTGAGGATGTGGCAAAGCTCGACCGCATGGGCGAAAAGAGTGCCGAGAACCTGATTGCCGCCATTGAAGCCTCCAAAGGGGCGGGACTGGAGCGCTTGATCTGCGCGTTCGGCATCCGTCAGGTCGGCGAGGTTGCCGCCGCTGCCATCGCCCGCACGTTCGGCACGCTGGACCGCGTCTGCCGGGCGGGGTACGAGGAATTTGCCGCGGTTCCCGACATCGGCGAGGTGACCGCCTCCAATCTTGTGGAGTTTTTCTCGAACGAAAACAATATCTCGCTCATTGAAGCCCTCAAGGAGGCGGGCGTCAGAACCGACGCCGTGGCGCAGGTGCGCTCGGACGTTTTTGCGGGACTGACCTTTGTCCTGACCGGCACCCTGCCTCACATGAGCCGCGACGAGGCAAGCGAACTGATCCGCGAGGCGGGCGGCAAGGTCTCCTCCTCCGTTTCCGGAAAGACCTCCTATGTGGTTGCCGGCGAGGAGGCGGGCTCCAAGCTGACGAAAGCGCAGGAGTTGGGCGTAAAAATCATTGACGAAGAGACCCTGATGAAAATGTTGGGGAAATCTTCCGTTTCGCCTTGACACTTTTCCGAAACCTTGTTAAAATGAGTGCGGCAAGGTTCTTTGCCATATTGCTATCATTGTGAGCGGCGCCGCTTGCGGCGTGCGCACCCGTGAGGAGAACGACATGATTGAAATCAAGAACCCCGATTTTGCGAAGCAGCCGGAGGAAGCAGGCAGAAAACGCTCGGACATCAGCGTCCCGCAGCCCATGCCCCCGATTGAAAAGGTGCTGAACAAAGAGCGCAGCGGCGTGCCGATTTACGGCATCTACTGCTGGGCCATCGACTACGGCGACTACCGCGACGCCATCAAAGGCATCGGCTTCAAGAATATGCGTACCGCCGCCGTCAACGACGAAAACTTCAAAATGATTGCCGAGGACGGCATTCCGACCTTTGTCACGCTCGGCAGTGCGCGCAGCGCTTTTGCCTCCGATGAGGAGTTCGTCGAGGGAAACATCCAAAAGTATCTCAATTTCCTGCGTCGCTATGGGCCGAACGGTTCTTTCTTCAAGGACTACCCGGAAGTACCCTACCACCCGATCGAAGCAATTGAGCTGTACAACGAGCCGAACTTCCAGTACATGGTTCCGAACTCCACGCCGATTGCCGAAAAGATCAGACTGTACAGTATGCTGCAAATCGCCGCATACCCCCGTATCAAAGCGGAGTTCCCGACCGTGACCGTCATCGGCTTCGGTGCGGGCGGCGCTTCCGCCGCGGACATCGGATTTGTACGCGGTTGTCTTGACCATGACAAGCGTATGTATGACACGATGGACGTCTTCTCTACCCACCCGTACGCCGACAACTCTCCGTTTGCATACGCCAACTGGCTGCGCTTCTCGGTGACCTCCTGCTACAACGAGCTGCACAAAGCGCTTACAAGCGGTGGGAAAGAGGATCTCCCCGTTTGGTACACCGAGCTCGGATGGATGATCCGCCCCGATTGCGGCGGGCATTTCAACACTTGTCAGAGCGGCTACAACCAGGAAGAGCAGGCTGCGTTCACCGTGCAGATGTATACGTTGGGTCTGCGGCTTGGAATCGAGCGCATTACCAATATGTACATCATGGACACCGACAACTGCAACCCCGGTTTCATCGACCGCGACACCGGCAAATGGCGCCCGATTGCCTATGCCACCAAAACCATGATCGATCTGCTCCCCGACCCGCGTCTTGTCGGCGCGATTCTGGACGGAGAGAACAATACCTATGCCTACCGCATCGAGTCCAAGCCCCACGGCGAGGAGGTCATCATTGCTTTCTCGGCTGTGGAACGACAGCCCATCACCATCCCGTGGGATTCCGACCGTGCCCTGCTCACCGATATGTACGGGCATGAAGAACCGGTAACGGTCGAAGGCGGCAGTCTGACCTTTGAGGGCGGCGCTTACCCTGTGTACATCCGTCATATCAGTCAATAAATTTTGCCTTGAAACGGCGCCTGTAATGGTGTTCCCGTTAGGAAAATTCCACAAGAATAAGAAAAGCTCACGATACCTTGCATTGCAAGGAAGTGAGCTTTTTGAGTTATATGATATTGTTTGGGCTGCAAACAGTGATATTTTTGTCTTTCAGAAAAAAGTGATATTTCGGCTTTCGCCGAAGCGAGATTGCTTGGCTCGCGCAAGCAGAGATATTTCGGCTTTCAGCCGAAGTTATATTATATTTGCCATAACTTTCCCGATAGGGAAAATATCACTTTGCTTTCAGCAAAATATCATGCCGAAGGCATATCGCTTGCCGCAAGGCAAATATAGTTGTGGCGTAGCGATAGGGATTTATCGCTACGCCACTTACGGGTGCCGTTTTTTAATCCTGTTCACAGCCGGGCGCGCAGACTTTCGCTTGCTTGTATATTCTCACGAAAATCTCCCGGAATGTTTGGCACATCTGGTTCTTGACAATGGATTTCCGCGTATGTTAAATTATATTATAATTGTACGATACTATATTTTCTCCGAACTCGAGAAATACAAAGAAGGAGCTTTGCTATGAAGCGCATTTTGTCCACTTTGCTTCTGTTCCTGCTGGTTGCCGCCATGTTGGTTTCCTGCGGCAAAAAGCCGAACACCCCCCAAGGTGGGGGCGATGACGATCCCACCGATACTCCCAAGGACGTCACGGACTCCGGCTCTCCTCTCAAGGATCCCACTTCCGGCTCGGTGATCGGGTCTGTTTCGGACGCCGGCGCCACATTTTTGACGCAGATCAAACTTCCTTATAACGGAAACGGTACCGAACAGACGGGGATGATCTCCCTGTTCCCCAACGCGGATCTGATCATTGCAAAAGACCGTGCGGACTCCTCTATTTACGGCGTTTACGGTTGGTCCCGCGAGTATCTGGAATACTATGACGACCTGGATGACATCGGCTTTGACTGTCTGCGTCTGGGGGCTCCTTCCCAACTCACGGACGAAATTATGGATACCATCTGTGATTCCGGCATTTCCGTCATGCTGACCATGGGCAGACCAATTTATTCGTCTGAAGACAACAAACATAATTATCTGAAAGATGCAAGTAAACAGGAGACCGTCAGTCTGGACACCTACGATATCGCCGGTTGGCTCAAATATAACATTGAAGTCACCTTGGGCATCCTTGCGCAATACGGTCCCAACGGCACTTATTTCCAAAGCCATCCCAACGCGAATTACAACCCCGTCCGCTACATTGAGATCTACAACGAACCGAACTTCCAGTACATGATGCCCAATTTGGGTAACAGTGCCGCCAACCATCCTGCTAAAGCGAAATTGTATCTGATGCTTCAGATCGCCGAGTATACGGCTGTGAAGCACCTATACGGCGATGAGGTCAAAATTGTCGGCTTCGGCGCGGGCGGTGCAGACGGACTCGATAAGGCGTTCTTTGATACGTCGTTTGCCCTTCAGAACAATGCAGAGATGAAAGCCCTGCTCAACGCTGCCATCGCAGGCGACGACGGCTCCGCCACACCGCTGCGCTCTTATCTCGGACTTGGAGAAGCCGAGGAGCTGGAATTTGACGCCATCGGAACCATGGATATCCTCTCCACGCACCCGTACTGGAGCAACTCCCCGTTCGCACAGGACTCCTACTCCAAATCCATGGCATATTACCTGGACAACATCCGCACAAGTATCAAAAAAGCGTACGTTACCAAGTTCACTGCCCAGTACATCGAACAGGGCTATACCGAAGAGGATGCAAAATCCGAAGCCGAAGCCAAAGCCGAAAAACTCAAGCTGGATCTCCCGATTTGGTACACCGAGTGCGGCTGGCAGCTCAAGGGTAGAGCCAATGTCAAAGCGTATCTGGACGCAAACGGACTTTCCACGGCGGATTTTGACCCGCAGGAATGGGGGAACGTCACCTATAACAAAGAGAATCCTCTCGCCGGATACGGCACCGGTGTGGATCAGATGACGCAGGCGGCGATGCACGTGCAATGCTATATCTTCGGTTTGCGCTGCGGCGTCGACCGCATTACCTATATGCATATGCAGGATACCGACGGTTGTAACTACGGTCTGTTCAACTATCTCTCCGGAGGTACCGCAGGCACCAAGGAGTGGCGGCAAACCTGTTATGCCATTCAGGTCATGACCACTCTGATGCCGAACCCCAAACTTGTGAAAGTCCTTCAGGAGGGCTTGGTGACCGGTTCCAAAACCGATTACGCATACATCTATGAATTTGAGTCCGACATCGGGGGCGAAAACGTCATCGTCGCTTTTGCGGCACAGGCTGCGCAGACCCTGTTTGTTGACTGGGATGAGGACTACGCCCTTGTCACCGATATGCTCGGTACCACCAAGATCGTTGCCGCAGAGAACGGAAAAATCAAGCTCGACGGCGGTCCTTACATGATGTATATCCGTCACGTTGACAATCAGACTCTGATTGAACACGGTTATATCCCCTCCGCGCAGGCAGACGCTGCTCCGACTGCGTACGCGTGGGTTGAGACAAAGCACGACGAACTTTAATTTCCTGTCTATCCGCTGATCGTGCGGTGATTCCACCGTTAAAAAGCAATATAGGCGACAGCAAAAATCCCGCACCGTTTAGTGGAGTAGCAACATGGAATGGTTGCTACTCCACAACTATATTTGCCTGACGGCAAGTGATATTTGTCTCACGACAAGTGATATTTCGCTTACGCGAAGTGATATTTGCCTGACGGCAAGCGATACTCCGCTTCGCGGAGATAAGAAAAAGATGATTTTCAATCACTGACTTCAACTGCTTGCGCCGGCAAGCAATCTCACTTCGGCGCAGCCGAAATATCTCTGTTTGCGACAGCAAACAATATCTCTTTGCAAAGCAAAATATCTCTTTCACCGCAGGTGAAAATATCTCTGCTTGCTTTGCAAGCAATTCTGCTTTGTGGCACTCCTCCACCCGCCGTCGGCGAGCCCCCTCCCCGAGGGAGCCATAGATAGCTTTCCTCATCGAAAAGAGGCATTTGCAGCGCTTGCTTTTTCAGCCTCCCTCGCTGAGGGAGGTGGCGCGCAACAGCGCGACGGTAGGAGTCGTATAACAAAAAGCCCACATCCTTGTTTGCAAGGAAATGTGGGCTATTTTTTCTACCTTTCGTGTGAAAAACTATGGAAACCGCGGTTTCGGTGCGGGATTTTCATTGTTTTATTTGAGCGGCGACTCAATTGCGGCAGTACTTCATTGATTGGATATAGTATATAGTGATACAGTATTACCGCTCCAGCAGTTTTTCGAGTGCCGCAAGTTTCACGGCGCAGCACAGGATCTCCGCCGCTGTACCCAAGTCCTCCGGGCTGCAAAATGTTGGAGCCAGGCGGAGATTGGTATCCTGCGGGTCAACGCCGTACGGGAAAGTGGCGCCCGCCTCTGTCAAAACGACTCCCGCGTCACGGCAGAGCTCCCATACCCGCTTCGCGCAGCCGGGCAAAACGTCCAGACTGACAAAGTATCCTCCGTTCGGCTCCGTCCAGGAGGCAATTCCCGTCCCTGCCAGTTCGCGTGAAAGCGCGGAGAGAAGGATTTCAAAGCGCGGGGCAATCAATGCGGCGTGCCGCTTCATCTGTTCTTTCAGGGCAGCCACGTCCGGCAGGAACAAGAGATGACGCAACTGATTGAGCTTATCGGGCCCGATGGTTTGCGCGGAAATGACCGGCGCGATGTATTTCAGATTGCGGTCGCTTGCCGCCATCATGGCGACGCCCGCACCCGGAAATGTGATTTTGGACGTAGAGGAAAAATAAAAGATACGGTCCTCGGTGCCGCATTGCTTTGCCTCTGCAAAAATGTCAAGAAGATGATCCCCCTCCTCGACGAAATCGTGCACCGCGTAGGCGTTATCCCACATGACGACAAAATCCGGCGCGGCGGTCTTCATGCGCGCCATCCGGCGAACCACCTCGTCCGAATAGGTAATTCCCGTGGGGTTGGAATACTTCGGCACGCACCAGATACCTTTCACCGCCGGGTCTTTGACCAACTCTTCCACGACGTTCATATCGGGTCCCTCGGCGGTCATGGGCACTGTCACAAGTTCAAAGCCGAACTGCTGTGTGACGCGGAAATGTCTGTCATATCCCGGCGCGGGGCACAGGAACTTCAGTTTTTCTTCCCTGCACCACGGCTTCTCCGAGTTTGCCGTGCCGAACAGCATGAACCTGCTCACAGTATCAAACATCATATTCAGGCTGGAGTTTCCGCCGACAATGATATTCTCAAACGGCAGACCGGTGACCTCGCTCCAGAATCTCCGCATCCTGTCCAGCCCATAGGTGCCGCCGTAATTGCGGCAGTCGGTACCGTCCTTATCCTTCCATGCGGTGATTTCCAGCATGGGCAGACTCAGGTCCAGCTGCTCCGGGCAGGGCTTACCGCGTGAGAGATTGAGATTCAGCCCCTCCGTACAGTATTGACGATATTTTTCCGTCTGCTCCGCAAGAGCGGACGAAAGCGCCTGTTTTCCCAGTTCCAAGTAATTCATGTTTTCCTCTTTTTTGAATGGTCACGTCGTTGAAAACTGCAAATTATGATTTGCGGACTCTTATATTATACACACACCATGGCTGCTTTTCAAGTAATTTTGAATTTTTGTTCCTCAAAAAATTCAAAAATAATGTTTTGGCGTGGGCGAGCCGCCGTTTGCCGCTCCGCGTTGCGAAGCTTGCCCGAACAAATCGGAAAAACTTGACATGAGATGCGAAAACAGATATAATGTGTCTTAGTTTATTTTATGCAGGAGACTTTGTTATGGCAAATGCCGACAAAAAATTCGTTGAACAGATTACGCCGATGGACCAGGACTTTGCGCGCTGGTACACCGACATTGTCAAAAAAGCCGATTTGATCGATTATTCCAGCGTCAAAGGCTGTATGATCATCCGCCCCTACGGATACGCCATCTGGGAGAATATACAGAAGATTCTCGACGCCCGTTTCAAGGAAACCGGGCACGAAAACGTCTATATGCCTATGTTTATCCCGGAAGGGCTGCTCAATAAAGAGAAAGACCATGTACAGGGCTTTGCCCCTGAGGTGGCATGGGTTACCATGGGCGGCTCCGAGCAGCTTTCCGAGCGCCTGTGCGTCCGCCCCACCTCCGAGACGCTGTTCTGCGAACACTACGCGAATATCATCCGTTCTTACCGCGACCTGCCGAAACTCTACAACCAATGGTGTTCGGTCGTCCGTTGGGAAAAGACCACGCGTCCTTTCCTGCGCAGCCGTGAGTTCCTGTGGCAGGAGGGACATACCATGCACGCGACCGCCGAGGACGCGCAGGAGGAAACCCTGCGGATGCTCAATATTTACGCCGACTTCTTTGAAAAGGATCTCGGTATGCCCGTCATCCGCGGACGCAAGACCGAGAAAGAGAAATTTGCGGGGGCGGAAGCCACTTATACCGTGGAAGCCCTGATGCACGACGGAAAGGCGCTTCAAGGCGGCACCTCTCACTACTTCGGCAACGGCTTTGCCAAAGCCTTCGGCATCCAGTATCTCGACCGCGACAATCAGCTCAAATACTGCTACCAGACCTCATGGGGCGTTTCCACCCGTATCATCGGCGGCATCATCATGACGCACGGCGATGACAGCGGCTTGGTGTTGCCCCCCTCGGTTGCGCCGATCCAGGTGGTCATTATCCCTGTCCAGATGCACAAGGAGGGCGTTCTGGAGGCTGCCGAAGCGCTGCGCGCGCGTCTTGCGAAGTTCTGCCGCGTGAAGCTGGACGACAGCGAGAACAGCCCCGGCTGGAAGTTCTCGGAATATGAGATGAAGGGCGTCCCGCTCCGCCTGGAAATCGGCCCGCGCGATATTGAAAACGGGCAGTGCGTACTGGTACGCCGCGACAACCGCGAAAAGATTTTCGTCAAGCAGGACGAGCTGGAGACCGTGATTCCCGAAACCATGGAAGCGCTGACCCGCGCGCTGTACGATAAGGCGCTTGAGAACCGCGAGAGACGCACCTACGAGGCGCACGACCTCGACACGCTGAAAGAGATTGCCGCTACCAAGAGCGGCTATATCAAAGCCATGTGGTGCGGCGACCTTGCCTGTGAGGAAAAACTCAAGGAAGAGGCGGACGTTTCTTCCCGCTGCATCCCGTTCGGACAGGCGCCCATCGGGGACCGCTGCGTCTGCTGCGGAAAGCCCGCGGACAAGCTGGTGTTCTGGGGCAAAGCGTACTGATTCTCTTTTGTCTTTTTCTTTCATCTTATAATATTGTATTTGACAGCGCACGCGAGCCGTGCGCTGTTTTTTCTTTTTCCGAATGTCCGTCCGCCATGCCGAAGCGCCCGCGCCGATGGCATACCGAGCCGCCCGCGCTCATACACATATCGGGAGCGGGGGGTGTGACATGAAACGTACTTTCGGGCGGTGCTTACTCCTTTTACCGACTGTCCTTTGGATTGCGGCGGTTTGTTGGTTTGAGGGGATCTATCCCTTTTTCTGCATTGCGTTGGCGGCAGCGTTTCACGAATGCGGACATCTGCTTGCTTTCTCCGCCCTCGGTCTGCCGCCGCCCAAACTGGTACCCGTGGCGCGCGGCGTGCGCCTGAAAACCGACGTCCCTCTCGGTTATCGGCAGGAACTGATCGTGGCGCTGTGCGGACCTGCCGCGAACCTTGCCTGCACGGCGGCGGGACGCCTCTGCGGCGGTTTTTTCCCTGCGCTCGACCACTTCGGTCAGGCAAGTCTGATGACCGCCCTCTGCAATCTGATCCCCATGGCGGGGCTGGACGGGGAACGCGTTCTGACCTGCCTGATCGCCCCGCACGTCAGTGAGCGGGCGCTGTGGCGCGGCACCTGTCTTCTCACCTCCCTCACCCTGTTTTGCGCTCTGTTCGCTTCACTTCTGGTACTGTGGCGCACGGGGGAGGGGGCATATTCCGCCATGCTTTGTCTGGGAGCCATGCTCCTCTCTCCTCTTGAAGACAAAGAAAAACGAGCAAATCAAAGGAAACGAGCGGATTTTTGAGATTTTCCGTGTTTTTTGTGGAATATATCAATTTTATCGCCTCTGTTTGGGAATAATTGTGAATAGCGAAGATTTTTCAAGTATATTTTGCAAAATATATTGCATTTGTTGTATGCTTTTGTTATAATGCGTATTGCAGCAAAAAAAGTGGTAATTTTGCCGGTGGGACACCCCGTTAAAATCGCCGCTTTTTGCCGTTTAGACAAAAATTCATTGCAGGATAAGGACGAACGCAAATGAGCAAACTCATTGAGCTGAAGGGGATTTCCAAAAGCTTTGACGGCGAACGGGTTTTGAATCATATTGACTTATATATCCGTGACAAGGAATTTGTGACCCTCTTGGGTCCCTCCGGGTGCGGCAAGACCACGACCCTGAGATTGATCGGCGGTTTTGAAACCCCGGACGAGGGGCAGATCCTGTTTGACGGGGTGGATATCACACAGTTGCCGCCCCACCGCAGACAGGTGAACACCGTGTTCCAGCGATACGCGCTGTTCCCGCACCTCAACGTATACGACAACATTGCTTTCGCACTGAAAATGAAAAAGGTCCCCGTCGAGGGAACCGAGAATACAGCCGCGCCGAAGTGGCGCCACCTGACGCGGGACGAAATCGACGAGCGGGTGACACGTATGCTCAACATGGTTTCCCTGCGCGGATTTGAGAAACGCAACGTCACCTCCCTGTCCGGCGGGCAGCAGCAGCGCGTTGCCATTGCGCGTTCTCTTGTGAATGAGCCTCGCGTGCTGCTCCTTGATGAGCCGCTGGGGGCTTTGGACCTGAAACTGCGCAAGGATATGCAGAAAGAACTGAAGGACATTCAGAAAGCCACCAACATCACCTTTATCTACGTCACGCACGACCAGGAAGAAGCGCTCTCCATGTCCGACACCGTGGTGGTCATGCAGAACGGCACCATCCAGCAGATCGGCACCCCGACGGATATATACAACGAGCCGAAGAACGCCTTTGTCGCGGACTTCATCGGGGAGTCCAACATTCTGGACGGCACCATGCCCGCCGACCGTGTGGTCGCCTTTGACGGCCGTACGTTCCCCTGTGTAGACGGAGGCTTTGAAAAGGATGAGCCTGTCGACGTGGTCATCCGCCCGGAGGATATCGATATTGTAGACCCCGAAAAAGGAATGCTGTGCGGCACCGTCGCCTCCACCACTTTCAAGGGCGTACATTATGAGTACATCGTGGACGTCCGCGGCTTCAAGTGGATGATTCAGAGCACCGACTACGTGGAAGCGGGCAAGGTCATCGGTCTGTCGATCGATCCGGACGCGTTCCACATCATGCACAAATCCGAATTTTCCGGTATGTTCGGCGACTACTCCACCTATTCCGATGAAATGGATGAACTCTCCGACCCGAATGCGGGTGTGGAGGAAGAGGACGACGCCGAGGAGGCAACCGAAGAAGCATGAAAAAAAAGTCTCTGATGCAATCGATGGCGGCTGCGCCCCACATCGTCTGGTGCGTGATCTTCATCATCGTTCCGCTTCTCTTCGTCGCTTATTACGCTTTTACCGATAAGGAGGGGCATTTCACGCTCGCAAACCTCTCGGTTCTGACTTCCCCTCTGTATATGTCCACCCTCGGCCGCTCGGTGATTTACGCGGTGATTGCGACCGCCGTATGCCTGATCATCGCATACCCGCTGGCTTATTTTCTCTCCCGCATGAAGGTGCGTTATCAGCAGCTGTTCGTGATGCTGATCATGCTCCCCATGTGGACAAACTTTCTGATCCGCACCTATACGCTGACGCAGATCCTCGAGAAAAACGGCATCATCAATTCCCTGCTCGGAAAGCTCGGCATCGGTCCCATACAGTTTCTCGGGACAGGCGCCGCCGTGGTATTCGGCATGGTGTATAACTATCTGCCGTATATGGTGCTGCCGATTTACTCCGTGCTGGTAAAGCTCGACCACCGTCTGGTGGAGGCGGCGACAGACCTCGGCTGTAACGGATTTCAGACCCTGACGCGTGTGGTTCTTCCCCTTTCCGTCTCCGGAATCATCAGCGGGGTGACCATGGTATTCGTCCCCTCTATCTCGACATTCTACATCTCGCAGGCGATGAGCAAGCGCACGATCACGCTGTTCGGCGACGTCATTGAGGCGCAGTTCAAGGTCAACAACAACTATCAGGTGGGAGCGATGCTCTCCGCCATTCTGATGATTCTTGTTCTGCTCAGTATGTGGGTGATGAACAAGTTCGGCGACAAGGACGGGGAGGTGATCGCATGAAAGTATTCTCGCGGATTTACACGACCGTCATCTTCGTCATTCTGTACGCGCCCATTGCGGTCATGATCCTCTATTCCTTTAACTCCGGCAAAAGCCCCGCGGTGTTTCAGGGCTTCTCCCTGAAGTGGTACGGAGAGCTGTTTTCTTCCCCCGTCACCTTTACCGCCCTGCGCAACACGTTGATGCTGGCTGTTCTGGCTTCCCTGATTGCGACGGTGATCGGAACCATGGCGGCGTACGGGATGCACTGCATGAAGAGCCGCAGACTCAAAAACACCCTGCAGACAGTCACGGGGATCCCGATGATGAACCCGGATATTGTCACGGGTATCTCCATGATGCTTCTGTTCGTGTTTGTCGGCACACTCTTCCACTTTTCCTCGAACCTGTCGTTCGGCACCATTCTGATCGCGCATATCACCTTTTGCCTCCCTTACGTCATTCTGTCGGTCCTGCCCAAGCTGCGGCAGATGGACCCGCACCTGACCGAAGCGGCGCTGGACCTGGGCTGCACCCCGCTGCACGCCTTCTTCAAGGTGGAGCTGCCCGCCATCCTGCCGGGGATCCTGACCGGGGCGCTGATGTCCTTTACCCTTTCGATCGACGACTTTGTGATCTCTTACTTCACGACCGGCAACGGCTTCCAGACCCTGCCAATCATGATTTATTCCATGACGAAAAAACGCGTCACCCCGGATATGTACGCGCTGTCCTCCTTGATGTTCCTCGTCATTCTCGCCCTGCTCCTGCTCAACAACTATCTGCAAGGCAGAGGCGAACGCCGCAAAAACAAAGCCGCCCATGTCAGACACGGCAAACGCCGTATCAAAAAAGCGGCGGTTGCCGTCAAGGCGGAAGCCCCTCAAAACTGATTCTGATTCAACAAAAATAAAAAATTTCGGAGGTACACCTGAATTGAAAAAAATCCGTTTCCTCGCGCTTGCCTTGGCCTTTGTTCTGCTCATGCCGCTCATGAATTCCTGCAAGAAAAAATTCGTTTATGACGTGGAATATGTGGAAACCGAGTTTGCCGGCACAACCCTGAACGTGCACAACTGGGGTGAATACATCGCGGACGGCAGCGAAGAATATCAGGATATTATCAAGCTGTTTGAAAAGAAATACGACATCAAAGTAAACTATACCACCTATGCGTCCAACGAGGACCTTTACGCCACGCTGAAAACCGGCGCATCCTCCTACGACATTGTTATTCCGTCCGACTATATGATAGGCAAGCTGATCCAGGATAACCTGCTTCAAAAAATCGACGTTTCCAAGCTGAGCAACTATCATTACATCGACGACCAATACAAAAACCTCTTCTTTGACCCCGCCAATGAATATTCCGTTCCCTACACCGTCGGCATGATCGGCGTCGTTTACAACACCAAGATGGTGGACGAAGCCGACGCCGCCGAGCAGAGCTGGGACCTGATGTGGAACGAAAAATACAGAGGCAATATTCTGACCTATGACAACGCGCGCGACGCATTCGGTATCGCGCAGTTGCGTGCCGGCATGGACGTCAACTCCGAAAACGATGCCGACTGGGACGCCGCTTATCAGTCCCTGCTTGCGCAAAGACCGTATTTGCAGGGCTTTGTGATGGATGAGGTATTCCAGACCATGGAGGGCGGGAACGCCGCCATTGCCTCCTACTACGCGGGCGACTGCATTTCCATGATCGCGGAAAACCCCGACCTGGCGTTCTACTATCCCGTGGAGGGCACCAACGTATTCGTGGACTCCATGTGCGTGCCTGCCAACGCGAAAAACGTCGGCGCCGCCATGCTCTTTATGGATTTCATGCTGGAGCCCGATATTGCCGCGTTCAACTCCAACTATATCTGCTATGCCTCCCCCAACACCGCAGTCCTGACCAACGAATACTATGATTTCAAAGAGGGGACCGACGAATACAATATTCTCTACGTGACCCCCGATTCCTACCGGACGGACGCAAGCAAAATGCAGTACTATCACACCCTGTCCGAAAAAACCATCCAGCGCTACAACGATCTGTTCCTGCAGGTCAAAGACAAGAAGTAAGCGCCTGTTCGCCGCCGAAAGCGGCGACAGTCAAATACCCTGCAACACAAACAAAAGAGACGGTGCCTCCACCGTCTCTTTTTTATGATTTTGCACGCTCCCATGGGGCGCCTCGGCAATTCTGCCGCTCATGCCCTTTCGCCCGCGTCGACCGCATGGAAAAGCCGCAAATCCGCTATGACCATACGGGCAAGCTGCGGGGCGACCGCGTCGACAGAGGCGTCCTCGTGCGCCAGCCACTCCGTCACCACCCCGATGAAACCGCTGATCATATAGTCAAGGGCAACGGGAGAAACCGGGCGGTCCGTACCCGCGAGAATCATACGGCGCGCCGTCCTATGCAGATACCGCACGTAGCCGCAAAGCGCATCGTCTGTAAAAAGGATGCGGTAAAACGACATTTCCCGTTCCATCACTGCAAGCAGATTGCGCACCGCCTGCTCCACCGTATCCTCCGAAACGCCGGAGAAACGGGACACCACGGCGGCAACGGGCTTTGCCTGCTCCGCGATCACGCTTTCCAAAAGGCTCTGCATCAGCGTCTCTTTATCCCGGTAATGCAGATAGAACGTGTTGCGGTTCACATCCGCGCGCTCGCAGATATCCTTGACCGTCACGGCGGCGTATCCCCGCTCCCCCACCAGACAGATAAATGCGTCCCGGATGGCGCGCTCTGTCCGTTCAATACGCATATCCCTCTGTTTCATCCTGCCTGCTCCTCTGTTTCTGCTTTCTCACGTTCATTATATCCCAAGCCGACGGTCTTGTCAAACGCCGCGACGGCGGGTATGTGCCGCATGGCAAGCTGGCAGTTTTATGCCGGCTTTCTCCGGAAACTTGTTCTTCTCTGTTCCTTTGTTCTCGGTTCACCTGTCAACCCCCCCCTGAAAAGCAAAACAGACGGCTAAGCCGTCTGTTTTGAAAACCGTCCTTACAGGTTGGCTTTCTTCCATGCATTCACCACGGTGCACTGCGCCTTGATGTCCTCGCTGGGATACTTGGAGTCTTTACCGCCGTTGACATACAGGAAATACTTTCCGTCATCCGTCACATAAAGAGATTCCTCATAGCCGGTTGTTTCCCCGAAGGAACCAACAACGAGTTTCTTTACCAGAGTCGCAGTCTCGGTGTCGTAGGTTGCAGTTTTCGTAACCTTTTTCATTTTGGTGCTCCTTTCTCATTTTTTATGTTCTCAATAGATATCTATTGCTAACAACGCGGTTATACGTCGGGCGGCAGGGTCTTGCCACGCACGGATATTTCCTCCGTGGATTGAATATCTCCCGAACGGATCAGGGCGAACTTGCTGAGCATCGGGCTGAAGAGCTCGAAGATCAGAACGCCGAACAGAGTGATCAGCTTCACAAACTCCCCGTCGCTGCCGAGCCCTGCCGCGGCGGCGGTCGCCATACCAAGCGCAACGCCCTCCTGCGGGAACATGGCGATCCCGACGTTCTTGGTGACATTCGGGTCGCAATTCACCCAGCGGCAGCTGAGGTAGTTGCCGTAATACTTGCCAATCAGGCGGAACAACACATAGGCAAGCCCGACGACCACAATCATCAGATTGCCGAACACGCGCAGATCCAACGACGCGCCGCTGCAGATAAAGAAGAGTATGTAAACCGGCGCCGTCCAACGGTCCAGACGATCCATCAGCTCCGCCGAAATGTCACTGATATTGCAGAATACGGTCCCCAGCATCATACAGGAAAGCAGACTGGAGAAAGCGATCTTGACCTCACCGATGTGGAACTCAACGATGGAAAAGCCCACGGTCAGCATGACGAACGCCACCGAAATGGAGAGTCGTTTTGCACGGGAATGAAAATACTTTTCACTCCATGCGAACAGCAGGCCCATCACAAGCCCCAGCACGAGGGAACATACTATCTCAAGCAAAGGATTCAGCAGAACCGAAATGACGCTGACCGAACCGCCGATCAGTGCCTCCGCCACGCCGTAAGAGATGGCAAAAACCATAAGCCCGACCGCGTCGTCCAAAGCGACGATGGGCAACAGCATGGAGGTCAAAGCCCCTTTTGCCTTATATTGCTGGACGACCATCATGGTCGTTGCAGGGGCGGTAGCTGCCGCCACGGCGCCGAGCATAATGGCGGACGGAAGAGACAGAACACTCGGAAACGCGAAGTGCAGAGCCACCAGGGCAACATCCACCACCGCTGTGGTAAAGACTGCCTGCACGGTGCCGACCACCAACGCCTGGCGCCCGATGTGCTTCAGGCTTGACCACCGGAATTCATTGCCGATGGAGAACGCAATGAACCCGAGGGCGAATTCGGTAATGATATGCAGTCCCTCTACATTTTTCACATCTGTAAAATAGATATGTCCCAAAAAGCCGAAAGCAGGTACATCCGCAAGCAGCCCGAGAACATAGGGGCCGAGAAGCACGCCCGCGACCAGATATGCGGTGACCGCAGGCAGATTCAGACGCCTTGCAAGGCGGGAAAGAAACAGTCCTGCCAACAGTCCGATTGCCAAGCTCAGAAACAGATCCATATGACGCCTCATACCAGACAGTAGTCTGTATGGATTTTATCATATCATAATACAGCAAACTTGTCAAGTCACTTTGTCTAATTGTCGTATCTGTTTCTTATGCAGGATTCACAAATAACCTGCCGTTTGTCCCTGCGTGCGACACGCAGGCTGCCGAGGAGGCAAACAGCAAGTTGTTCTTCACTTTTGTGAAGCGGTCTGTTCCTCTTCCGGTATCCGAAATTCCTCGTCCAACACCTCGTCGCAGAGCAGTTCCGTCATATTCGTCACAAAATATCGGTCATGGCGCGCAAGCATATCGGGCGGCAGCGGGCGCTCCGCCGCCGCGGCACGGGCTGCCTGCGTGGCATTGCTGACTTTCATAAACAGGTGCAGATCGTAGAAATCCAGCACCGCCGGGTGCATGGAATACGTGCCCTCAATGAGAAACATCTGTCCGTCCGGCAGGGCGCGGCGCTCCGTATACTCTCCGGTCTTGGAATCGCGGATGCTGTATACGATCGGCTTTTTATGCAGCCACGGCTCACAGATCTCCTCGCAGAATCGCTCGAAATCCATCTCGGCGCCGGGGGTATCCTGCCACCCCTGCGGGCGCTCGTTCTCCGGTAGGAGAAAGTCGTCCATATGAATGACGGGGGCGCCGTATTTCTTAGACAAATAAGCGGCGAGCGTGGTCTTCCCTGCGCACTCCATACCGTCGATACCGACGGCAAACGCATTGTAAACGCGGCAAAGCTCGTCAAGCTCGCCTATCAGAGCGGAATACTCAATTCCCATTTCAAATACCTCTCCCGCCGCCGTAGGCGGCGTTTCTGTCATCACTGTACCGATTTTAACACATTCGGTACGCTTTTACACACGCAAACCGTACATTCCCGTCGCAACCGTCTTTTATGCCGGTGCGAACTCGGCTTGCAGCGTTCCCTCTCCCGTGAGGGTAAACGAAATCGTCTGCCCGCTGCCGCTGATACCGACGCCGCCCGTGGCGCTCCAACCGACAAAGACGTATCCGTCGGGCGGGGTGGCGGTTGCGGTATAGGTCAGGGCATAATAACTGCCGCTCCACGTTCCCTCCGCGGAGAACGGTATGGCGGTCAGACCGTTGAGCGTCACGCCTCCGACGGCGCCACGGCTACTGACTGTCAGCGTAACGGGGGCATCGGTCAAGCCGAAGTGCTGTGCCATATACCCCACGATCACGTCGGCGCGGTTTTCCATAAACGCGATCTGCTTTTCTTTCAGGCGCGAAGACCACGCGCTTGCCGCGCGCACAGTACCGCCGCTGTTCTTGTAATTGAAGCGGCGCAGATACGGCAGCACGCAGGGATACAGCAGCTCCACGCGGGCTTCCATGACGTCTTTGACGCGGCTCTGATAGTGATAATTCACATTCACGATGTCCATAAACGACGTCACAAACCGATTTTTGAAGGTCTGATTCTTCATCAGATTTATCACAGACGCCCATCTGAGAAAGGGATCGCCGAGCTTGCTGTTTTTCGGCGTTACGGAGAATGTATCGCGCTTCCATGCCTCGCTCGTCTGCGCGGGTCCGTCCATGGCGTAATCCAAGTCGTACAGGACAAAGCGCCACTTCCCGTCCGCATACGGGTTATCCGGGTCGAGGGCGGCGGGAGCCGCACGCCATGCCGTAATGTTCTGCTGCATGGAGAAATCTCCGTTATCCAGATACATCTGAATACAGTACAGGTCGATCAGGCTCTGCATATCCACCATGCCGCAAAGTCTCTCATACACTGCGGCGTCGGTCAGGTCGCCGCTTGTCAGCAGGCTGTACATTTCGCTATAAGCCGTAAGCGCCTCCTCGCTGTTCGCTTCCGAGGCGTTTTTCACAGTATACACGTCGTCCTTATCCACGCCGTAATGCGCCTCCACAAAGTCCTCCGAAAAGCGCTCATACAGGTTGTATATCCCGAAGTACTCTCCGTCAATGAACACGATCAGCGGGAAAGAATCCTGCGTGCAGACATCCCTGTCTTTGACAAGGTCCTGTAAAAAGTCCTGCCCCAGTTGTAGGTTCCAGCGGTTGTCGGAGCGCAACACCAAAGACTTGGTGAACGCGGCGTCCGGGAACAGGGTATCGGGGAAAACGGAGGCGCCGCCGTATTTGGAGCGGGCGTAAACGTTGAGGTTCTTTTGCAGGGCGTCGCGGGTGGAGGAGCCGCGGATGCGGATCCCGACCTCCTGATCAAAGGAGTATGCTCCGCTCCGGTCAAACAGCATGAAGTTGACCTGCTTTTCCAATTTTCCCCGGTCGTAATTCGGGAACAGCCCGTTCTCGCTGCCGTAGATCTCATCGGGAGAAGTCGTCAGGGTCAGAACCGGCAGGCGCCCGTACGCGGGGCGGTCGGAAAGCCCCACAAAATAGTTTTTGGTCACGGTTTTGGTGCTGTGCCCCTGCGGATCCTTTGCCACGGCGCGCACCACAAAGCATTTTTCCACCTCCGACAAGTCGGAGTTTTTGCCCGTAAAATGCTCCAAAGAATACGTCGGCGCCCCGGTGGGATCGGTCACCCGAATGGCGCCCGTATAGTTTTTGACGCCGGAGCCCGGCACAGCGGGGTCGGTGCAGTCAACGGTATAACGGACGGTATAGCCGTCGGGCACGCTGATCTCCAAGTCAAACGCGTCCTCATAAAAACCGCTTTCATGAGAAAAGGTCATGACCGAGTCGGCAAGCGTTTCAACCGTGCCGTCGTTGCTTGCCGCCGGAGTGCCGGAGAGGAGAGCGAAATATTCCGCCCCGTCATACGTTCTGCCCCATGTTTTATCCGGCTCCAATGCGGGAATCTCCACCACGTCCGCATACAGACCGTCCGGGGTGGATAAATACAGGGTTTCTCCGTCGTTGGAAAGACGGAACGGAGCGTAATAGGAAGCGAAAGGCAGACCTGCCGCCGGCGCTTCGGTGCCACTCGCCCAAATCAGCAGATAGTCTCCCGCTTCCAGCACCGTTCCCTGCGGGAATACATATTTTGCAGGCTTTTGGGAGGAGTCGGACAGGCGCCAGCCGCCGAGCTCCACGCGTTCTTCGCCCGCGTTATACAGCTCGATCCAGTCAAGGCAACCGCGCGTCCGGTCGGTGGATTTGGTGCAGACCTCATTGACGTAGACGGAACAGTTTTCAACCCGCGGCAGGTCTGTCTCCTCCCCGGAATCATCGGTATCGGAGGCGTCCCCGTTTTCTTCACCGGCGCTCTCTCCGTCTTTGCCGCCCGTACTCGGGCGGGTGCGGACTGCCTCCGCGTCCGCGCAGGAAGTGAGCAGCATGGATACGAGAACAAGCAAGCACAGAAAGCATACAAAAACGCGTCTCATACTCATTGCCTCATTCCCCCGCAACTTGCTCAAACACGGCTTTCAAACTGAAATTCCCGGTCGCAGAGGGGGTAACGGTCGCCGAAGTCAGATCTGTCACCCCTGAGGTCCCGCCGGCTTCCCATCTGACAAAACGGTAACCCTCTGCCGCCGTGGCAGTCACCGTCGGAAGCGCGTCCGTATAATATATCGCTTGTCTTTCCTCGCCGTCCGCAAGAGACAGGCGCGTCACCCCGTTGAGAAGCAATGTGCCGGCGCTGCCGTCACTGACCGACAGCGTGACTGTGATCTGCTCCCCGGTAAGTCCGAATACCTCCGCAAGGTCCTCCAACGCATAGGCGGGATGATCGGTGAAGTAATCCACCGCGAACTGCATTTCCTCCCGCCATTTTGCCCCTGTTATAGCGGACGGCAGGACAGAATACCCTCCGTAGTAGGTTTTGATACGCCAGCTTGTGTTATCGCTTCCCTCTTTTGAGCCTGTTTCATACGCTTCGATGGGAATGCCGTATCTCGCAAAATGCTTTTTCATCAGCGGCTGATAGACGTCCAGCGCCGCATTGAGTTTTGCCACCGTTTCCGTGGGGTTGAAATTGACGTTGACAATATCCTGAAAGGTCAGCACAAACTGCTGTTGAAAGCTTTTGCTCTTCATCAGGCTCTTGACTTCTTTCATTTCCATAATGCTGACGCCCGCCCAGATCATCGGGTGCGTAAACCCGTTGTACGAAGCGTCGCATTGAAAATCGTTCGCGGATCCCAAGCCGTAAAAATTGACTGCGGGCGCCCAAGCGCCGATGGAAATATCCAGATCGTAAAGAACAAAGCGCCATTTCCCATCCGCATAGGGGTTGTCCGGGCTTTCTTGAGAGGAGTCTATGACGCGCCAGCAGGCGATGTTCTGCCGGAACGAGAAATCGGCGTTGCCGATGTAGGCTTCCACGCACAGCAGGTCAATCAAACTCTGCATATCCACCATATTGCACAGTTTGGTGTAATTGGAAGCCACAGACAGATCCGAGTTCGTCATGAAGTTATAGAAGGTGTTATAAGCGGTGACGGCGGCGGACGTGTTGCCCTCAGAGCCTTTCTTTACGATATACACGTTGTCCTTGTTGACGCCGTAATACTCTTTCACATAGTTTTCCGAGAAGCGCTCATAGAGGTTATAGACCCCCCAGTATTCCCCGTCGACAAACACGACCGTCGGCGTATAGTCGCAGGTGGACAGCTCCCTGTCCGCGACCAAGGACTGCACAAAGCCCTCCTGAATCTTCGTATAGCCGTCTCCGCGCAGCACCATGGAATGGCACTCCGAGGCGCTGCCCACAATGGCTTTTTCAAAGATGCCGTTGCCGTATTCGCTGCGGGCAAAGAGGGTCAGGCTCTTCTGATTCTGCGCTCTGGTCGAGGTGCCGTGCAGGCGCATTCCGACGACCTGTTCAAAGGAATAGTTGTGATCCCCTGAATAATAGCTGAAGCTCACGCACCGCTCGTTGGCGCGCTCCTCCGCATCGGTTCCCTTTTTCCAGTAATCCTCATTGGTAAACAAGCCGTCTGTGCCGAACAGGCTGTCAGGTTTCGACACCAGGGAAACAAAGGATACGTTGTTGTATTCTTTTTTCAGCTGATACCCGACAAAATAGCTTTTGGTAACGATATTGGTTCTCTTTCCGTCGGGGCTGTAAGCCACCGCACGGATGACCGTACATTTATCCACCGGAGAGGAGGGCAGCTGCGCTTTGGTATAACCCTCATACCCCTGATTGATATTGCCCATATAGAGATTGCTGTACCGGTTCTGCTCGGCGCTCGCATCCGTGACGGTCAAGCCGCCCGACGGAAATTCCGCGCTGCTTTTGGTTGGCTCGGTACAATCGGTGGTGTAATACACCCGATACCCTGCGGGAGCCGTGATCTTCAGCGAAAAGGCAGAGTCATAAAACCCGCTTTCATAATTGAACGTCATGACGGAATCGTCCAAAGTCTGCAAATATGCGCCGCCGTTGCTTTTCCCGGGGGTCGCGCTCATGGTGCCGAGCACGCCGGCGCCGTCCTCCGAATATCCGAACGCCATGTTTTCGTCAAGCGCGGGTACGCTCATCGAGAAAAGGGGCGTTCCGCGGGTGGAAAACAGATACAGTTCTTCCCCGTGCTTGGAAAGGGCGAACGGCAGATAAATCCCGCCATTTTCCTTATCCGCCATGTTCTCCTCGCCGCACGCCCACAACAGCAGGAAGCCCCCGGCGGGTACCGTCACATCCTCGCCGAAGATATGCTTGATCTTGCTTTTTTTATCGGAGATACCGTACCCCGCAAGAGAGTATTCCTGCTTGGAGGAATTATACAACTCAATATAATCATGATACTGTCCGTCCGGCGCGACAGCCCTGCCGTTGTTCTGCGAACAGACTTCATTGATGACAATGGGGAATCCCGACTCATCCTGACCCGTGCCGTCGTTGTCCGTGCCGCCGTTGCTTGCGCTGTCCTCGCGGCTGTGACTGCCGCCCTTCCCATCAAGAAGCGAGCAGCTTACAAAAGCCGACAAAAACAATACCGCTCCTAAAATCAATGCTGTCAATCGGGTTGCAAAACGCATGATACCGCTCTCCTACTTACATACCTGCGCGCGCAGGCGAATATATTATTAATTTTACCATATTTCCCCTCTCAAAGCAACCGTATATTCCCCGGCACCTTATACAAAAAGAAAGCCTGTGTTTTGACACACAGGCTTTCTTGAAAAGAGAAAGCGTATCTGCAAAGCAAGCGGAATCCGCTTTTCTCGGACAGTCAGTTGTCGCTGCTCTTGGATTCTCCGCTCTTGGATTTGCTGCGTTTGGCGGGACGGCGGGCATAGGCGAGCGCATAGATGAGAAGCACCACCGCGCCGATGATCAGAGAAACGGCAAGGATATAAATGATATTCTCATCGGTGAAGAGGGGCTTTGCAAACAGATATGCCCCGGCGGTAACCATCAGGACAGAGAGCGCGAACATCAGAATGGTGAAGCGCCGCTTCCCCTCCGCCGTGCTGACGATATAGCCGCGGAACGTACCGGTTATGCCGCGCAACCAAATCACAACGCCGACAATCTGACAGGTTGTACCGAGATTGAGAATTTTCAACTGCTTAAATACAAGTCCGATTGCAATCAGTGCTATGAGAGCAAATTCGATCATGGTGAGCACGCGCACGGTCCCGCGGCTCTTGACCATGCGGTCAAAGAGGAAGAACGCAAGATAAAGCACAAGAAGAATTGCCACAATGACATCGAGAACAATGCTGCCAAAACTCGTCACGGCAGGCAACATGACAATGCCGAGCGCCAGAAGCAGCACGGCGAGAATGATATCAACCACCATGTTGGTAAGTACTTTTTTCATGATATGTCGTTTTCCTTTCTGATCTCAGAAGCGTCTCTACAACGTATTTATTATATCAGGAACGACCGGTTTCGGCAATCCCCAAAGGTAACTTTTTCGTGAATATGCCGTGCAGGACAGATCAGATTTCCTTTTCCCGCTCCTTGCGGCGGCGTTCCTCCAGACTGAACCGACAGCCGCAATAGTCCTGACGGTAGAGGTCGTATTCCCGGGACAACTCAACGGAGCGGGCGTAACCGCCCTTTTTCTTGAAATCCGAGGGCAGATGACGCACGCCGTACCGCGCGCCGACATCCTCCCCGATTTCATTGATCCAATCTGTGCGCTTATAGGGGCTGATGGAAAGGGTCGTGGTAAAGAAGTCATACCCGCCCGCGGCAGCCACCTCCGCGGCGCGGCGCAAGCGCAGCTCGTAACACCGGCGGCAGCGTTCCCCGCCCTCCGGCGCCCCCTCCAGCCCGCGGCTGACATCCTCAAAGGCGGCGTGATCCCACTCGTCGCATACAAATGTGACCGGGTGCGTCTGCGGCAGGAGTGAAAGCAGACGGCGCACCTCGTCCGCGCGCTTGAGATACTCCTCCTCCGTGAAAATATTGGGATTATAAAAGTAAAGGGTAATCCGGAAATACCGGGAAAGGTATTCCAGCACATAGGAGGAGCATGGGGCACAGCAACCATGCAGCAGCAGGCGCGGCGGGTTTTGCATATCGAGCCGGGAAATCAGCTCCTCCAGCTCCCTCTGATAATTCCGTTGTGCGTTCATGTCTGTTTTTCCTCACGACTGCCCGGTACATAAGGCTCATCTGCCATATCCTCCGCATAGCGCAGCGGTATATCCTGCGTGCCGAGCAGAGCGCAGAGTTCCTCCGCCGTGGCGGCGAAATCCCGCGTTTCGAAGTTCACATGAAGCATATCCCCCTCTCGGATACAGCGGGACGGGGGCAGCCCCGGCGCGGAGCGAATGGTCAGAATCCGGCAGGCGGCGGGCCACAGAATATCACGGGTTTCTTTCCCGATGACAAAGGCGCCGGGCCGAACCGTCAGTTTCACATCCACAATCACCTTTTTCCCGCGCTTTCCGGCAGACTGAATCTTGTGATACATAACGGTATCGTTGATGGATTCATGCCCGAACAGCTCGGTCAAAAGAAAGGCAACGGTGACGCCGAGTATCAGATACGGCGAGTTGTACAGCGCGCCGAACAGCTCCAGTGAGAATATCACGGCGGTAATCGGAGTTTTCAGCGACGCGCCGAGAAAGGCGGCAATGCCGATGACCGTCAGGATCCCGTAGTACTCGGCTCCGACGGCGCCGGTGGCAATCAGTGCCTTGGCGCACAAGCCGCCGCCCAAAGCGCCGAACGCAATCAAGGGCAGGAACAAGCCGCCCGTGACCCCCGCGACGCTGGCGGAGAGCGTAAACAGCGCGCGCAGGGCAAGCAACGCCAACAGCAGATACCAACTGACTTCTCCCGACAGAATGCTGTCCGTCAGGTCATGCCCCGTACCGAGCACGCCGGGTAATGCCAGCCCGACCGCGGCGGTCAGGAGGAACAATGCCACAATCCGCGTTGCACGGTGCATGACGTTGGTTCGCTCCCACAGTTTTTGCAGGGCGCGGTACAGCCACAGCACCAGGATATTGACAAGCGCCGCGGCAACGCCGATCAGCGCGACCGCCCACACCATGCGGAAGGGAATGACGGGCAGCTGCGGCAACGCAAAGCGCTGCGTGGGCAGCGGTATCAGATACCCCAGCAGCGAACAGACGCCAACCCCGGAAAGCACGCCGGAGGCGGCGGCAAGCACGATGGTGGGGGTAAAACGTCTGTGCGCGTCCTCCAGGGCAAAGAAAATACCTGAAATCGGCGCTCCGGTCGCCGCGGCAAAGCCGGCACAGGCGCCGCCCGTCATGACGTACCGTTCGGCGGCGCGGTATTTTTTCCCGCCGAGGAGGCTGACGCCCCGCCCCACCGAAGTCCCCATCTGCACGCTGGGACCCTCGTTGCCGAGAGGCAGGCGCGCAAAAAAGGTGAGTAGTGAGGAGAAAAAGACGCACAGCAGAGTGCGCAGCCAACGAAAGGTCAGAAGCCCGCGCAAGGCGGCAATTGCCGTCGGGATACCGCCGCCGCGGGACATCACGGAATAGTTCGTCAGCAAAACCGAAAGAACTGCGACCAATACCACGCCGAGGAGAAGCAGAGGGATAAAAGCGGGATGCGCACGCACATACGCAAAAATGACTTCTGCCCACTTCATCACAAACGAGGCGGCAAGACGGAAGAAAAAGACAACGCAGCCGGTAAAGGCGCCAGCCAAAGCAGGCAATGCAATGAACGGAATGAAATATCCGCGTCCGAACACGCGCTTCCGTGCCTTTTGCATCATATTACCTACCTCCTTATGATATACGGCGTTTTTCCGGGCGGTTCCCGCGCATGGCGCAGCGCCCTCTGTAATTTGGGAAACATTGTAGCACATTCCACATGGGAATGCAAGGAAAACTGAGAAAAGGGACGAAAAACGGACAAAAAGCCTTGACATAGAGAGCGGCGCATGATATGATAATTTATATTTTACTTGCGATGAACAAAGAAAAGTAGAACCGATGCGGAGCATACAGAGAGCTGCCGGTGGCTGCAAGGCGGTTGTGAGCGCGGTTTGAATACGCTTTGGGAGCAGCCGCCTGCAAAGGGCGGACGGGCGCGACCGTCATATCGCAGGGCGTCCCCCGGATCGCCCGTGAGGCCGCAGGCGCAAGCACGCGGCGAAGCAGAGTGGTACCACGACGCCGTTCGTCTCTGTATCTTGTGATACAGGGATTTTTTGTTACTCTTGCGGGTCAACCCGTTTGATAAATTATTTTCAAGGAGCCTATCACCATGAAACTCAAAAAACTGTTATGTCTCGCGCTGGCGCTCTGCCTGTGCGCCGCGATGCTCACCGCATTCACCTCCTGCGGCGGCAAGAAGTACCGCATCGGGATTCTTCAGCTTGCCCCCCATGCCGCACTGGACGCGGCGACCAACGGCTTCAGGCAGGCGTTGATCGACGAGCTTGGCGAGGACAACCTCAAGTTCGACCTGCAGAACGCACAGGGCGACGCCAACATCTGCGGCACCGTTGCAAGCAAGTTTGTCTCCAAGAACTATGATCTGGTTCTGGCAAACGCCACCGCCGCTTTGCAGGCAATGGCAAACGCCACCACGACCATCCCGATTCTCGGCACCTCTGTCACCGACTATGCAACCGCATTGGATATCTCCAACTTCAACGGTACCGTCGGCGGCAACATCTCCGGCACCTCCGACCTTGCCCCTTTGGACAAGCAGGGCGATATGATTCTGGAACTGTTCCCCACAGCCCAAAATATCGGAATCCTCTACTGCTCCGCAGAACCCAACTCCGTCTATCAGGCGAACGTCATGCAATCGTACCTTGAGAGCCAAGGCAAAACGGTGACCCGTTACACTTTCTCCGACTCCAACGACGTTTCCTCGGTATCCGCGACGGCAGCCGCCGGCTCCGACGTGATTTATATCCCCACCGACAACACCGCCGCCGACTGCAAGCAAACCATTTACAGCGGTATGGGCACCAATAAGAAGCCGATCATTGCCGGAGAGGAAGGCATTTGCGCGGGCTGCGGCGTCGCCACCCTGTCCATCAGCTATTACGACCTCGGCTATGCCACCGGTAAGATGGCAGCCAAGATCCTGCGCGGCGAAGCCAACATCTCGGAAATGCCGATTGAATACGCCGCCGCGACCACGAAAAAATACAACCCGACCATCTGCGCGGAGTTTGGAATCACTCCCCCTGCCGACTATGTCGCCATCGACTGATTTTTAACGACAGACGCCATGCCCGCGGCAATTCCACTGCCGCGGGCACCTCTCGGAAGCAAGGAGCTTTTACATGATCGAATATCTTTCCTCCCTGCCGAGCGCAGTAGCCCAAGGAATCATCTGGGGCGTCATGGCAATCGGCTTGTTTATCACTTTTAAGATTCTTGATTTTGCCGACCTGACGGTGGACGGCTCCATCACGACCGGCGCGGCGGTGTGCGCCATGCTGATCGTCAACGGCTGTCCCGTTGCCGTCGCTATGCTCGCGGCGTTTGCCGCCGGGATGCTGGCAGGACTCGTGACGGGTCTGTTCCACACCTTTATGGGCATTCCCCCTATCCTATCCGGTATTCTGACACAGCTCATCCTGTGGTCGGTCAATCTGAAAATCATGGGGAAAGCCAATCAGGCGCTCCCGGCGCGCAACTATTTCCTGCTGGTATCTCAGCTCAACCGCACGCGCTCCATTCTGGTTTTAGCGGCGGTTGTCATTGTTCTGATAGCAATCCTCTACTGGTTCTTCGGCACCGAATACGGCGCCTCCATCCGCGCGACAGGTTGTAATCTGCACATGAGCCGGGCGCAGGGAATCAACACCGCCTTTACGAAGATCATCGCCCTGATGCTCTCCAACGGCATTGTGGCGCTTGCCGGCGCCCTTTTGGGGCAGTATCTCGGCATGGCGGACATCAACATGGGGCGCGGCGCGATCGTCATCGGGCTTGCCGCCATCATCATCGGCGAGGCGCTGTTTGCCCGCATTGCCCGGAATTTTGCAATGAAACTGCTTGCGGTTGTGGGCGGCGGCATCATCTATTTCTTTGTATATCAAACCATTGTATTCCTCGGTCTGGATACCGACCTGCTCAAGATGCTCTCTGCCGTAGTTGTGGCAATCTTCCTTGCCATCCCCTACTGGAAAAAGAAATACTTTACCTTTGCAAAAACGCCGCAGGCATCGGACAATCTTCCCTTTGCCTCCGCAGAGAATCCCGACGGAGAGGTCAGAGAGGAGGACGGGGACCATGCTTGAACTCAAACACGTGTGCAAAACATTCAACCCCGGTACCATCAACGAAAAGGCAGCGCTGCAAGACGTCAATCTGCATCTGAACCCCGGCGACTTCGTGACCGTCATCGGCGGTAACGGCGCGGGAAAATCCACCATGCTGAACATGGTGGCGGGCGTCTACCCGATTGACAGCGGCTCGGTCGTCATTGACGGCGTGGACGTGACCCGTCTGACCGAACACAAGCGGGCGCGTTATATCGGGCGCGTCTTTCAGGACCCGATGATGGGGACCGCCGCCGACATGGAGATCATGGAAAACCTCGCGATCGCCGCACGCCGCGGTAAACGGCGCACCCTGCGCTGGGGGTTCACCTCGCAGGAACGGACCGAATACCGTGAAAAACTCGCCTCCTTTGACCTGGGGCTGGAAGACCGTCTGACCGCAAAAGTCGGGCTGCTCTCCGGCGGACAGCGACAGGCGCTGACGCTGCTGATGGCAACCCTGCAAAGACCGAAAATTCTGCTCCTCGATGAACACACCGCTGCGCTGGACCCCAAAACCGCCGCAAAGGTGCTGGAGCTGACAGACCGCATTGTTTCCGAAAATGCTCTCACCACACTGATGGTAACCCACAACATGAAAGACGCCATCACCCACGGGAACCGTCTGATTATGATGCACAACGGACACATTATTTACGACGTATCCGGTGAAGAAAAGAAAAAGCTGACGGTGGAAGCCCTGATTGAGAAGTTTGCGCAGACAAGCGGGCAGGATTTCGCCAACGACCGCGCCCTGCTCTCCTGAGAAGCGAAATAACCTTTTCCCTCTCGTCGCCTGAAACGCCATGGGCGTTGACAGCAGCGCATATAACGGAATACAAACGAAGCGGAGCCGCAGATCTGCGGCTCCGCCTTTTTCTTTCGGATATAGAGGCAATCAGACTTCAAACTGGCTGTTGTACAGTTTGGCGTAAAAGCCGCCGCGGGCAAGCAGTTCCCCGTGGGTGCCCTGCTCGATGACGTTGCCGTCTTTCATCACCAGAATCAGATCGGCTTCCCGAATGGTGGAAAGGCGGTGCGCCACGATAAAGGAGGTGCGCCCCCGCATCAGGCGGGCAAACGCGTCCTGTATCTTCATTTCGGTACGGGTATCGATCGAGGAGGTCGCCTCGTCGAGAATCAGCATCGCCGGATGAATCAGCATCACGCGCGCGATACAGAGCAGCTGTCTTTGCCCTGCCGACAGCCCGCCGCCATCGCCTGTCAGGACGGTATCGTACCCCTGCGGCAGACGCTTGATAAAGCTGTGCGCGTGAGCCTCCTTTGCCGCGGCAATAATCTCCTCTTCGCTCGCGTCCGGGCGGCCGAGCGCAATATTATCCCGGACGGTGGCGTGACGGATCCATGTGTCCTGCAAGACCATACCGATGTTGCGGCGCAGGGAGTGGCGGGTCAGTTCCCGGATGTCGTAGCCGTCCACGGTCACGGCGCCGTCCCGCACATCGTAAAACCGCATCAGCAGATTGATCAGGGTGGTTTTCCCGCACCCGGTGGGACCGACGATGGCAACGTGCATCCCCGGCTTGACCAGCAGGCTCAAATCCTCAATCAGGGGCCGCTGCGGCACATAGGAGAACGCGACGTGCCGCAGTTCTACCTCGCCCTGCGCGTCGGGCAGTTCCCTTGCGTTTTCAGCGTCCGGCTTTTCCGCGGGTTCCCGTATCAGCTCGGAAAGGCGGGCTGCGCAGGCGGCGGCGTTCTGAAGCTCGGTCACCACGCCGGAAATCTCGTTGAACGGCTTTGTATACTGATTGGCATAGGAAAGGCAGGAGAACAGCGCCCCCACCGTCAGGGCGGGACCTATCCCTCCGAAGCCGCCGGGATAAATCATGATCATAGCGCCGAGCAGAGCCACGGCGGCGTACACCAAATTATTGACGGCGCGCGTAGAGGGGTTCACAAGGCTGGAAAAGAAGGTGGCGCGCAGGGAGTGACGGCGCAGCCGTTCGTTGATTTCGTCGAACTTAGCTTGGTTTTCGTCTTCATGGGTAAACGCCTGTACCACTTTCTGACCGCCTATCATCTCGTCGATGAAAGCCGTCTGTTCCCCTCTGGTCGCCGACTGCGCGCGGAACATGGAATAGGTGCGGCGCGCGATGAAACGCGCCACAAAAAGCGAAAGAGGGGTCAGAACCACCACGCACAGCGCAATCCACATATTCAGCCAAATCAGAAACGCAAGGGTACCGAGAATGGTAAGCACGCCGGTAAACAACTGCGTGAAGCCCATGAGCAAGCCGTCAGACACCGTATCGGCGTCCGCAATCACGCGCGACACGATTTCCCCGGAGGGATGCGTATCCAGATAGGACAGCGGCAGGCGCTCTATCTTGCGGAACGCGTCACGGCGCAGATCCCGCACCATTTCAAAAGCGATTTTGTTGTTACAGACGCTGAGCAGCCACTGCATAAGGGCGGTGGCGCCGACAGCGATCCCAACGTAGAGGAGCAGGCGCGCCACGCCGACGAAATCCACCTGTCCCTCTCCAATGATGAGGTCAATGGCTTTCCCTATCAGAATCGGCACAAGCAATGTGAGCGCCACCGAAGCGGCGGCAAGGACGGTGACGGCGACAAACATAGGGATATGCCGTTTGAAGTAAGGCACAAGCGCGCCGAGCGCGCGCATACCGGAGACTTTATCCGACTTCTGTTCTTTCATGCGTCTGTCGCCCCCTTTTCCTGTGAATCGCAAATCTCGCGGTAAACGGTGCAGGTCTCGCGCAAAGAATCGTGCGTACCCATACCGACCACTTCCCCGTCGTCAAGCACAACCATCAAATCGGCATGGCGCACGGAGGAGGTACGCTGGGACACAACGACTACGCTCATTCCGCCGAGATCCTCGCGCAGGGCGCGGCGGAGGCGTGCGTCGGTTGCGTAGTCAAGGGCGGATGCGCTGTCGTCCAGTATCAGGATATCTGGATGGCGCACCAAAGCGCGCGCAATGGTCAGGCGCTGCCGCTGCCCGCCGGAGAAGTTCCGCCCGCCTGCCTCGACCGGCTCGTCAAGCCCCAACGGCTTGGACTCCACCACGTCGATTGCCTGCGCGGTGCGCAGCGCGGCGTACAGTTCCTCGTCACTCGCGCCGGGATTGCCCCACAACAGGTTTTCGCGGATGGTCCCCGCAAAGAGAAGCGCGCGCTGCGGCACCACGCCGACTTTTTCGCGCAGTACCTCCAAGGGATAATCGCGCACATCCGCGCCCTCCACTCTGACCGAACCGCTGCTGACTTCATAAAAGCGAGGAATCAGATTGACAAGCGTGGTCTTGCCGGAACCGGTGCCGCCGATGATACCGAGGGTCTGCCCGCGCCCAAGAGTAAAGGTAACGTCGGAGAGCGAGGGCGCGCCCGCGCCGGCATAAGAGACCGACACGTTGTCAAACGCGAGCACCGGGGCTTTGGGGTCCGTCTCCGGCGCGGTCGCGGGTGCGGACAGGGACGAGGACATCTCCAGCACGCGGGCAATTCTCTTGCCGCAGGCAACCGACTTCGTTACGGTCACAATGAGGTTGGCGAGCTTCACAAGCTCCACCAGAATCTGCGACATATAGTTATACAGCGCCACCACCTGTCCCTGCGACAGCTCCCCGAGGTTCACCCGGACGGCGCCCGCGTAGATCAACGCGATCACGCCGATGTTGATCAGCACATAGGTAACGGGGTTGGTCAGATCGGAAATGCGCCCCACCTTTTTCTGCGCGGCGGTCAGGGCGCCGTTGGCATCGTCAAAATCCGCTTCTTCTTTTTCCTCCATGCAGAAAGCGCGGATCACGCGCGCGCCCGTCAGGTTTTCGCGGGTCTTATCCAGCACGCGGTCGAGCTTTTCCTGCGAGCGGCGGTAAAGCGGCACGGTGACAAACATCACCAGATAGATTGCGACAATCAAAGCCGCTATCACTCCGGCGAAAATCAGAGACAGTCGGGCGTTGATGGTGGCAGCCATCAGCATGGCGCCGAACACCACGAACGGCGAGCGCATCAGCAGGCGTAGGGTGAGATTGACGCCCGTTTGCGCCTGATTGACATCGCTGGTCATGCGGGTGATCATGGTCGCGGTACCCAGCTTGTCAAGTTCCGCGTACGACAGGCTCTGTATTTTTGAGAACAGTGCCTTGCGGCTGGCAGTGCCGAAGCCGACGGCGGCAACCGAAGCGAAATACTGCGCCGTCACCGAGCTGGCATATCCGACAAGCGCAAGCAGCAGAAGAAGCCCGCACATACGCAGCACATAAGCCGTATCACGTGCGGCAATTCCGCGGTCGATGATGGAGGCAACAACCAGCGGCACAAACAACTCAAACGCCGCTTCCAACAGCTTAAACAGCGGCGCGAGTATGCACTGCATGCGGTAGGGTTTCAGAAATACAAATACTTTTTTCATGTTTCTATCATTCCCCGTCCGAGGGAAGAAAATCAAGCTCCCCCTCATGATACACCGGAATTCCGTTTTGCATGAGCAGCTCCGCGGCAACGCCGTTCCCCGGACGGAGCGTACCGGTAAAGCTGCCGTCATAGACCTCTCCGTGCCCGCAGGAGGGGCTGCGCGCTTTCAGAACGGCAAAGGCAACGTTGTGCTTCCGCGCAGCTTCCAGCGTCAGAGCCGCGCCGCGGAAAAACGCCGCGGTGACATCCTGTCCGCTTTTGCTGTAAACGCCCTCCCCGCGCTGCTCGGACGGCAGGCGCGGAATGACGAGCCCGCCCATGCTCTCCGGGCAAACGGGTATGACGTCGTATTTTTCGGCAAGCGCCTGCACTGCCGGGCAGGGCTTGGAGGCGCCGTCATAGCGGCACGGTCTGCCCAAAAGACAGGCGCTGACCAGTATGGCTTTTTTCATCGGGCTTTTCCCCTCTCTTACTTTCCGTTTTATCATATCACAAGACGTGCGGAAATGCAAAACAATTTGTCGGAAAGAATACGATTGCCGTCGATTTGATAAAGAGAAGAGGCCGCCCGAGAGCGACCTCTTGCATTTTTTATTTTCATGCCGGTGTTTTTCACCGGTGCGGAAGCCGATCCGGGTGCCGCCGGCAAACCGCATTATTCCGCGTCGGTGCTATCCTTTTCTTCCGCTTTTTCCTCTGCTGCGGGAGCTTCCTCAACGGCGTTTTTCTTCTTGGAACCGATGGAGACAAGCACGTTGGTGAGGATACCGAGAATCAGAGCGGAGGCAATCGCGGTGATGGTCACCTTACCGAAGGTAAGCACCATACCGCCGACGCCGGCAATCAGAATGACGCTGACGACGAACAGATTCTTGTTGTCGCCGAGATCCACCTTCTGAATCATCTTCAGACCGGAGACAGCGATAAAGCCGTAGAGCGCCACGCACACGCCGCCCATGACGCAGCTCGGAATGGTGGCAAGCAGAGTGACGAAAGGCGCGATAAAGGAAGCGACGATTGCCATCAGAGCGGTGACGGTAATGGTAATTGTAGAAGCGTTGCCGCTGATAGCCACGCAGCCGACGGACTCACCGTAGGTGGTGTTCGGGCAGCCGCCGAAGAACGCGCCTGCTATGGAACCGACACCGTCGCCCAGCAGGGTGCGGGTCAGACCCGGATCTTCCAGCAGATCCTGATCAATGATGGAGGAGAGGTTCTTGTGGTCTGCAATATGTTCCGCAAACACCACGAACGCAACCGGGATATACGCGACCGCAACAGTGCCGATGTAGGCGCCGTCCAGATCCTTAAATCCCTTGAATGCCTGGATGAAAGTGAAGTCGGGGTACCACTGCATCTCTTTGAAAAGGGAGAAGTTGATGATTTTGAGCGCTTCCACATCCGCGACGTTGCCGATCACGGTGAAGATAGCCGCCACGCAGTAGCCGGCAGCGATCCCGATGATAAACGGAATCATCTTCAGCATCTTCTTACCGTACACAGAGCAGGCGATGGTCACGCCGAGGGTTACAAGACCGCAGATGAGTGCGATGGAAGAGGTCCATGTCATCTTGGCAACTCCATTTACATCCACCATCAAATTCTTGTACAGGTCGCCGATGGCGTTTCCCGCGAGGGAAAGACCGATGATGGCGACGGTCGGACCGATGACAACGGCGGGCATCACTTTGTTGATCCATTTGGTGCCGCAGAACTTGACGAGCAGAGCGATCACAACATAGACAAGACCTGCAAAGATTGCGCCTAACAGCAGACCCAGATAACCGAGCTGTGCAGTTACCGCGCCTGCAAACGCTGCGCCCATAGAGCCGAGGAACGCAAAGGACGAGCCGAGGAACACAGGGCTCTTAAAGCGGGTGAAGAGCTGATACACAAGGGTGCCGACGCCTGCGCCGAACAGGGCGGCGGAAGAGGACATACCGTGCCCGATAATGGCAGGTACCGCGATGGTAGCCGCCAGGATTGCCAGCAACTGCTGCAAAGCCAATACCAGCAAACGGTGAACGGGCGGTTTTGCTTTTACGCCATATTCAAGATTCATTTTCTGTTTCTCCCTTTTTTATGGAAATTTGTATTGTATCGGTCTTTCAACCGCAGATACCAAAGGGGCGTCCGGCATAAAAAAAACATCTTGCTGCGGCAAGATGCAAGTGGGCATAACGCGCCCGCGAAAATCTTGCCGGCCTCTCGTGCCAGACTTAAAGATTTTATCGACCTGAAATAATATAGCAGAAAAAAAGCGATTTGTAAATAGTTTTCGGAAAAAATGATGAAATTTGTCGCTCTCCAAATATTGGAACAGAACCTATCGAAGAGAGAATAACCGAAGAAATACAGGCGTTTTGCAACGTTGCAGCCTTGCAATTTTACTCGCTGTATTTCCCGCAAGCAAAGCAAAAGCACGGGGAAGCGCTCTCCCCCGTGCTTTTGCTCTTCTGTCGGGCGCCGCGGCTTTCACCGCGGCGCCTCCCTTTGATCTGCTCAGTCTTTTTCGTAAAGGTATACGCCCGTGTCGGAATCGGTCTCTTCAAAATGCACCGCCACGATCTCCTGGCGGGAGGTGGGCATATTCTTACCGACGAAATCGGCGCGGATCGGAAGCTCTCTGTGCCCGCGGTCCACCAGAATCGCCAAACGGATCGTACGCGGTCTGCCGACGGCAAAAACAGCTTCGATGGCGGCGCGCGCCGTGCGCCCGGTATACAGCACGTCGTCCGCCAGTATCACGTTCTTCCCCTCCACTTCAAACGGCAAGGAAGTCCCGTTGACCTCCGGCATATCCCCGATTTTACTCAAATCGTCGCGGTACAGTGAAATGTCCAGCACGCCGACCGGGAGCCGCACCCCGCTGTGCGCGAATATTTTATCCGAAATCATCTGCGCCATGGGAACGCCGCGGGTGTGTATTCCGACAAGCACGTAATCCGCAAGGTCCTCTCCCCGCTCGATGATCTCATAGGAGATACGGGTGACGGCGCGTATCACCGCCTGCTCGTCCATAATCTGTGCTTTCAGTTTCATTTCAAGTCCTCGTATGATGCCGTTTCATGGTTTTTGCGATTGGAACGTACGTTCCGCGCATGATCAAATGCTTCCCTGTCTTCCGTGTTTCCGCGCGGGTGGGCAAGGGCTTTACTTCTCCTCGTCCAGTATCACAAGCAGCTTCTTTGCCAGCTCCGCGAGCGCGCCGCGGTCAAACGGACTGGGAAGTCCGGCTTCCCTCACCAGTTCGCTGAAACGCTTGGTGCCGCCGGCGCTGACAAACTTCAGATAGCGCGCGAGCGCTCCCTGATAGTCCTCTTTCATAGCGACAAGGAAAGAAAGCGACACCGTCTGTGCCAGACAGTAATCGATATAGTAGAAAGGCGACTCGTAAATGTGCATCTGATACTGCCAGCGGGTGCCTTTTTCCAGGTACGGGATCCCCTCGTTGTGCAGATAGGGACGGTACTTCTTCTCCAGAGCGAGGTATGCTTCATTGCGCTCCGCCGGGGTCATATCCGGGTTCTCATACACGATGTGCTGGAACTCATCCACAATGCAACCGTAAGGAATAAAGGAGAGGGAGGACAAAAGGTGCTGGCGGCAGTAATCCTCGGGCTTATCGAAGAACAGGTGCATGAATTTCTCACAGAAGAACTCCATGCTCATGCTGTGGCACTCCGCTGTCTCCATACCGCCGACATCCAGCTCCGGGTCGCCGCCGTCGAAGCTCTTTTTCGCGGCAAAAGCGTGCCCGAACTCGTGGGTGATGACGTCGATATCGCCTGCGGTGCCGTTGAAGTTGGCGAGAATAAACGGCTGACGGTATGCGGCGAAGCCGGTGCAGTAGCCTCCGCCCCACTTTCCGTCGCGGGCTTCCACGTCGAACGCCTCGTTTTCCAGCATCGAGCGCATGAATGCGCCGATTTCGGGATTCATCTCATCATACATTTTCACCGCGCCCGAGAAAATGGTTTCGGCGTTTCCGCGCGGCTTCGGATTGCCACCCTTGATGTAGACCGCGTCGTCATAGAAATTGATACGGTCCAGGGCAAGGTCGTCCGCAATCTGCTCCTTGATTTTGCAGACCACGGGTACAATATCCTCTTTGACGTTGGCACGGAATGTCTCTACCATCTCGCGGTTATAATCGATACGACCCATGCGGTAATAGCCAAGTTCCACGAAATTCCGATAACCGAGCTTGCGGGCAATGCGCGTGCGGATCTTCACCAAGCGGTCATAGATGCCGTCCAGGGTCTCGGAATTCTTCTCCAGCGCCTCCCCGATGGCACACGCCGCCCGACGGCGCACCTCTCTGTCGCCGTCCTGCAAATACCCTCGCACCACGGAAAGCGGCAGGGTCTTTCCGTCAAATTCCACGCCCATGCCGGACATGAATTTGGAATACTCGGTCACAACCGTATTTTCCTCGCGGCAATCCTCTTCCACAACGGGTGCATATGACTTCTCGTCATACTCGTAATGACGGTAACAAAGCGGATTGACCTTTTTCTCCACTTCCGCCCGGAGGGGAGTGGACAGCATGATCTTCCCGTAGCGCACCATCAACTCCTGTGCCTGCGGCAAAATCCCGTCGTAGTACTCCATTTCCGCGTTATAAAACGCGTCCTTCGTATTCAGGGTAAAGCGGCAATTGGCAAGCGACACCGCCGTGTCAAACAGCTTTCGCTCCTCCAGCAACGCCTCACGCGCGCGGAGAAACTCCTCGGCGGTTTTTGCCGCCCCGGCGGCGGTTTCAAAGCTGTCGAAAGCGGCTTTGAGACGCTCGATGGTATATCTTTCGTACGGAATCTCTTTGACTTTCATAATCTTCTTCCCCCATTTCTCTGTTTTTTATAATTCTTCGGCAACCGCATTATAACACCGTTATCATTCCGAGTCAAGCGGGCGGCGCGCCCGTGCAGGCAATGTTTTCCGCAAAAAGAAAAAAATATTGAATTGTTCACAAAGATCGGTTACAATAGATATGTCATACGTCAAAACGGCGACATAAGGGAGCATCCGAAGCCCTTTTGCGCAATTTTTTCGTGCGGCGAGCATTTTGTGCTTGTGATAGAACCATAAATGTGATAGAATAATAAAAAATTGATACAATTGTGAGGTTACAGATTATGAGCAATACCCCTTTCCTTTTGGCTGCCGGCGCAAACCAGTGGGTGACCATCGCCATTCTCGCCGTCATTATCGTCGCGTTCTATTTCCTCCTGATTCGTCCGCAGAAGAAGCAGGAGAAAGAAGCCAACGAAATGCGCAATAACCTGATGGTCGGAGATGAAGTCACGACCATCGGCGGAATCGTCGGCAAGATTGTTTCTCTCCGTGAAGATACCGTTGTCATCGAGACCACCAAGGACAAGACCCATATCCGCTTCCTCCGTGCCGCTATCCGCAGTGTGGACGTCCGCGCAGAGGATTCCGTGGCTCCTGAAAAGAAGAACGCCGAGCAGGCGCAGGGCAACAAGAATAAGAAGAAGGGCAAAAAGGCGCCCGTCGAGCCTGCCGCCGACAAGACCGCAACGGTTGAGTCTTCCGTTGATACGCCTGCCGAGGAAGCTGCTCCCGTAAAGGAAGAAGCCCCCGCCGCCGAGCCCGCGCCCGAAGCGGAAACAGTGCCCGAGAACCAAGCCGCGCCCGTTGCAGAAGCACCCGTCGCGGACGACGAACACAAAGACGCATAACCGAAACGTCATAAAAGAAAAGCCTCCGTCATATGCTGAAACATCAACATATGCGGAGGTTTTTTTCTGTGGAACATAAAAAAGTGAGAGGAAAACATCAGCGGAGCTTCCCGGTTGCGGTCGCCGGAGGGATCCTGCTGTCCCTGTTGTTCGGCTTGCTATTGCTGATCGTCCTTGCCCTGATTGCCTATCGCACCGCCGACCCGACTTCCCTGACGGTTCCCATGAGCCTTTCCGCCTTAGGCGTCAGCGGTTTTCTGTGCGGATGGCTGTGCTGTAAGCTTTGGGGCTTCCCGTCTGTGATTCCCGCCTTGGTGGGCGGCGTGATTTTTGCCGCTCTGATTGCGGCTGCCGGTCTGTGTATTCCCGGCAGTACCCTGACGGCATGGGTACGCTGTGCCGGCTGCCCGCTCGTAGCGGTGCTTGCCGCGCTCGGCGGTCTTGCCGCAGCAAAGCGCCCCAAGCGCCGTCGCCGCCGCACCTGATTACACGATATTTGCCCCGAGCAGCCGCAATTTGTGCGGCAGATTCTCATACCCTCGCTCGAGCAGTTTCCGCTGTCCCACCACGCTCCTGCCCTCAGTGGCGAGCGCGGCGATCACAAGGGCGGCACCGCCGCGCAAATCGGTGGCAGTGACCTCAGCGGCGTGCATTTGCGCGGGCGATATGACCAGGGTATCTCCCCGCATCTGCGTACACGCGCCCATTTTGGAAAGTTCCCCCACATACCGGAACCGCTGCTGCCACACGCGCTCCCTGAGGATACTGACGCCGCCCGCAAAGCAAAGCGCCGCGGCAAGCGGCGGATGGAGATCGGTCGGGAAGCCGGGCGCGGGAGCGGTTTCTATTTCAACGCCGCGCAATTTCCCGTCGCACAGAAGCGTCACGCTGTCAATGCTTTGTTCCACCTCGCATCCCGCCCGCCTGAGAACCGCAAGCAAAGGAGAAAGCGCGCCGGGGGTCACGTCGCATACGCGCACTCTGCCGCCTGTCGCTGCTACGGCGCACAGATACGTCCCGGCTTCTATATCGTCCGGCGCGACCACATAGGACGCGCCTTTTCTTTTTTTCTTACCCCGCACGGTCAGGTGCGATGTGCCGATTCCCTCTATCTCAACTCCGATACAACACAAAAAGCGCTCCAGATCCACAACGTGCGGCTCGGTGGCGCACCCCGCAAGGTCTGTCGCCGCCTCCGTGCCTGCGGCGGCAAGCAGGGCGTTGACCGTAGCGCCTACCGATACGCGCGGAAACACATACCGGCAGCCATGCAGACCCTGCCGCGTATACAGCGAGCCGTCCCCCTCCGCTCCCATGGCGTGAAAGACCTCGTAGTGACAGTCCAGCGGTCGGTTCCCGAAATCGCACCCGCCCGTGCACGGCGCCGGCGCCGTGCCGAAACGCCCGAGGCAAGCCCCCAGCAGGTACGATGAGGCGCGCATCTGTCCTGTCAGAGCGACGGGAACCGCGTCCGGCGTAAACCCGTCTGTATTGATCCGCAGCGTATGCGCGTCCCTCCAATCCGCGCAAGCGCCCATCCGCGTCAGGATTTCCACCCCAAGGCGAATATCCCCGATGTCCGGCATATTATAAAAAACACAGTCCCCCTCTGCCAGAATCGAGGCAAACAGGAGGGGGAGCGCGCCGTTTTTCGCCCCGCTGATGGGGACGCTGCCGACAAGCGGTGTGCCTCCGTATATCTTATATTCGGTCATAGGATTCCTTCCCTTGCCATTTCTCGAACCGGGCAACCGCGGTTACCCCTTCTACTCGGTAACAGTATATGCGCGCGCCCCGTGGTACGCGCTTTCCCACCCGTCCCCCGCAATCGGCTTACAGGAATCAAACGAAAGCAAGAGAAAAGGCGTGTGTGCCGTTTGGCACACACGCCTGAAAATATGTGAGGATCCCGTATCGGGTCACAGGGAGATACGCGCCGTTTATCGGTTCTTCTTCCTGCGGCGGATATAGCGCACCAGCAGCACAGTCAGTGCGGCGCCCGACAACACTGCCACAACACCGCTGCAAATCATCCACGCATTCAGTCCGCCGAGGGAGTCTCCCACCACAATGCCGTAACAGCCGGTACTGCTTGTTTCAAAGGCGAGATAATACTCTCCGTCGTGCTCTTCAAACTCGCTGTCATATTCGGTGATCTTGTATTTCCCGTTTTCATCGATTTCGACAGAGACTGCCGTGACGTTCCGCGACAGGCGCATCTCATCGGTGAGCGGCAAAAGCACTTTCAATATGACGCCTGTACCGGTGACCGGCTCTGTGCCGTCCTTGAGCTCCAGCTGATACAACACCTTGAGCGACGTGTTCCACCCCACTTGCCAGGAGGTGTTGATGCGCGCAGCGTCGTCGCGCTCCTGCGCCAGCATACGCAGATAGGTCGGCTCTCCTTCCGGGAACAGAATGGACACGCCGGTATCCTCATCGTGCAGCTCATAAGTCATAATGGTCAAGGTTGCCGTCATGTCCGGCAGATCCTGATAATTCCCCGCCATATCGGCTCTGAAGCGGAAACTGCATACCACGGTATGCTGCCCCACGTCCGTATAGGGCGCGCTGTACTCGGGAATCACGAACTCCGGCAAATCCGCCTCGTTTCTGAGGGTCAGATTCTTCGGCTTGCCGTCCCAGATTTCAAACCCGTCGCGCAACACAACGTTGCCCGGCAACGCCAAGGTTGCACGGTTGATAATCAGCGGCACGGTGATATACGTTTGGGCAAAATTCTCATTGGAACCGGGATTGAAAATCACCTTGACAGTGTATTCTCCGGCGTTGGTAGGTCCGCCGTATCCGGTGATAAATTCTCCGTCGAGCCCCCCGAGATAGTATTCATACTCCAAGGAACCGCACGCCTTCAGTTCCTCTTGGAGCGCTTTCTCCCCGGTGATACTGAAGCTGCCGTCCTCTATTCTGTGGCGTTCTCCGTCATAGGTCGTATCCGCCCCCTTGGCGCGGACTTTGGGAACGGCGGGAGTAATCTCCATCGTGGCGGAAAGTTCTGACTGCGAGAGGCGGTTATTGACGGTGTCGGTCAGAGTAAACAGATATCTGTATTCATACTGACCGGTGGCTTTGTACGGCTGGTTCTCCGGGTGCGCAGTCATTTGCATACAGGAAAGCAAACGGGAGGCGTCGCACACCACCTCATGGGAAAGGGCATCATACGGAAGCGTCAACCCCTCCAGCGTTACATAATCCGCCGGATCGATCTCTCTGATTGCAATCTCCCAGTCGGTTTGATAATGAGAGTCCAGAATTCCGTTCACCGTCACGTTCATGCTTTCGCCTTTTTTACTCACCGTCGCGCTCGCTGTGTAAGAGGAGCCGGCGTTCCGGGCGGAATTGCCGGAATAAGTGATGTTGAACACCGCGGAAAGGTTGACGTCCGGATTGATTTTATAAATCAGGGAAATATCCTGCACCTGTTCATTATAAGTGAGGACAGGCTTGGTTCCCCCGTCGGGTATCCCGCTCCAGATCAGGTTGCTGTTGCCGTCTTCATCCGTGGCTTGAAGAACCAGCGTGTCAATCATCCACCGGAATTCCGGCACGTCGGAAAGCCCGACGATGTCGTAACGCCCGGTGGGGTCATTGACAGAGACCAGCCTGGCGGTATAGGTTCCGTAATCGGTGGCTTTATTGCCGCTGTATGTCACTTCAAAGTCCGGCAGAAGCCCCTCCAGCACAACGGACTGCTCTTTACCGTTATATTCGAACTTACTTGTTGCCTGCCAGTGGAGCGCGGACAGGTCAAAGCGCTGTTTCAGAATCTCAAACTCAATTCTTTCGGCGCCCGCCGCACGTTCCCCTGTCAAGGCGATGTCGACACGGTATTTGCCTATATCGAACGGAGGGGTCCAGACGCGCACCCATTCTTCGGTACCCGCGTCGTACCGATACCATTGCAAAGTAGGCGTGACGCCGGACCATGCGTTATTGGACACGGATACCGCAGAGCCGTCATAGGTCTTCGTCAGAGAGAGCGCTTTCATTTGCGCCACAACGCCATGCTCCGGTAACTTTTCTCCTGCCGACCATTCGGCAAGGCTGTTTTTCGTGGAATAAATATTCATGATATTCAGATATACGCCGTTCGTCAGATTTTCCGACGTAAAAATGGAAGAAAGTGTCCCGGAGCCGCCGTTGATTACAGGCGCGGTAATGGCAACGCGAGGATCCACCCCGTTATCTGCCCATATATCGCTTGCGACAAACAGTCTGTCCTGCTGGGAAAGCACTACGGTCACGCCTGCTTCCGTTTCTCCCACCAGTCTGCCGCACTTGGCGCTCGCGTCCGAGACGGTCACGGTAGGGCAAACCACCGCGCAGTCACCGAGAAGCTGCGCCTTTATGTAAAGCCCCTGGGAAACCACCCCGATGACGCCCCCCGCCGAAGCAGGTGCGGTCACCGTCCCTGCCACCACGGACCCACCGACGGTCAAGCCCGACTCGGTGGAGGAGCCGCATTTCAGTTGCCCGAGCGCGCCGCCCGCGCCCAGAGTAGTTGCGATAATATCGCCTGTCTGCCTGCTGGCGCGAAGGCGCAGGGCGCTGGCACCGCCCGCATAGTAGTTCGTATCAATCACACCTGCGAACCCGCCCGCGTAACTGCCCGCTTTCACGGTGCCGCTGTTGGAACAAAGAACGGCGTGCAAAGGAGCCTTGCAGTTGCCTATCATACCGCCGGCATAATTTTCCGCCGTGACATTCCCGATATTATAACAGTTGTTCAAACTAAATTTGTATGCTTCCGAAATGGTGGAGCTGGCGATGCTCAGCGTACCTATCATCCCGCCGGCGTAACTGCCGGTGGCAATCACCTCACCAAAATTGACGCACCGGGACATGGCACGTGTATTGCCGAGCGAATACGCAACACCCACGATACCGCCTGCGTTGTTCGCGCCCGATTCCACTCTGCCCCAGTTCACGCAACTGCTCATACTTATTCCGGCACACTGTTTGTCTGCCTGACCGACGCATCCGACAATCCCGCCGGCAATGCCCTGCTGCGCATATACGTAGCCTCTGTTCACGCAGCCCGACAAAGTACAAACCTGCGTTATCTCCGAGAAGGTGCCCGCTATGCCGCCCGCCACTTTCGCCGTGGTGCTGACGCTGCCGCGGAACTCACAGCCCTCCAGCCTGCCGTTGCCGGTGATTGCCCCGACAACGCCGCCCACGTTTCCGGATTCGGCTTTGACGGTCATGGAGGAAGAACAGTTATATAAGGTCCCGTTCACGTTGCCCGCAATCCCGCCGACGCTCCCGGAGGCTTTTCCCGCGTTGTTGTATCCGCGCACAATGTGCAGGTTTTTGACAGTCCCGCCCACTTGCCCGAAAACGCCGCAGGCACTGCTTGTGGTAGTGGAGCCGTTCAGATACAGATTGTAAAGCCGATGGTTATTCCCGTCGAGAGAACCGTAGAACGAAACATCCCGGTCAATTCCTTTGAAAGGCGTAAGAGAGGAGGTGTCAACCGAAGCGGCATTCTGATCGAAATCCGGGTTGAAGCACAGATCCGCCGTGATGATATAAGAGAGGTTGAAATAATGTGCGCCGCTGTTATTGACGTCGTCCGTGCGGTTGTTCCCGCAGTATTCGGTAAACAGAGCAAACTGCGCGGGCGTTGCAATCTGATACGGGTCCTCCTGCGTTCCGCGCCCGCCGGCAAAAGCCGTCGCGACAGTCCCGTCCCATATCTCAATGCCGTCCGGCAATGCCTCATCCGCGGCGGGAATCCCCGTGCGCGTGGCCTGCGGCACATCGTCCGTTGCCAGATTCGTCACCTGTTCCGGCACGGCAGTATCTGCATGGAATACTGCCGGGAACGCAAACAGCGCAGAAACCCCCATGCAGATCACGCAGAGAAAGCAAACAAGAGACAGTATCGCCTTTTTCAATTTCAGCCCTCCAAAACGGGTAGTATAATCCTTATTATATTTATTTTAATGAAATTCGGATTCAATGCAAGATGAAGAAGCGGTCAAACGCTGCTTTTTTTGATTTTGCATCTGTATTATCGACAAAGCGACCGAAGTGTTTTAGGCAAATTGTCCAAACCCCGAAATGCAATTGGCAACCGCGCACATAGCGTGCTGCAACGTGACGGCAGGAGTTTGCCTCCTTCATCGAGGGGGAGCCTTTGGAAAACACTTTCTTCTGCGGAGTTTCTGTACCATTTTGCAAGCGCGTTTCTGCAATACAATGAAAAAGAGGGGCGGCAAAACCGCCCCTCTTGGGGGTCATACATCCGTCCGGCAACCCCCGACGCCCGCAGGCGGGCGTCGGGAACAGGTCAACCGTCTTTCAAGGGCAGTCTACAACTGCCGGACGCCGAGAGAGGATCATTCTTCCTCTTTCTTGGACTTTTTGGCTCTCACCACGCATACCGCGGCAGTCGCGCCGACGCAAGCGACGGCAACGCCGATGATGGCAAACTGCGGAATCGGGTTATCCTTGGTAACGAAACCGTAGGACGCGGAGAGATCGGTCAGTGTAAATTCACACACGCCGGTTTCGGGGTCATACTTGCAATCAAACTTATCGCTCTTCTTGGTCGAGGTGCTGTATTTAACGACCTGCTCGCCTTTCTTATTGGTCGTCACCTGTACAAAAGCGAGCGATTCGGAATCGCGGTATTTCTCGGGGACCGTGATGGATACGGTGATCGTGCCGGAGACGTTTGCGGTCTTGCCGTCGGCATCCACAATCGTAATCGAGTAGAAGTTCTTGATCGAATGATTCTTACCGAAGATCTCCTCGAGCGTCGCCTTATCTACATCTCTCTTGACAGCATTCTCAATCACCGTGATCAGAGTCGGGTCAAGACCGTCGGAGAAATCAACGAGAACCTCTCCCTCACCGTCTTCTTCTCCGCTCTTGACTTCGGTGCGCAGAATGGTCAGGGTCGCCGTCTGATCGGGAATCGCCTCATAGTTTTCGGAGCCGATGAACTTCAGGGTAATCTCATAAACACCGGGTTCCGTATAGGTGGGCATGGTGCCGACCATTTCAATCTGTTTGCCATCCAGTCCTACACCGAGGCCGGGGAGCAAGAGTCCCTGCGCTTTTCCGTCATACTTGACATTGCGGTTAGACACCGTGTATTCTCTCGAACTATAGGTTGCTTTCCGTATGGTCAGAACCTTCACAACGGTATCTGCCAGCAGATTGTCGTTACCGGTAACCGAGCAGGTATAGGTATATGTCCCCGCATTCTTCACGTCGGAAGCGTTTACTGTCTTTCCGTCCTTGGTAATCACGACGGTAACAAAACGAGAGTAGTTCGTACCGAGCGCGTCTTCCGCGGAAACAATAAACGTATGCGTTTCATTGTCGAAAGTGACGGTCTCATCACCCGTCAGGGTAATGGTCACCGTTGCTTTTTCAATATCAAACCGCCCCGTCAGAGTTGTTTGCGCGTCAGTCAAAGCATTGTAGTTTGCGGTATCGAGCAGCGTAAAGGTGGCGGTGATCTCGTAGCCAACGCCGACATTGGTCTTGCCCGCGCTCAACACATAACTGAGGATGGAGGTGGGGACGCCGTACAATGCGGGCTGCTGCTCGCTGCCGTTGTAAGTCAGCGGAGTGGTATCGAAATAAATCCCGCTCATGTCGACATTGATCTTGTTGATCTTCCATTCCAGGATGGGAAGAGTCTTGGAGGCATCGTCGGTATCGGAGAACTTGATATTGTCCGTGTTCCTCAGCGTCAGAATTGCCCTCGCATAATAAGTACCGGCGCCGGTAGCGGAATTCTGATCGTATGCCACATCAAAGTAATCGCTGTACAGACGGAGGAAACTTTGGAGAAGCTGCACGGTCTTTTGGGAACCGCTGTAATCGAAAGGCGCGGTATCGTCATAGTCCCAAGGCTGTGCGGGCACCACTATTTCAAGTTTGCGAATGACAAACGTAATATTGGGAAGAGTGGCAGCCTCGTAGTTTTCACTTTGCGCCTGACTGAACGACACAACATAGGTACCTGCGTCGCTCCGCGGCACGGTGGTGCCATTATATGTAATCGTTATCACGCCGTCGGAGGAGGTAGTCACCGTAATCGGTCTTTGATTTTCGTTATAGTACACATAATAGGTACCGGTTGCTTCATCGTAGGTCAGCGAATCCAGATTCCATGAGGGATTTGCCTGAGCACGGGAGATCACAAAGGTCTTGACGATTTCGGCTTTCCGGTTTCCGTCCTCGGTGAGGGCGGTGATGGTAACGCGATAAGAGCCTGCATTTGTGGGCGCCTCGGAAATTTCCACATAATTGCCGTCGACCAGCTTTTCCCACTTGTAGACGGTTGCTTGCCATTGATAATTCTGCTCTACGTCGAATACGGGAGCAGGAGCGACAGGAGACTTATCGTAGGTCTTGTCAAGGTCTGCCTGCGTCATCGTCACCTCATCGGGGTTGACGACAAAGGAAATCGTCACAGAGCCTGCCTGATAGTAGTCGTTGCCGGCAAACTGGTATTCTCTATCGTAACTACCCGCATTCAACACCACAATGGTTGCCAAGGGCGACTCATCAACCTTATTATCCGCGGTATTGAATACCCATACGTAATAAGTGCGCTCCACACCGTCATAAGTGAGTTCGGTCAGATCGACGGGGTTGCCGGAAGAGTCGCACAGTTTCAGCACCACACTGCCCTGATCCATACGCCATTCCAACTCATAGGTCACGGGGTCGCCGGTAAACTCATAGTGCACCGTATCGACAAGCGTGACCGTGGCGGTCGCGGTGAGGTAGGTGCCTGCCGCTGTGATTGAGGTAGCGTTGTTATTTGTGTAAAGAGCGCTGTATACCGAAGTATTCAGATCTTTCAGGGTCACGGACTGCTCGGTGCCATTGTATCCGATACTGCCCTGGTTCTCCACCGTCCAAACATTGGCGGGGTAGTTCACCTTGATTTTACCGATGGTCAGCGTATAGGTGACTTCGGCGGCACTATGGTTAGCGTCTTCCGCATAAGAGAACTTCACGGAGTAAGCACCCGGCTCCTTTGCCTCGGCGGAAACATCCGCCTGTGTGACGGTCGCAGCCAACGCGTCCGTCAGAGTCGTACCGAGGGAAACCGCGGTGGCGGTGGGGTTAATAGCGCTGCCGTTATAGGTTGCCGTCATGGTCGTACCGTCCACAGTAAATGCGTCATCGCTGTTTACGGTAATGACAACAGCAGCTTTGGTAATTTCGAAGTCCGCCGTCACGGCGTCAGATGTCAGCTCGGTTCCCTCCGCGTTGACGGGAATGAGTTTGACGCGGTAGGTACCCGCATTCACCGGGGCTGCATCCAAGAGAGTTTCCACGCTCTCCACCACGGAATACCATTGCGCATTGACGCTTGCAACATCGTCGCGTACGATCGTATACTCGACCCCCGCTTCGACCTTAAACGCCTCTCCGTTGTACGCGCGATCCCGCACGTTGACTTTCAAGGCAACAAGATAATAGACGGGGCAATTCTCGCCCTGCATCCACTTCCGATAGCCGTTTGCAGTTGCGTATGCGTTCAGAATGGTGACTACCGTCCCGTCGGTCATAACCGTATCGGTCCATGTGCCGGGGGTGTAGGCGGTGAAGTCGGCTTTGGTTTTGTCGATCGGAGCAAATACGGTCATCGTCTCATGGACGTAGGAATCTGCGTCAACCGTAATCACGTCGGCAGGAGTGCTGATTGTAGTACCTGCGAGGAAGAGTCCTGTGGTTGCCGCGGTGCCGCCATCCGGCGTCAGTGCAGTGACTGTCACGTCCATAGCGCTTGAGGTCAGTTTGAAGTCTATCTTACGGTTATTCGTAGGAGCGCTGGCATACGCAAATCCAACCAAACCGCCCGCATACAGATACCCGGAAACCTCACACTTGACTACCGTGCCGGTCAGATACAGAGGCGACATATTGCTGTATGCAGAATCATATTCCATGTATAACTGTCCAACCAAACCGCCGACATAGTTCCCACCGGTCACATTCCCGGTCTGCAGGCAGTTCTTCAGCATTACTTGCGCAGTTTTATCGGTGGAGAAATACCCGACAAAGCCACCCGCATAGGTGACGTTCTCGGAACCGGTGATGGCGCCCATATTAGCACTGTCGGTCGCATGCAGATGACGATTGCACCCACCGATGAAACCGCCTACTGCTTTCGCTTTGGCGACCTGAATGGTTATATTGTTCTCGCAACCGGTAATCGTCGGGGAGTTAGCTAGGTACGCCCCTATGTTACCGACGAATCCGCCGACCATAGAATCGGTATTGCTTGCAGTGACAGTAATGGAGCCGTTGGTCACGCAGTTCTCAAGCACCAGATCCGTAATCTTATTGGAATTGTACTCAACGCCGACGCCTGCAATCAAGCCGCCTAAATAATATCTGTTGGTGCCGCTGCAGGTGATGTCAAGATCGGTGGTGATGTTCTTCAGAGTCAAGGTAGCGATAGCGCCGTCCACACGGCCGATAATCCCGCCGAGATACGCGGCATTGCTACCAACGCTGTTACACTTGCCGGAGACAGTCACGTTCTGTATCGTCAAATCCTGCGACGTACTGCCGTAAGCACTGGAGAACAGGGACGTCGTCAAACCGGAGAGAGACATATTCTTTACATGCAGGTTGTCAATCACCGCCCCGCTGGTAATATTCTTCCCGAACGCCGAGACGCCGTTTGAGCCTGTGCCCATGTAAATCCCGTCAAAGGTGATATTCTTCAAGGTGCCGGATACAACGCCGAACACGCATCTGGTTCCGCTGTAATTGCTCTTGCGGATGTTGTAAACGGTATGCCCGTCGCCATCCAATACCCCGGCGAAGTCAACGCCTGTGTTCGTGCCGTATGTATCAGGGAATTGAAAAGTGGGGGCAAAGTAAATATCGGCGGTCAACTTGTAGTAAGTTTCGCTGTCCGCGCTCGCCGCGTTGTTATAGAAACAAACGAAGTCCGCGGCATTGGAAATCAGGAACGGGTTTGCTGCCGTGCCTCCACCGGACAGGGACTCGGAAGGTGTTCCTCCGCTCCATGCCTCTACGTCGTCCGGCAACGTCGTTGCCCCGGTTGCGCTGCTGTCTGCGCTTGCGGTCACGCCGACGGCGACAATTGCGCCGATAAGCATCGAAAGCATCAGTACGAGTGCAACGACGGAGCGGATGTTCCATTTCTTCTGTGTCATATGTACTCCCTCTCTTTGCGAAACATAGTATTGCAACGGGTAAGCATTTTGCTACCCTTATTTGTTATTCATTTTAATGCATTTCTTTGGCATTAACAAGTCAATTTATGAATTTTCTTTGTCTTTTTCCGCCGTTGTTTGGTCAATCGTCACAAACGGCTTGCGGCAAAATTAGCGATTGTGCTTTTCAGAGCTCTCTCCGTTAGCGGAGGTGTGGGGTTCTGTTTGTCTTTTGACGCAACTGTGCCTATCCGTGCGGAGCCGTTATTTCGGCATTTTCACGGTGATTTCTCCGCATTCTTCCACTCCGAAACGCATCCGCATAGACAAGCAAAAAACGGGTGCGAAAACAGTGGCGTAGCGATAAATCCCTATCGCTACGCCACAACTATATTTGCCTTGCGGCAAGCGATATGCCTTCGGCGCGATATTTTGCTGAAAGCAAAGTGATATTTTCCCTATCGGGAAAGTTAAGGCAAATATCATATCACTTCGGCTGAAAGCCGAAATATCTCTTTCACCATAGGTGAAAATATCGCTTTGCGCAACAAAATATCTCTGCTTGCGTGAGCCATGCAATCTCGCTTTGCAGCACTCCTCCGCCCGGTGTCCGAGGGTATCACCGGCATATTATTAATGAAGCCGAAAAGCGCGAGCCTCTATCAAAAGCGTTCTGAGCTTTCAAACGCGGTCCCCGCCTTTTTCCCGGTTCCGCGCGCGGGCAGGTACATGACAGCCAAGATACCGAGCAATATCACAAGCGTCACAACGAGTCCGCCCTCCAACCCGAACGCACCGCCGTTGACCCTTTCACTGTCCGGGAACAGCACGCTGCGGAAAACGGACGGCATCGGCGAGGCGCCGCTGACGCTGATACCGAAGAAATTGCCCTGCATGAAATTCCACATGGAATGAAGTCCCGCAGCAGCCCATAGGTTCCCAGTGCGGATCGTGAGCAGTCCGGCAAGCGTCCCGAAAAGGCAGAGGTTCAGAATCGCGATAAAGCCGATGCCGTCGTTGCCCAAGTGGAGAAACGCGAAGAGAAAGGAGGAAATCCCGACCCCGACCCACACATTGCGCCCCGGCGCAAGAAAAACAGTCATGACATAGCCGTGAATGAAAATCTCCTCGGCAAATCCCTGAATCAGAAAAGCCAGCAAAAAGAGACAAACCCACCCAAAAGACGTCGTTTCGGCGTTTACGGCTGCCGCCTTGACCGCCACACAAATGCCAAGGGTAGCGCTGAGCATCAGGGCGCCGGCAAAGGCGCCGAAAAGATAGCATAGCGTACCCTTGCGCGGAGAGGTACGGAGCCCAAGCGAAGCGAAGGTTCTTCCATCGGCACAAACCGCAAACAGAACGGTAGCCCCGATCACGGCAACGGTTCCGAGCAGCTGTGCCAGACTCACGAGCGGCTCCCCGGACAGAGCCCCAAGCAAGGCACTCAAGTCTTCCGCAGCGCCGCCCTGTGCGACCGAACCGCCCGCAGCGGCTATATAAACGCGCGCAAACTCGCGCGGTGCGAGCGACAACATGGCTATATAAGACGGAAGAGAGGACAGAATATTCGCCGCAAAATAAACCAAAATCAAAAACAGCATACGGGAAAGTAAAGTCAACTTTCCGCCGCGTGGATACTGCGCCTGAATCAGCGGGCTTTTACTGAAATCGTACATATAATATCTCCTATATAAAACGTAACAAAAATGCTTTTTGCGCGATCATACAATCTTGCGCTGCGGCACTCCTCCACCCGCTTCCGCGGGAGCCCCCTCCCGGAGGGAGCCATGGGTAGCCTCCCCGGCGAAAAAACAGTACGCGCAGTGCTCTCTTAGCCTCCCTCAGGCACGGATGGCGCGGCGGAACCATTGCAGGTACTCCTCCCGCAGCTGCTTCTGTTCTGCCTTTTCTTCCTCGGTCAGTTCACGGGTCTTGGACAAACGCCCGAGTTCATTGATTCTGTCGATTTTCTTTTTGTCAAATTTGCTTTCCATCAGAACACATCCTCCATATCATCAAAGGCAACATGGATATTTTTCTTTTTCATTTCATCGGCAAGCTGTCGCGGGCTGACATGAGCGTCGCGGGAAAGATGGGTCAGCCATAACTGCCCTGCAGGCGTGTAAAGTTCGCTTTCCTCAAATGTGGCTTTCATTTCCATGACCATACGCAGGTTATTGTGCTCGAAAATACGCGTATCTCCCACGCCTTCCCCGAGCGTGCCGTCGAGTATCATTCTGTCATACGGCTTATTCCCAATCATGGCGCGCCATGTATCGCTGTACAGCCACGCGCCGTCAGCGCCCCAAAAGATGCGCTTCTTGCCGTCGGATATGATATAATGCAGCGGCTGTTCCTCGGGGTTCTGCCTCACAAGATGGTTGGCGCGCAGAGGGAGCACCCGGTATCCCGCGACAAGGCACTCTTCCCCGACACTCAGCGGATGGAGGTGCAGGTGGGGATGCGCCGGCACAAGCGCGAGCAGTTGCGACGTTGCATGAATATGCAGGTCATGCCCCGTTTCAGCAAGAGCCAGCAGGGTCGAGGCGTCGAAATGGTCGTCGTGCGAATGGGTATAGAGGACGTCTGTCACACCGGCGCACTTGCCGCCCGCGTCAAAGAGGGAAAGCGGCGTTGTGGGCGCCAAGTCAATCAGAACGGCAGTATCAAGGAGCGTGGCGGTAAATCGCCGTCGAACGCCGTCTTTTTCGCCTGCCGCCTCCGTCCAATCCGCCGCCCCGGTTCCAATGTAGTACAGTCGCATGATTGCCTCCTTGGGCTTTCTTTTCTCTTCATGAGTATTTTTGACTATTTTACAATTTTTACATACACGATACAATATCTAAATTGTAAAAAGCCGCCGTGAATTTCACGGCGGCTTTTTGAAAGGACGTGTCAGCAGTAGCGCCTCCCGCGGCAAATCTTGCTTTGGATAGCCAAGCAAATAAAGCCGAGAAGCACGCCGACGATCAGCCATGCGTTGATACCGTTAAAACGAAGCGCTGTGTTGAGATCGATCGGGAATCGTCCGGCAGAGCCGAAAAGCAGATTGATAAGAGCAAACGAACCGCCGAAAGCAGTCGCATAGATGAACAGATACTTCATTGCGTACATCGAAATAATGAATGCGACAATCAGGACGCCAACCAAAAAGAGAGTATGGTCGGTGTAACGCGAAAGAATGACAGTTACGGCAAACGAAATCAGAGCAGCCATACCGACGCGGCGCAATAAGAACGCAAGCAAAACGCCGGCAAGAGAAAATATTGCGGCGGCAACCCAACGGAGCACGGGAGCCAGCGTTGCGATCCAAGCCGGAGCATTCACCCAAGCAAGCAAAAAATCATAAACCGCAAACCCGGCGGCAAAGCCAAAGAGTGCGCCGCAAAGGATACTGATGGGGCGGTATATACGGTATCCAAATACTGCCACGAGCGTCAGAATGATCGCTATCGGTAAGAACCCCCATGAAGCGAAAAAGCCAAGATGAGAAAAAGCCGCGCAATAATACTCATATAGAGTATGGAAAGCTTTTGAAACGAGGGAGAAGAAGTTCATCGCGACCTCACCGGCTTCTGCTGTCACCTGTAAGAGATACGCAGGCGTTTCAGCGGAAACCGAAATGCCGAGCACCGCAAGCAGGCAAGCAACGCACAGGCAAGTTAGCAAGCACTTTTTCATATTTGAAACAGTTTGTCCTCCTCACAGGAAAGGGCAGGCATGGCTCGTCCTCTCCTTGCATTACGGTCATTCTATCACATTCCATGTCAAAAATCAATACATTTCATCTCTTAGCATCCCTTTTTTCATCACCACTTTTTGACAAAAACAGTGTTTTTTGCAAAAACCCCTTGATTTTTCGCAAAAAATCGGAGCAAAAAGACATTTTAAATAAAAAATTAAAAAGATATCATGATTTTTTCATTTGTAAAATGTGTATATAATTATTTACATTCAAAATCATGTAAATTATTATTTACATATTATGTTAAAACGAAATGAACAAATTTGAAACGGTTTGTGTCGGGAGATAACCCCCTCTGAATTGACTCTATTTTGCCGGATATGAAGCATCAAAACGAATTTCGGAATACATATTGATTTAGGGTCTCCATATTGCTATAATAATAGTATAAACTAACGGTTGCGCCGAAAACCGACTGCCCCCCGGCGTGATACTGATTTGGAGGAAAGCATGAAAAACCCGCTTTCACCGCGTTATCGCCAGATAATGCGTATGATTCTGATTGTCATTGCCGTTGCTCTGCTGGCGTATTTTCTGCTGATACATCTTGCTGACATTGGTCATGGCATTTCGACGTTTTTCAGCATCATCGCCCCCTTTTTGGCGGGTTCTCTGATTGCTTTCATTCTGAAACCGATCTGTAACAGCCTTGACATCCACCTCGGCAATCTGTTTGTCAAGCGTGTCTTTCGCAAGCGGATCGCTGCCGGCAGAACAACGGAAAAACGCGCACGCAGCTTTGCCGAAAAGGTCAGCATCCTGATAGCCATGCTTGTGTTCGCCCTCATCCTGTTCGGAGTGGTGATGCTGGTAGTGCCTTCCGTGATCGATTCTCTCTTCATTCTCAAGGACTCGGTACCCGCGTACTTGCAGCAATTCAACAATTGGATGGAGACTTTGAACCGTCCCGAAAGCCCGGTTGCTTCTTTCATTTACCGTTCCTATCAGACCATTATCAAGAGTATCACCGAAGCCTCCGGTTCTTTTGTTGAAAATCTATTAAAGAACTATATGAGCATTATCACCACTGCCGGTACGGTGATTTCCTTTGTTCTTAATTTTTTGGTGGATATTCTGGTCACGGTTGTGTCTGCGGTCTATATCCTATACAACCGCAAACGCTTTGCCGCACAGGCAACTCTGATTGTACGCGCGACTTTCAAAAAGAGCATAGCAGATTGGCTGATTAAAGAAGCGCAGTTTACGAACCGCAAGTTTTCCGAGTTCTTCACCGGCAAAATGATCGACTCTTTCATTGTGGGCTGTATTCTTTATATCGTCATGATGATCGTTCATATTCCGAGCGCCCCGTTGATTGCCGTATTCATGGCGTTCTGCAACATGATTCCTTTCTTCGGACCTTACATCGGCGCTTTTCCCTCCATGCTGATCGTTCTGATGGCAGATACCGCCCACCCCATCAACGTGCTTTATTTCCTGATCATTGTGGTGGTTGTACAGCAGCTTGACGGCAATATCCTTGATCCTTATATTGTCGGCGACAACGTAGGTTTGTCCAGTTTTTGGGTTTTGTTTGCGGTCATGCTGTTCGGCGACTTGTTTGGATTTGTCGGTCTTCTGCTCGGCGTGCCGCTGTTTGCGGTCCTCTACGATTTGGTACGTCAATTGGTCAATTACGGGTTAAAACGGCGCGGCGAAGAACAATTAATGACGAACTATAACTATATATATCACAATCCGGATGAGGAGCGGGACGCAAGGAAAAAACGTGCCGCCGCCATCAAAGCCTCCAGAAAAGCTACGCGCGCCAAAGAAAGTGCCGAGCGTCAAGAGGCACTGGAACGCGAGCTCGCAGTCGCGCAGGCAACGGCGCAAGCCCGTGCGGAAGCGCAAGCCGAAGCTGAGGCAAAAGAGCAAGCGCAAGCCGAACAGGCATCCGATCAGACTGCCGGCGCCGCAACGCAGGCGGCCGAACAGACGAAAACAGATACTGCCGCAGAGCAGGAAGCATCGTCTTCCACCCAACAGAAATAATTAAGTGATTCAAACCCTATCTTGATTTGACGAAAATCAATGATTCCCCATCTGCTTCTATCCGCTTGAAATGAAGTGTTCCCTTACGGACAAAACGAAATTTGCTTTGCGGAGCAAACACAGGTTGGGGGATAGGAGCCACTTGGATTCATAGAGGGGATGTATTTATCCCCTCTTTTTTGACCGATCGGAGTACAATATTATGAAAGAGGAATGTTTCATCTGCAAAGCGCCGCTTGAATACCTGACTGAAGATATCCGGATGGAGTGTGCGATTTGCCATAAAAAAGAGTTCAGCAAAACCCGCTGTGTAGGCGGGCACTATGTTTGCAACGAATGTCATACGCAGGGGATCGACAGCATTTTCAGCATATGTCTCGCGGAGACATCCAAGGATCCAATCGAAATCATGAATCAAATGATGCGTCTTCCATTCTGTCATATGCACGGTCCGGAGCATCACATCATGGTAGGTGCGGCGCTGCTTACCGCATACAAGAATGCCGGTGGGGATATTGACCTTGAAAAGGCGCTTATGGAAATGCGCAATCGCGGGAGAAGCGTTCCGGGAGGCGCCTGCGGCTTTTGGGGCGCGTGCGGTGCCGGCGTCAGTACGGGAATGTTTCTTTCTATTATTACCGGTTCCACGCCGCTCACAGATGAGCCTTTTGCTCTTTCCAACCGTATGACGGCAAAATCCCTGAATGCAATCGGGGAAGTTGGCGGTCCCCGCTGTTGCAAACGGGATTCTTTTCTTTCCATCATACAGGCGGTTGAATTTGTAAACGAAAACCTTGGCGTGAAAATGGAAATCGGAGATGTTGTTTGTGGCTTTTCAAACCAAAACAACCAGTGTATCGGTAAGCGATGCCCTTTTTCCAAGTCAAACCATTGAAAAGTTCTATCCGAACTGCGGGATTAAAATGCAATGAATGAGTCAGTCCCGCGCAATAAATATCCACCCGCCAAGCGGGTGGTATTTCATTTTCGGGCAAAGCCCT
>CAMEJM010000002.1 GCA_945920215.1 uncultured bacterium
TATATCCTTTTAACTTCTTCTCCGAAGCACCAAAAATAGTATAATACCAATGGCAGAAAAATTGAACGATAAACTAAAAAAGCAATACTCCCAAAAGGAACCACTTTCCCAAAAAAGGGATTACCCAAAAAGAGATACTTCCTATGCCGAACAAGCATAACATAACAAATTCGGCGCTTTTTATCCCCATGCCATCTACTAAAACTATTTTCCGAATTTGTACGTGCAAATGCACCCGAAAAACCAACAAAACAATATCATTTGAGCAAGAATTGTAGCCGCCGTCAGCTTTACACCTCCGCAAAGCGTCCGAATAAAAAGCACAAATCCTCAGCCGAGTGGCTGTCAGAGGACAGGATCAGTTTTCCGCCGCGTGCTTTGATGTACCGGATCATTTCAGGTGACGGATATGGGTCGTCACGGTAGCCCCGCCGGATCGCGCCGGTGTTGATTTCAAACGGGACACCGCAGGCAAGCAGTTTGTCTGCCGCATCGATGACCATTTTCTTGTATCGCGGCGCGTTTTCATCGAAAAGCGAACCGTCCCGGTTGAACTTCTTAAAAAGGTCAAAGTGACCGATGATGTTAGCATGCGTGCGATTGATAACGTCAGATACGGAGCTGTAGTAGATTTCCGCAAGGCTGTAGATGTCTCCGCCGAAGTGCCGTGCCGCCGCATCGATCAGGATTTGCGCCGACTCGTCAACTGCGACGTATTCCTCTCCGAGCTTCACATAGTGGACCGAACCGATGAGATAATCGTAGCCCTCATCGACGGTATCGGAATAGTAATCCTTCTCAAGCCCCAGGCGGATCCCGATGCGGTCGCCGTACTTTTCCTGCAGCGAACGAATACAGTTCCTGTATTCCTCAAGTCTGTGACGCGGAATGCAGTAGCTCTCGTCGAAGGAGGTGTAAGAGTGGTCGGAGATGCCAAGCGTTGACATTCCCATGCCAATCGCCGAAAGCACCATTTCCTCAGGGCTGTTTCTGCCGTCACTGAAGGTTGTATGCGTGTGAAGATCAAACATCACTTGGTCATTTTCTCCTGCTTGACCTTATGGTCAATGACGTGCCTTGATGCCAGCTCCCGATGAATGTCCTCAAGGCTGATTCCCGCTTCGACCATCAGCACCATGACATGATATGCGAGATCTGCTATCTCATAGATAGTCTCTTTCTTGTCTTCCGCCTTTCCTGCGATAATCACCTCGGTGCTTTCCTCACCGACCTTCTTGAGGATTTTATCAAGCCCTTTTTCAAAGAGATAGGTAGTGTATGAGCCTTCCTTTTTCTCAACCTTTCGCCCCTCAATCAGCTTCATGAGTCCCTCATAGGAGAATTCATGGCGCTCCTCGCTCTGAAACACCGGGTATTCAAAGCAGGAGAACGTACCGAGGTGGCAAGCCGCGCCGTCCGGCTCTACGACGACCAGAAGCGCGTCCTTGTCGCAATCTGCGGTGATCGACACAATATGCTGGAAGTGACCGCTGGTTTCTCCCTTGAGCCATAATTCCTGACGGGAGCGGCTCCAGAAGCAGGTGAGCTGTTTTTCAATCGAGATTTCAAGGCTTTCACGGTTCATATATGCAAGGGTCAATACGCGCTTGCTTACAGAGTCAACGACTATTGCGGGAATCAGACCTTGTTCGTCAAATTTCAGTTCGTCAATGTTTATCATTGTGTATCTCCATCAATTCTTGTTGGAATATTGTTTTTGACCATTTCGCGTTTGAGATCGGCAATCCGAACCTCGCCGAAATGAAAAATCGATGCGGCAAGACCGGCGTCAACCCCGGGAATGGAGCGGAACAGCTGAATGAAGTCTTGTATCGTTCCCGCGCCGCCCGATGCAATGACGGGAACGTCGACTGCATCACATACGGCACTCAGCATTTCAAGGTCGAATCCGCCCTTTACGCCGTCGGTATCAATGGAATTGACAACGATTTCGCCTGCGCCGTTATCGACGCAACGGCGTATCCAACCGATAGCCTCCATGCCCGTGTCCTCGCGCCCCCCCTTGGCAAAAACATGAAATGTGCCATCCACCCGCTTCACATCTGCCGAGAGCACCACACACTGATTTCCGTAGCGTTTTGCCGCCTCATATATCAGCGACGGATTCCGAATGGCTCCCGAGTTGACGCTGACCTTGTCTGCGCCGCATTTCAACACGCGGTCAAAATCGTCGAGCGTATTGATGCCGCCTCCGACCGTCAGTGGAATAAATACCCTTTTCGCCGTCTCGGCGAGAATATCGGTGAAAATCGCGCGTCCGTCGGAGGAAGCAGTGATGTCGTAAAAGACCAATTCGTCCGCGCCGCAGGAACTGTAATATTCCGCCAAAGCGACCGGAGAGGAAACGTCCCGGAGCCCCTCGAAGTTGACTCCCTTGACTACCCTGCCGTTTCTCACGTCAAGGCAGGGAATAATTCTTTTTGTGATCATTTTGCCACCTCTATCGCTTCGCTCAGGTCGATCGCCCCGGTGTAGTACGCTTTCCCGACGATCGCACCGTAGAGTCCGGCATCTGAAAGCCGCCGGATATCCTCAATGGAAGAAACGCCGCCTGACGCGATGATATTCATGTCAAAGGATTTCTTCATGGTGCCGTAAAGCTCATGATTTGTACCGCGCATTGCGCCGTCCCGGGAAATATCGGTGCAGATCAGGGTTTTCACTCCCACGTTCTGCATCTTACGACAAAAGTCAAAGGCATTCCAATCGGATTTTTCCGTCCAGCCGCGGATTGCCACAAAGCCGTCCTTTATGTCGATACCCACGGCGATTTTATCACCGTACTTCTCAACCGCTCTTTCGACAAAGCCGCTCTCGGTCACTGCCGCGGTACCGAGAATGACACGGTCAAGCCCCGCGCCGAGGTAACGGTCGACGATCTCCATGCTGCGTATACCGCCGCCAACCTGGCAGAACAGCCCGCCGCGCTCCTTGATGGCGAGAATGGTTTTCATGTTCGGGGTCTTGCCGGTTTTTGCGCCCTCAAGATCGACGATATGCATATGCGTTGCACCGCATCCGGCAAAGGCTTCGGCGAGGGCGGGAGGGTCGTTGCTGTATACCGTCATTTGGGCATAGTCGCCTTTGAAAAGACGAACTGCCTTGCTCTCATATAAATCGATTGCAGGATATATCAGCATCACGCTCACCCCTTCATTTCAGAAAACGCCTTGAGAATTTTCAGTCCCACGCTTCCGCTCTTTTCGGGATGGAACTGGCACCCGAGCACGTTTCCGCACGCTACCGCGGCGGTCAGGGGTGCGCCGTATTCGGTCGTTGCAATCACAGCGTCCTCGCAATCCGTTGCGTAGTAGGAGTGTACGAAATAAACGCAGTCTCCCTCGCAAAGCCCGGCAAAAAGCCCGTTCGGTCTTGTGAAGTGCAGGGCGTTCCAACCGATATGAGGAATTTTATAGCCTGCCGGAGCAACATCGGCAATGGGACGGACCGTTCCGTGTATCAGACCCAGCCCCTCATGCACGCCGTATTCGTAGCTTTTATCAAAAAGCAGCTGCATACCGAGGCAGATACCCAACAGCGGCTTCCCGCGTCCTGCTTGCTCGCAGATGAAATCCGCAAGGCCGGAGGAACGGAGCTTTTTTGCGGCGTCCTCAAAGGCGCCGACTCCGGGAAGTATGATCCTGTCGGCGCGCGCGATGGTTTCCCGGTCGGCTGTGACCGTGACCTCCGTGCCGATCGCCTCAAAGGAGCTTTTCAGAGAAAAGAGATTGCCGACTCCGTAATCAACAACGGCGACCATTATAAAACCCCTTTGGTCGACGGAATTTCGCCGGCGTATTTTTCGTCAATGCTCACCGCTTTGCGCAGGCTGCGCGCGACCGACTTGAAGCATCCCTCTATGATGTGGTGAGAGTTTGTTCCGGAGAGCATACGGATATGGAGCGTGCAGGCAGCGTTGCGTACAAAGCCGAGCCAAAACTCTTCAACCAACTCCGTGTCGAAGTCACCGACCTTTTCGGTGGGGATGGAAACGGTGTAGCCGAGGTAACTCCGCCCGGAAAGGTCCACCGCGGAAAGAATGAGAGCTTCATCCATGGGGAGCGTGGTGTCGCCGTAACGGACAATACCGCGCTTGTCGCCGAGTGCCTCGGCAAACGCTTCGCCCAAAGCGATCCCAATATCCTCGACCGTATGGTGGTAGTCGATCTGCGTATCGCCAGTGCAGGCAACCGTCAGATCGAAACAGCCGTGCTTTGCGAAAAGCGTCAGCATATGATCGAGAAAACCGCATCCGGTTGAGATCTCACTGCGTCCGCTGCCGTCAAGCGACAGCGATATCTTTATGTCTGTTTCTGCGGTCCTGCGGTTGATTTCGGTGTTTCTCATGGCATATCCTCCAGAATTTTTTTGATTGTGTTGATCAGCGTTTGCATTTGCTCTGTGGTCCCGATGCTGATGCGGTTGAAGTTTGTCAGAGGCGCTGAATCGAAGTGACGGACAAGAATCCCGTTTTCTTTGAGCTTCAGGTAAAGCTCCTTCCCGGGGAGCCGATCGTGCGCGGCAAAGACAAAGTTCGCCTTTGAATCGAGGACGGTAAAGCCCAGCGCCCTCAGTTCATCGGACGTCCACGCGCGGGTCTCTTCTATCGCGCGGCAGTTTTTGGCGAAGTATTCGCGGTCGGTGAGCGCACCGATCCCTGCCGCCATGGTCATGCGATTGACATTATAGGGATTTGTGGAGTACTTAATGGTGTTCAGGTCGCGGATCAGGGAAGGGCTTCCTATACCGAAGCCAAGGCGCGCTCCTGCCAGTGACCGGGACTTTGAAAAGGTTTGCGTCACAAGGAGATTGTCGTATTTGCGAGTGAGACCGACCGCGCTTTCCGCCCCGAAATCCACGTAAGCCTCGTCGATGACCACCACATTGTCCGGGTTGCTCCGGACAATCCGCTCAATGTCGGAGAGAGGGAGGGCGATGCCGGTGGGAGCGTTGGGGTTGGCAATGAAAACCGTCTTCCCGACGCCGATATAATCTCCGACGTTTATCGTAAAATCGGGATTCAGCGGTATTTGGGTGTATGGAATATGGTTCAGTTCGGCAAACACGGGGTAAAAGCCGTAGGTTATGTCAGGGAAGACGGCGGGATGCTCCTTGTCGCAGAACGCCATAAAGGCAAAGTTCAGGATCTCGTCAGAGCCGTTTGTAAATAGAATCTCGTCGGCGCCAACGCCCAGTATTTCTGCGGCGGCGGAAACCAGATCCCGGCATTCCGGGTCGGAATACAGTTCAAGTCTTGTCGCTTCGGCAGCGGCGAGTTTCTGAGCCCGCGCCGAGGGCGGAAAGGGGGATTCGTTGGTGTTGAGCTTGATGTACGTCTGCCCTTTTGGCTGCTCGCCCGGAGTATACGGGGTTAATGCGGCGTATTTTTCACTGAAAAAGCGGCTCACTTTGCGTCCTCCTCCGTACGGATGAGCGCGCTTTTCGCGTGAGCGGTCAGACCCTCGGCTTCGGCAAAGGCGGCGACGTCCTTTGCCACCTTGCGCAGTGCATCGCGCGTGTAATAGGTATACTGGGTCTTTTTGATAAAGTCATCTACGGATAAGGGGCTTGAGAATTTCGCCGTGCCGCTGGTGGGAAGCGTGTGGTTCGGGCCTGCGAAATAATCGCCAAGTGCCTCCGGGCAGTTTCTTCCCATGAAGACAGAGCCTGCGTGACGGATTTTATCGAGGTAATCAAACGGCGAATCCACGCAAAGCTCAAGGTGCTCGGGCGCGATCTCGTTCGCAATCTCAATAGCCGCGTCCAGCGTGTCGGCAACGATGATCTTTCCGTTATGATCAATGGAAGCCCGTGCAATTTCAGCGCGCTCCAGTCGGGGAATCTGAACTTCCAGCTCCTGTTGCACCGCCTCTGCCAGTTCCATGGAATCGGTTACGAGAACCGCGCTCGCCATTTTATCGTGTTCCGCCTGAGAGAGCAGATCGGCGGCGGCGAATCGGGGCGACGTTTTGCCGTCGGCGACAATCAGGATTTCGCTGGGCCCGGCAATCATATCTATCGAGACTTTTCCGAACACCTGCTTTTTCGCCTCGGCGACAAAAGCGTTGCCCGGACCTACGATCTTATCCACCTTCGGAACGGTCTCTGTGCCGTATGCCAAAGCGGCGATTGCCTGAGCGCCTCCGACCTTGAAAATCCTGTCCACACCTGCGATGCTCGCGGCGGCGAGAATGACCGGATTGATCCTGCCGTCGGCGCCGGGCGGTGTGACAATGACAACCTCGCGGCAGCCTGCGATCTTTGCGGGAATCGCGTCCATAAGCACGGTAGAAGGGTATGCAGCCGTGCCGCCCGGGACGTAAAGACCGGCGCGGTCAACCGGAATGATCTTCTGACCTACCACGACCCCGTCCTCATTGTTGATGATAAAGCTGTTGCGAACCTGCCGCTCATGAAATTTGCGGATATTGGCGGCGGCTTTTTTCATGATTTCTATCAGCTCGGGCGTGGTTTGCGCCAAAGCCTCGTCGATTTCTTCCTCAGATACCTGCAGAGAAGTAAGCGCTGCTTTGTCGAACTTTTTGCAGTATTCAAACAGGGCGGCGTCTCCCCTCTCTTTTACGTTTGCAAGGATTTCGGAGACGACAGCCTCAACGTCTACAGTGGGCACTGCCCTTGCAAAAACGTCGGAATTTGCGACCTCTCCGTATTTCAAAATCCGAATCATACCGATTCCTCCACCTGCTTTGCCATCCCGGAAACGATTCTGTCGATGGCTTCGGCTTTGAATTTATAGCTTGATTTGTTTGCGATGAGACGTGCGCTGATCGGCACAACGGTGTCGATGACCACAAGATTGTTCTCACGCAGCGTTGTCCCGGTCTCAACGATATCCACGATTACGTCCGAAAGCCCCAGTATCGGGGCGATTTCGATAGAGCCGTTCAGATGGATGATATCGATGTCGCGGCCGCAGGAAAGATAGTAGTTCTCGGCGATATTCGAAAACTTTGTCGCCACACGGAGCGTTCTGCCCGCGTCGTCATGAAAGTCCTGCTTCGCTGCCACCGCCATACGGCACTTACCTATGTTGAGGTCAAGAAGCTCAAAAACGTCCGGCTCATATTCGAGAAGAATGTCCTTTCCGGCAACGCCGATATCCGCCGCGCCGCGCTCGACGTATATCGCCACATCCGACGGCTTGACCCAGAAATAGCGTACGCCGACCTCATCATTCTCAAAAATCAGCTTGCGATTATTCTCTTTGATCGAGGGGCACGGGAATCCGGCTGTCTCGAACATACCGTAGACCTTCTCGCCCAGCCGTCCTTTCGGCAGGGCAATATTAAGCATTGGTTTCAATGATATCTACCCTCCCATTCTGCATTTTCATTAATCTTTTGTATTTGATCTGTACCGGGAGAACGCTTGCCGAAAGCACGCTTTCGCCGTCGGCGGTCAGCCGTTGCACCGCTTCGCCGATCTGTGAGAGCGAACTCGTGCCGTCGTACAGCAACACGACGTCCACATCGTACTTCTCGGGCTTACGAATGTACTGTTCTATTGTGTCGAGGTAGACTGCAAAGCCGATCGCTTTCGAAGAACGTCCCATTTTACGCATGAGCATATCATATTGCCCGCCTGACAGCAGACTTGTGGGGATTCCCTCGACAAAGCCCTTGAAGACAAAGCCGTTATAGTAGTTGATATCGCCTACCACCGAAAAGTCAATGCTGAGATTCTTCTCCGACGAAAGCGGCGAAAGCACGCCTGTAAAGTGCGCCATTGTATCGTCGCTGACGACCCCGCGGAGCAGCTCTCCCATCTTAAGCAGCACTTCGTCAGTTCTGCCCCGGGTATTGAGAAGACGGCGAAGCAGATCGATGCTTTCGTCACAGACGCCGAGTTTTCCGAGCAATGAGCCGAGTTCATGCAGGTTCTTTTCCCCGATCAGGTGCAGCACCTCTGCCTTGCTCCCGTCGGGAACACCGATTTTATCCATGACCTCGGACAGTATCCCGAGATGCGATACGCTGAGAATGTTGTTGCGACTGATGACGTCAAGGCTCCTTTGCGCCAGCTTCAGCACTTCATAAACGCAGTAGTCGTCTACCTTGCCGATGCATTCCAGTCCGACCTGCATGATCTCCTTGAAATTGCGGCTTCCCTTGGACATTCGGTAGACGTTTTCGTTGTAATAAAGTTTCTGGAGCGCATCGGAGCAATCCTTCGAGTTCTTGACGATCGAAAGGGTTACGTCGGGCTTCAGGGCAAGGAGCTTACCGTTACCGTCGGTAAAGGTGATTACGTTGTCGGAAATCAGAAAGTCCTTATTGCGGGCATAGAGGTCGTATTCCTCAAATTTGTTCATCTTATAATGTGAATAGCCGTGCTGTCCGTATAGTGAGCGCAAGGAAAACAGTATGGATTCACCGATATCACGAAGTGGCTGCGTCATCGCCTTTTGCCTCCTCTTTTTTGAGTTTTTCGATGGCAGAGCGATAGCCTCCCTCGCCGTAGTTCAGACATTTATTGACCCGGCAAATGGTCGCCGAGCTGATATTGACCTGTTCAACGATCTTCTGATAGCTGACACCCTCGGAAAGCAGTATGGCTGCGTCAAGTCTTTGCGCCATGGACTGGATCTCCTTGATGGTGCACAAATCCTCAAAATAATTGTAACATTCCTGGATGGAACCGAGCTGAAGAATGGTTTTGAAAAGCCGGTCGATAGAATCGGAATGGATGTTCATTCTCTGGATTTCCTTTCTTCAAAACAATGCGGTGCGCTTCTTCGCGTCACTTTTTCTTTCTTGTCTTTCACTCTATCATTTTATCACGCTAAATTGGTGAAGTCAACGGATTTGGAAAAATAATCTTTTCTAACAAGAATAATTTTTCAATTACGGTCTTGTTGAACCCGCTCTTGTCAGATGCGGGGCAGACGCTGCGCGGGCAGAGCGGATATACATGGATTATGTATAACGAAAAAACGGAGATTTCAAAAGATTTCTCCGTTTATCGACTTTGAAGTGTTTTGGACTTTTGCAGGCGCATTCATCCCGTTCCCTATGTGGAGGCGGAATCGGTGCGGCAGAAATCCGGCGGCATTAGGAGCCGTGCAAGTCGGAAACCGGGCCGCGCAGCGCTTCCGCAGCAACCGCAGCAAGATACGCCGCTCCGCAGGGAAGCGCGCGTTCGTCGGGCGAGAAAGCCGGATGATGCAAAGGCGCAGTCGGACCGACCCCGAGATGGGCCAAACAGCCGCCGCTCCGGAGAATGAAATATCCGAAGTCTTCGGTTGTCATCGTGGGGTGTTCCAGAATTTTGACCCGCTCCTCTCCGAATGTTTCACAGGCGGTGCGATGTGCAAGCGCGGTTTCCGAATCTGAATTGTATACGCCCGGATACCCGTCGCGGATGGCAATTTCAGCGGTGGCGCCAAAGGGGGCAACCGCTCGGAGCACGGTTTCCCGGAAGGCTTCTTTCAGTTTTTCTCTCGCTTCTTCTCCGAATGTGCGCAGAATGCCGCACAGTTCCGCTCGGTCCGCAATGATATTTTCGGCGCTCCCTGCCCGGAAAGAGCAGACGCTGACCACCGACGGAGGATCCCGAAAGAGACGCGGAAGATCTCTGACCGCCGTCACGGCAGCAGACGCCGCGGCAATGGCATCGATCCCCTTTTCGGGTTCGGCGCCGTGCGCGCTTTTGCCGTATACCGTAATCCGAAAAGGGTTTGAAGCGGCGTAAAAACTGCCGTAGCGGATACCGATCTGCCCTGCCGGGAGTTCCGGGGATACGTGCAGTCCGAAAACAGCACAAACGTCGGGGTCGAGACACCCGGCACGGATCATGCGTTCAGCGCCTCCCATGCCCTCCTCATCCGGTTGAAAGAGAAAGCGGACCGAACCATTCAGTTCGGATCGGTGGGACGCAAGCAAAGTCGCCGCGCCGAGCAGTGCCGCCACATGAAAATCATGTCCGCAGGCATGCATCACCCCCGCCGTTTCGGACGCAAACGGAAGACCGGTTGCCTCAGTCAGAGGGAGCGCGTCCATGTCGGCGCGAAGCGCGACCGTCCGGGTTGGCGCCTCATTCGTTGCTTCCCCCTGCAGAATTCCCATGACGGCTGTGCCGAACGGGCGCACAACCGTGACGGAAAGGGACCGCAGATACTCGCAGATTCGCTCGGAAGTCCTGACCTCGGCATTCCCGAGTTCCGGACAACGGTGGAAATCGCGGCGGAGTGCGGTCAGAATTTCCGAAATTTTTTCAGCTTCGATTTTCCAGTCAATCACAGCATGATTCCCCTTTTTTCTCTTCCCGCAGGCGTTCCAAAAAAATCCGGAGCCGCTTCATGCCCTCTTTCAAATTTTCGTCAGACGCACACACGCTCAGGCGGATGTGGTCGTCCGAACCGAAACAAAACCCCGGTGTCGCCGCAAGCCCCACTTCGGAAATCATTCTGCGGCAGAAGTCTGCCGATGAGATGCCGAAAGCTGAAATGTCGGGAAAGACGTAAAACGTGCCCTCCGGCTTTGTCACGGAAAGTCCCATTTCGGCAAGGCAATGCAAAACATAATCGCGGCGGCGCCGGCATACCGAGACAAACTCATCGGGATCGGTCTGCAATGCGCGGACCCCGGACCGCTGAAACAGGGAAGGCGTCGAGACCACCAGATACTGATGAACCAATTCAAGCCGCTCCTTGATCTGACGGTCGGCGAGAAGATATCCCATTCTCCAGCCGGTCATCGCATAGGGCTTGGAAAAACTCTGCGCCACAAGGATACGGTCGCGCAGATCACGGTATTCGGCAAAACTGTGATACGAATCCGTATAGATCAGTTGCCGGTACACGTCGTCACAGATGACAAACAGAGGCTGTTCGGACGCAATCCGATGGACCGCATCGAGGCTTTCGCGATTGTAAACGACGCCGGTCGGGTTGTTCGGGGAATTGAGAATGATCGCCTTGGTACGGGGCGTAACAAGAGACTGCAGTTTTTCAAAAGAAATCTGAAACCCGTCTGGTGCCGTTTCGAGCGGCACAAAAACCCCTCGGCAGAGCCGGATGATTTCTTCATAGAGGACAAACGCCGGCACAGGCACAATCACCTCGTCCCCGGGGTTGAGAATGCCGAAAAGCGCCGTAAAAAGCGCTTCGGTAGCACCGGCGGTCACGATCACTTCGTCCGGGCTGTAATCCATGCCGTTTTTGCCGGATTCAAAATCCGCAATTGCCGTGCGGAGCGCCAATGTACCGTTGTTCTCAATGTAATGGGTTTCCTTGGCGGAAAGCGCAGTTTGGATCTGTTCGGAAACCGTTGCTTCGGTTTCCCGGTCGGGTTCACCGAGCGTAAGGGCTATACACCCGGGCGTTTCGCGCGCCAACCTCGAAAACTCGCGGATGGCGCTCCGGCGCGCACCGTAAAGCGCGGTATTCATCCGGCTTCGCATTTTGTTTGCCGGTTTCTCTGTATTCATTTTGGCGGCAATTCCTTTCGAGCGTCAGTTCCGGAATGCGGGGTCGATATCCAGCGTGGCGAAATAATCGTTCAGCGTTTCCGCACGGCGGATCATCTGAAGCGTATGCCCACGGCGGAGCAGGAATTCCGCACACCGGAGCTTCCCGTTGTAATTGTACCCCATGGAATACCCGTGCGCGCCCGCGTCATGGATCACCAGAAGATCCCCCCGTTCCACCGCGGGCAGGGGACGGTCGACTGCAAACTTATCGTTGTTTTCACAAAGCGAGCCGACCACGTCCACGACCGTGTCCTCCGGCAAATTCTCTTTTCCGAGCACCGTGATATGGTGGTATGCGCCGTACATCGCGGGGCGCATCAGATTGCACGCCGTCGCATCCACACCGACGTATTCCTTGTACGTATGCTTATGATGAAGCACCGAGGTGACCAGATAGCCGTGCGGACCGGTGACAAAGCGCCCGAGCTCGGTCGCAAGTCTCGGAGAAAGCCCCGCGGGGGTGAGTATTCTCTCATAGACCTTCCGCACCGCCTCCCCGACTGCCAGAATGTCGACTTTCTTTTCCTCCGGGCGGTACGGGATACCGATTCCGCCGGCAAGATCAATCAGTTCAAACGAAACGCCTGTCTTTTCCCGGACCTTCACGGCAAAGGAGAAAAGTTCTTCCGCAAGGCAGGGGTAGTAGGATTCCTCCAGTGAACAACTCGCGAGCATCGCGTGAAGCCCGAAGCGGCGTACCCCCTTTTGTTTCAGGATCCGACAGGCTTCCAGCACCTGCTCCGGCGTCATCCCGAATTTCGCGTCGTACTGTTTTCCCATGATGCCGTTGGCAATCCGGAACTGTCCCGGATAATAGCGGAGGCAGACCGTGTCCGGAAGCCCGCAGACCTCTTCTACAAAGTCAATGTGCGTAATGTCGTCGAGGTTCAGGATCGCGCCCGCTTCCTTGGCAGTCCGATATTCTTCCGCCGTCGTTTCGTTGGAGGTAAAGATGATTTCCTCCCCGCTCATACCGATTCTGCGGCACAGGGTCACTTCTGAAATGGAAGCGCAGTCGGCACCGCATCCGCAATCATGCAGAATGCGGAGAATTTCGGGGTTCGGAAGGGCTTTCACGGCAAAATATTCGCGGTATCCGGGCGCCCAACCGAACGCCTCGCGCAGGGAAAGCGCGGTATTCCGGATCGCTTCTTCGTCGTATACATAAAAAGGGGTCGGGTAACTTTCCCGCCAGAGCGCCGCTTCCTCTCTTGTAAAGGGAACTTCTTTTTTCATCTGACTGCCGAAATCCTTCCTTTTACATTTCAAATTACATTTCAAAGTGTGCGGAGCGCATCCTGGAGGGCGGTCTTCTGCGCGGTCTTTTCGTCGCGGTACTTGACTATCTTTGCCGGGCACCCCGCGACAACCGCATTTGCAGGCACGTCCGAAATGACCACCGCGCCTGCCGCAACCACTGCGCCTTCTCCGACGTGAACTCCCTCAATCACCACAGCGTTCGCGCCGACCAGAACGTTGTCTTCAATCACCACCGGCGTTGCCGAAGCGGGCTCCACCACTCCCGCAAGCACCGCGCCCGCACCGATGTGGCACTTTTTCCCGACCGTTGCGCGTCCGCCGAGAACGGCACCCATGTCGATCATGGTTCCCTCTCCGACGACCGCGCCGATATTCAGAATCGCGCCCATCATAATGACTGCATTCCGGCCGATCTCCACCATATCGCGGATGATTGCGCCCGGTTCAATACGGGCGGCAATGTTTTTCTTGTCCAAAAGGGGAACAGCGCTGTTCCGCGCATCGTTTTCTATCACAAGATCGGCAATCTTGTCCCGGTTCGCCTCGAGAATCGGAGCCAGTTCTTTATAGTCCCCAAAAACGATCTTATCCCCGCAGCCGAATACCTTGGCGTCTCCGAAGTCGATCGGTTCTTTCTCTTTCACATACAGTTTTACCGGTGTTTTTTTCGGGGCTTCCGCGATAAAGCGAATAATTTCTTCAGCGTTCATTTTGTATTTCCGTTCTTTTTCTGTCGTTTTGTTGTTTTTCGTCAGGGACGAAGCAGGTCTTCCATTCCGTAGAGCCCCGATTCTTTCCCCAAGAGGAATTCGGCAGCCGCCAGGGCGCCCTCCGCAAAGAGCGCGCGATCCCGTGCTTCATGCTTGAGTGTGAGGACCTGGCTTTCCGTGGCAATGATGACCTCATGTGTGCCGATCTCGTTCCCGGCACGGATGGAATGAATCCCGATTTCGTTAGGCTTCCGTTTTCCTGCTTCGTGCCTGCCGACGCAAAAGTCCGCGTCTGCACGCACCTGTTTCAGTTCATTTGCAAGTATCAGCGCGGTTCCGCTCGGGACGTCCAGTTTCCGGTTGTGATGTGTCTCCACGATTTCAATATCGGCATCCGGAAACGCCTTTGCGGCTTCTTTCGCCATCCGGATCAGGACGGCGATCCCGACCGACATATTTGCCGAGAAGAAAATCGGGATTTGCTTTGCGGCAGCTCGGATTGCTTCTGTTTCTTCCGCGGTCTGCCCGGTGGTGCAGATGACAGCCGGGAGCTTCCGTTCAATGCAGTACGCGAGAAGCGGAAAGGTCAGAAGATGATTTGAAAAATCAATCAGAAGATCGGCATTTGCCCGGCATTGGGCAGGGGAGGAAAAGACCGGACATCCATCCGCTTTCCGGGCATCGGCATCCATACAGATGCCGGCAGCAAGGGACATACCTTCCTTTTTTTCAATGGCACCGGCTACAATCTGTCCCATGTGGCCGGAAAAGCCCGAAACAATGATTCTCATGTTACACTCCTATCCGGATTCCCGCGTCCCGCATCCGCTCGAAGAGAATCCGCTTATGCGCTTCTTCCATCGGGGTCAGGGGCAGTCGGCATATATCGGCGCCATACCCCATTCCCGCCATTGCAGCCTTGACCGGGATCGGATTAACCTCGGAGAAAAGCGCCTGGATCAGAGGCAGGTACTTCATCTGAAGTGCGGCGCTGCCCTGCGTATCTCCGGCAAAGAAGCGGTCGCACAGTTCCTCGGTTTCCGCCGGGAGAACATTGGAAAGCACGGAAACCACACCGCTCCCACCCATTGAGAGAATCGGTACAATCTGATCGTCGTTGCCTGAATAGAGGTCGAGCTTGTCTCCGACAAGCGCCATTGTTTCGACAATTTTGGACATATTTCCGTTCGCTTCCTTGATTCCCGCGATATTCGGGTGATCGGCGAGGATGGCATATGTCTCGGGTTCAATATTGACGCCGGTTCTCGAAGGCACGTTGTAAAGAATAATCGGCTTTGAAACGGCGTCGGCAATGACTTCATACATACGGATTAAACCCTTTTGCGTCGCCTTGTTGTAATACGGGGTAACGCAAAGAAGCGCATCCGCACCGGCGTCACAGGCAAAGCGGGAAAGGTCGATGGCGTAATCGGTGTCATTGGATCCGGTTGCGGCGATCACGGGAACCCGGTGCTTGATCCGTTCCACTGCGTATTGCAGCACTCTGCGGTGCTCCTCGTCGGACAGCGTGGATCCTTCGCCGGTCGTACCGGCAATGACCAGGGCTTTCACCCCGCTCTCGATCTGCCAGTCAATCAGCCTGCCGAATGCGGCGTAATCAATCTCTCCTCCGGCTTGCATGGGTGTAATCAATGCGGTAGCCACACCGCGGAAAACAGAATGCTTTTTCATGAAACTCTCCTTCTATTTCGTGTATTCAGATGCACCTGTACAAAAAAAGCAACCGAACGGGACTGCGCCGCGCGGTTGCAAAGAAGAGACAAAAGAAGCGAGAAAGGATACAGCCGTCAAAGGTGCCTGTTCGCACCGGATTGATCCTTTCGGTCTTTTCTGCAATTCATATAGCTCTCCGCGCAAGCGACAGTTATACGGATTTTCTCCGGATAACCAAGAAAAACGTCGCAACAGTTTTTCCTTCGGCGGTTGCCCCTTTCGCTGTCGGCAGATCCTTGCGAAGACCTCTTACCTTCAGTTACTGATGAAAACCGCGCCTCTATCCTTGATATTGCATCAATTTGGTTTATCGTATCATAGTTTCATCCGGTTGTCAACAGGAAAACTGCAAATTTCCTCTCATTTTGACAAAATTCATCTGATTTTGCAGGCTTCGGAGAAATCCCGGAGTGCAAAACAAGGGAAACGGATTTTGCAATAGCCCTGCGTCAAATTGACTGCAAGCGGCGTATACGTCCAATCGACCGCTTACCCCGAAGCACGCGAGAGCCTGCTTTTCATTTTGGTTGTGAATGATACTGTCAAGTGTCGCGCTGCACTTAACGATTCACCGCAAAATTTCATGGCGCAACCTTGGTTGCTTCATGGAAGAACAACACTTGACAAAAGCCCGGCTTGATGATAGGCTAAACATAACGGTAATATACAACGGAGCAACAGCAGATGACCGAACAGGATTTTCTTGAAATTGAACAGAGAATAGGGTATACCTTCCGCAATAAGAGTCTGCTCAAGCAGGCGTTTACCCGCTCCTCCTATGTCAATGAGCTGGCGCAGGGGCGCACCCCTGCGGACACCCAGTCCAACGAGGTGCTGGAGTTCTTCGGGGACAGCGTGCTGTCCGCCATTTTGGCATACCTTTTGCTGGAGCGCTACGCGCGTCTGGACGAGACAGGGCTGCGGACCGAGTTGGGCGAAGCGGATTTCTCCATTATCAAAAGCAATATGAGCGATAAGCGCGCGCTTGCCGCCGCGATTCGCCGTTTGGGGGTCAACCGTTTCATGCGGCTCTCCCGCGGCGACCGAAATCAGAATGTCTTACAGCAGGATTCCCCCAACGAGGATCTGTTTGAGAGCATTGTGGCGGCGGTGGCACTGGACAGCGGCATGGATTTTAACACGCTTGTGGATGTGGTGAAGCGCCTCGACGATGTGGAGCGCCTGTTTACCACCATCCGCCATGACGGCAACAGCGTGGAGAAGAATCCCAAGAGTGCGCTCAAAGAATACTGCGAGAAGCGCAAAATCGGATACACCTATGAGATTACGGGCACCGAGGGTCCCGAACACGCAAAGACCTTTTTCTGCCGCCTGACGGTGGAGGGATACCCCCCGGTCGAGGGCAGCGGCGGCAGCCGTGCCAAGGCGGAGGCGTGCGCTGCGGGGAAGATGCTGGAACAAATGGAAGAAAAACAGCGGGGCAAAAACTGACCCTCACGGGGCGCCGCCGTAAAATTCCCCCGCCGCGCCGACAAAACAGAATAAAAAGAACAGAATAGAAAATCCCCCCGCGGTCTGAGCCGCAGGGGGGATTTTGCACATCGGGGGAGGAAAATCAGTGACGGACGATTTTCTCCATGCCGCCCATATAGGGGCGCAGGACTTCGGGGATACGGACGCTGCCGTCGGCTTGCAGATTGTTTTCCAGGAAGGCAATCAGCATACGGGGCGGCGCCACCACGGTGTTGTTCAGAGTGTGGGCAAAATATTTCCCGTTTTCGCCGTTGACGCGGATTCTCAGACGGCGCGCCTGCGCGTCGCCGAGGTTGGAGCAGGAACCCACCTCAAAATACTTTTTCTGTCTGGGGGACCATGCTTCTACGTCGATGGACTTGACCTTAAGGTCCGCGAGATCGCCGGAGCAGCATTCCAGGGTTCTGACGGGAATATCCAGCGAGCGGAACAGGTCGACCGTATTCTGCCACAGCTTGTCGAACCACATTTTGGATTCTTCCGGCTTGCAGACCACGATCATCTCCTGCTTTTCAAACTGATGGATTCGGTACACGCCTCTCTCCTCAATGCCGTGCGCGCCCTTTTCCTTGCGGAAGCAGGGAGAATAGGAGGTCAGGGTATAGGGCAGCTTTTCCTCCGGAATGATGGTGTCAATGAATTTGCCGATCATGGAGTGCTCGGAGGTGCCGATCAGGTACAGATCCTCCCCCTCGATTTTGTACATCATGCTGTCCATTTCCGCGAAAGACATCACGCCCGTGACCACGTCCGCGCGGATCATGAACGGAGGGACGCAGTAGGTGAAGCCGCGCCCGATCATGAAGTCGCGCGCGTAGGAAATGACGGCGGAATGGAGCCGCGCGATGTCGCCCATCAGATAATAGAAGCCGTTGCCGGCGACCCGGCGCGCGGAGTCAAGGTCGATGCCGTCAAAGGATTCCATGATCTCGGTGTGATAGGGAATTTCAAAGTCGGGAACCACGGGCTCGCCGAATTTTTGAATCTCCACGTTTTCGGAATCGTCCTTGCCGATCGGGACGGAGGGGTCGATGATGTTCGGAATGGTCATCATCAGCTTCTTGATTTTTTCTTCGTATTCTGCTTCGAGTTTTTCGAGCTCAGCGAGACGTTCGGCATTTGCGGTGACCTGCGCCTTGACGGCGTTTGCTTCTTCCGTTTTTTTCTGCGCCATCAGGGCGCCGATCTGCTTGGAGAGCTTGTTGCGGTCGGCGCGCAGGGCGTCTGCTTCCGCCTTGAAGCGGCGGTTTTCGGCGTCAAGGGCAATTACCTCGTCGACCATGGGAAGCTTGTAATCCTGAAACTTCTTACGGATGTTTTCTTTGACGACTTCCGGGTTCTCCCGGACAAATTTCAAATCCAGCATTGTACTTCTCCTTAGGAAAAAATAATATTTGTTTCTGAAAGTCGGACGGAGTCGGCGGCAAACAAAAAAGCCCCCGGGTCAGACCCAAGGGTGCTCTCGCACGGTACCACCTTGTTGTTTCACTCATATCCTCTGACGCGGGGAACGCGGCGCCGCTTTCACGGGCAGCTCGGGAGTGGATTTCACGGTTTTGCCACAGGCGGGTCACAGCCAAGCCCGCCCTCTCTTGAGAGGCATCAACGGTTACTCTTTCCGTCATCGCTTTTACAAAAATTGATTATAGCAAACGCGCGCGCTCTTGTCAAGCCCCGCCGTACCGGCGGGAGACTGCATTTTGGGGCTTTGTTCTTTTTGCCAGACGCGGTAAAGATAGGTAAAACATTAGCGTGCAAAACATGAAGCGGAGCCGCTGTTGCGGCTCCGCCCTGTATTGACAAAACAAACGGACTTCAGCGGATGGAGATATGCAGACGGAAAGAGAGAGATTTCAGAATCTTATCCACAAACTTATCCACGGCTTCGGGAGAAAGGGGCGCGTCGCCCGTAGGCGTAAAGGTCAGACCGAACGCCATGCTCTTCTTGCCGTCGCCGATCTGAGCGCTGCGGTAAACGTCGAAGAGGGTGACGTCGGTGACGTTCTTGCACGCCGCGCGGATCGCGTCTGTGATCTCCCCGCAGGTCACCGCTTCGTCGGCAACCAGCGCGAGGTCGCGCTCCACGGTCGGGAAGCGCGGGATAGGAGCATACCGCACCAGTTCGGGGAACATGGGGGCGAGCACATCATAGTCGAACTCGCCGACGAAGACGTCGCCGACGATCTCCGCGTCCTCGGCGCTCTCATAGGAGAGCTGACCGAAGAAGCCGATTTCCTTTCCGCCGCACAGCACCTTTGCGGTGGCGCCGGGGTGCAGGAAAGGAACGTTTGTGCGTTCATAGGTGAAGGTCACGCCGAATGCGTCGGCGATTGCCTGCGCGGCACCCTTGGCGGTGAAGAAGCTCTCCCCCTTGCCCCATACGGCAAAGCCAAGGTGCATGGTCTGCGGCGGGAGCGCATTGCCCTCCGCGGGGGTGAAGATATTCGCCATCTCAAAGAACCTGCCGCTTTCATGCCCGCGCTTGCCGTTGTGAGAGACAATGCGGAGCAGGGAGGGAATCAGGGTGGAGCGCATCACGGAGTAGTTTTCGCTGATCGGATTCTGTATTCTGACCACGTTGAGCCGCGGGTCCCCCTCGGGCAGGCGCAGAAGCGCCAGATCCTGCGGAGCATAGAACGAATAGTTGATCAGCTCGTAGAAGCCCTGCATGACAAGGACGTCCTTGAGTTTCAGCGCTTGCTGCTGCGCGAGCGTATAGCCGCCCGCGGTGATGGCACAGCCCTCCATCATACGGGGGGTGATGTGCTCATAGCCGTACATTTTGATGACGTCCTCGGCAAGGTCGGGATAATCCTCAATATCCTCGCGGTAGGCGGGCGCCGTGGCGGTCAGGCTGTCGCCGTCGGTGACAACCGTGTAATTCATGCGTTTCAGAATCCCTGTGACAATTTCGCGCGGCACAGAGATCCCCAAAACGGCATTCAGCTTTTCAAACGTGGTTCTGATGGTCGTGGGGACGGGGTTCTCGTTTGCGCGGCGGTCAATGCGGCGGCGGGTCACGGTGCCGCAATCAAGCTCTTCCACAAGGTGCAGGGCGCGATCCATTGCCACGCCGGTCGTGTATTCGTCCACCCCTTTTTCAAAGCGGTGGGAGGAGTCGGAGGACTGTCCCAGTTCACGCGAGGTATGGCGGATATTGTCGCGCATGAATTTCGCGCATTCAAACAGCACCGCGGAGGTGTCGGGGCGGATTTCGCTGTTCAGCCCGCCCATGATACCCGCAAGCGCCACGGGCTTTTCCGCGTCGCAAATCACCAGATTGCCCGGGCTGAGCTTAAACTCGTTTTCGTCAAGGGTGACGATTGTTTCGTCCTGCTCTGCGCGGCGGACAATGATCTTCTTGCCCGCAATGGTAGAGAGGTCAAAGGCGTGCATGGGCTGCCCCAACTCGGTCAGGACATAGTTGGTAATATCCACGAGGGTGTTGATGGGGCGGTGCCCGGTCAACAGCAGGCGGCGGCGCATCCAGCGCGGGGAGGTTTTCACCTTGACATCGGACACATAGTGACCGATATATCGCGGGCAGAGGTCGGGCGCCTGCACGGTGACGTCGATCTCATCGTCCGTCACGTCGGCGACAGTGTAATCGGTGGCGGGTGGCGTCAGCGGGCGGTCCAGAAGTGCGGCAAGCTCGCGTGCGATGCCCCAGACCGATTGACAGTGCGGCAGGTTGGCGGTGATGGAAATATCCCATACCTCATCGTTCAGATCCAGCACGTCCTTGACGTCTGCGCCGGGGCGGGTATCGTCCGACAGAATCAGAATTCCGTAAACGCCCGCGCCCTCGTACCAGTCGTCGTCAATGCCCAGTTCTTCCCCGGAGCAAAGCATACCATTCGAGGGGGTGCCGAGCAGTTTCCCGTTCTTGATGGTGGTGACCTTTCCGTCGCGCCCGTAGACGGTGGCGCCATGCAGAGCGACCGGCACATGGTCGCCTGCCTTGATATTGGAGGCGCCGGTGACTATCTGAATGTCGTCTCCGTATTCTCCGCAATCCACGCGGCAGATGTTGAGGTGATCGGAGTTCTCCATCCGGGTGACGGCTTTGAGGACGCCGACCACCACACCGGAGATGTCGGGTGCGGCGCTCTTGCGTTCCTCGACTTCCAGTCCGCAGGAGAACAGGCTTTTTTCAATGGTGTCGTTTGAAATATCCGTGAGATCAACGATGTCACGGAGCCAACTGATAGGTAACAGCATATGTGCGCCCTCCCCTTACTTGCGGAACTGGCGGAGAATGGACTGGTCTCCGTCATAGAGAATGTGAATGTTGTTGACGCCGTATTTCAGCATGGCGATACGGTCAAGCCCGGCGCCGAAAGCAAGCCCCGTCCACTCGTCGGGGTCAAGGCCGCAGTTGGCAATGACGCGGCGGTTGACAACGCCCCCGCCGAGGATCTCGATCCAACCCGTGCCCTTGCAGAGCCGGCAGCCGGAACCGCCGCACTCGCAGCAGGAGACGTCCACCTCGACCGACGGCTCGGTAAACGGGAAGTAGGAGGGGCGGAAGCGGGTCTTGGTATCCGGGGTAAACATGGCTTTCGCCAAGGTGTCAAGCAAGCCCTGCAAATCGCACAGGGAGACATGGCGGTCAATCACAAGCCCCTCGATCTGATGGAACATGGGCGTGTGGGTGGCGTCGTCATCGCAGCGGAATACGCGACCGGGCATGACCACCTTGAAGGGCGGCTTCATGGTTTCCATACAATGAATCTGCCCGGGAGAGGTATGGGTGCGCAGTACAATATCCTCGCCGATGTAGAAGGTGTCCTGCTTGTCCCGCGCGGGGTGGTCCTTCGGCGTGTTGAGCGCGGTGAAGTTGTGGTAGTCGTCCTCAATCTCGCTGCCCTCCCAGACGCGGAAGCCCATGCCGGCGAACACCTCGCACAGGCGCGCCTTGACAAGAGAGGTCGGGTGCAGGGCGCCGGGCGCGTGCATGACGGCGGGCATGGAAACGTCCACGCTCTCACTGTCGTATTTCGCCTGCATTTCGCGCTTTGCCACCTCTGCTTCCAGGGCCTTGAAGCGTTCGGTGACGCTGTTCTTGAACTCGTTTATCAACTGCCCTGCCGCCGGGCGCTCCTCTTTCGGGATTTGTCCGAGGTCGCGCATCAGAGCGGTGATTGCACCGGCTTTTCCGAGAAAGCGGGCGTGAAATTCCTTCAGCTGTTCACCGGAGGCGATTTTGGAGAGCGCCTCGTCAATCTGCGCACGGCAGGCGGCGATTTTTTCTTTCATCATGGTCTACTCCTGAAAAGCATAAATACTAAATCAATATTATATATTCTTTCTCACTTTTTGTCAATGCCGCGTCGGGAAAGCAAAGCGCTTTTTCCGCGCCGCTCTTAAAAGACAGCGCGGCGCCCGCATCGGCGCCGCCGCACTGCCCAATCAATCGGAAGTTTCCGTTTCCGCGGCGGGCGAGAGGGTCAGAAGAACCAGCTCCCGCGGGTTGCCGATGCGGGGAATGGGGCGGGAGACTTTCAACCCGCGGCTGACCAGCAGCCGCCCCTCGTACAGCCCAGCGCAGTAGCGCGGAAACAACCCCTGCCCCGGCGCGTACACGCCGCGCCCGAACAGCGTCCATTGTCCGCCGTGCGCGTGACCGGAGAGGGTCAGGTCGATCGGCAGGTCGCGGATATAGCGGGGATAGTATTCGGGGTGGTGGCAAAGCAGGATTTTGTACCCCGTTTTTCCGGCATATTCGTTCAGAAACGCGAGGTTCGGCGTTTTTTCCTTTTCGTACTGCGCCGAATTCAGCCCGCCCAACAGCATTCCGCGGAAAGAAACAGAATCGTCAAGGAGAGGGGTCACGTCGCACTCCCGCATGACCCGGGCAAGCTCCGACGGCAGGCGGTAGTCGTGGTTGCCGCCGGCATAAAAGACAGGGACGCCGCGCAGGGCCAAGAGGAGCGCCGTCGCCTCCGAGAAACGCGTGTAACGCCGCCGCGGCGGGCATTCAAACAAATCCCCGGCGATGAGAACCGCGTCGGGGCGCAGCGCGAGGATCTGCTGCGCCAGAGTTGCTTCCGCCCGGTTGTGCAGGTCGGTCAGCAGCACGAAGCGCGTGGGGGTCACGGGGGCGGTGACAGAATAAGTGCGGACGGTAACGGGCGGCATGGCGGCTCCTTTCCTGTGTTTTTTCCAGTATACGCGCAAGCGGGGCGTTTGTCAACGATTCCTGCCGCTTCATTGACAAGCCCCGCCGCCCGTGCTATGATTAAAAACAAATGACAGTTGCAAGAGGTCGGCATGATTCTGATAATCGCGGAGAAACCAAGTCTGGCGCGCAACATTGCGGGCGCCATCGGGGATATGAAGACCCGAAACGGATATATGGAAGGTAAGGAATACCTGATCACATGGGTATTCGGGCACCTGTTTTCCTTGGCTGACATCGAGCATTATTCTCCCGCGCCCGCGGGAGTGCGCGGCTGGACGTTTGACAATCTGCCGTGCTTCCCGGAGCATTTTGATTACCAGCTGCGCGGGGACAACGGAGTCAAACGGCAGTTTGACCTGATAGCCTCTCTCTGCAACCGTGCGGACGTCACCGCCATTGTCAACGCGGGAGACGCCGACCGCGAGGGCGAAATCATTGTCCGCACCTGCGTGCAGAAAGCGCTGAAAGAGCCCAAAACGCAGCTCCGCCTGTGGCTGCCCGACCAGACGGCGCAGACCGTGCGCGCCGCGCTCGCGGAACTGGAGCCGGACAGTGACTACGACAATCTGGCAAACGAGGGGTATGCCCGCACCTATATCGACTGGCTGTACGGCGTGAACCTGACGCGCTACGCGTCGATCATCACCGGCAAGTTGCTCCGCGTGGGGCGCGTGATTGTGCCGATCGTGAAAGCGATTTACGATCGCGACAAGGCGATCCGGGAATTTACCCCCAAGACCTATTTCGGCGTGGTCAGCCGCACCGAGGTGCACGGGGAAGAAGTGTTACTGACCTCAAAAGAGGAGTTTGACGCGAACAGCCGCGACAAGGCGCAGAATCTCGCGGATGAGTATAACGCCCTGACGACCGTGGTCACCGACAAGAAATCCAAAGAGGATTTTCTGCCGCCCGGAAAGTTGTATTCCCTTTCCACCCTGCAAAACGTGCTGGGCAAAAAATACAAGATGTCGATGAAAGAATCTCTGGATACCGTGCAGGCGCTGTATGAGCGCGGGTTTCTGACCTATCCCCGCACCAACTCCGAGTACCTTGCCACCGCCGAAAAAGGGAAGATCCGTCAGATCCTCGACGGCGTTGCCAAGCTCGGCTATCCCGTGGCGTTCCGCGACTCCAAATACATCTTCGACGACTCCAAAATCGAATCCCACTCCGCGCTGACTCCCACGTACAAAATTCCGAAACCATCGGAGTTGAACGAACGTGAAAGTCAGGTATACAGCACGGTGTTCCGCCGCTTTGTGGCGGCTTTCTGCGCGCAGCCCTGCCGTGTGGAACGCAGCGAGTTGCACCTGAAAACCGGCGACCGGGAGGAATTTATCCTGCGCGGCACCGCGATTCTGGAGCCGGGCTGGACGAAGTACGACGACTATAACAGAAAAGACAAATTTTTGCCGAAACTGGAGGTGGGCGAGGTGGTACAGACCGCCTTTGCGCCGCAGGAGAAGCAGACCACCCCTCCGAAGCATTACACCATTGAAACGCTGAACAATTATCTCAAAAACCCGTTTAAGGAAGAAAAAGCCGCCGCCGAGGAACGTGCGGCGACCGAGGAGGGCGTGAGTGACGAGGAGGATTACCGCGCGATCTTCGAGGGCTTGGAACTGGGCACCGAAGCGACCCGCACCGGCATTATCGACAACGCGCGCAAATCCAAGTATATCGCGCTCAACAAGGATACCTATGTGATTCTGCCGGACGGGGAGTTCCTGATCGAATCTCTCGGCGAGATGGGCATCGGCATGGATAAATACAAAACCTCCGAGATGGGCAAGGCGCTCAAGCGCGTGTACCGCGGGAGCATGACCGTGGAGGAAAGCACCGCGCTGGCGGAGAGGGAAATCTCCGAAATCTTTTCGCACCGTGAGCAGGCGATGCAAAAGCACGGCGACCTCGGCAACGTCGGGGACGTCATCGGTACCTGCCCCGTCTGCGGCGGGGAAGTGACGCGCGGTGCGAAAGCGTACGATTGCAGCAACGAGGGGTGTACCTTTCACGTCGGTCTGCACATCTGCCGCCGCCCGATCACCCCGGACGACATGAAAGAGATGATCGCAAACGGCCGCACGGGCGTGCTGGACGGCTTTGTTTCCAAGAACAACAAGCGCTTTTCTTCCGCCTTGGTCTTGCGGGACGGCAAGGTGGTTTTCGATATGGAGGAGAGCCGTGACGGAGAGACGGTCACGGGGTGCAAATGCCCGCTTTGCGGCAAGAAAATGATTTACAGCCGCTTCAGTTATGCCTGCAGTTCCAAAAAATGCGGCTTCCGCGTCGGGCGCACCATACTGGGGCGCAAGATAACCGAGGAGGATCTGAGGACGCTGTGCGAGAGCGGCGTGACAGGTCTTTTGGACGGCTTTGTCTCCAAGAGCGACGGAAAGGTGTTTTCCGCCTATCTGGCGCTGCGGGCAGGGGAAGCCAAGATTGTCTCCCCCATGCCGGACGGCGCCGTTCCCGCCCATGAGGAGCCTAAAAAAGCGGCTCCGCGCCGCAAAAGCGCAACCGACGGCAAGCAGAGCGGCACCTCGGAAAACAAAAAGAGCGACGGCAGCGGAAAACAGCCCTCTGCCGCCGCAAAACAATCCGTTACGTCCACAGGCGAGTGGAAATGTCCCCTGTGCGGGGAGCGCGTGGTACGCGGCAGACAGAACTGGGGCTGCATGGGCTTTTCCCACGGCTGTACCCTGCGGATCCCGTTCGTATGGCGCGGTCATACCGTGACGGAGCAGGAGGCAAACGAGCTTCTGACGACGGGCGCGACTGCTCATGAGATTGCCTACGAGGGCGGGCAGGACAAACTGCGGCTGGACGGCGGCGTCGTGCGCGCGGCGCATGAGGTGACGCCGTGAGCGGAACAGAATGGCTCATGCACGGCATCAAGCCGTTTGCCTATGCCCTCTTTGATATGGACGGCACTTTGGTGGATTCCATGACCTACTGGCGCTATGCCCCGGCGGAGCTTGCCGCCCGTCTGTTCGGAGACATAGGGGAAGAACGCGTCGCGGCGTTGGTTGCCACCCGTACGTACGGGGAAATTGAGCGTCTGTTCGCCGCATGGGGATTTTCGTTGTCCCGCGTTGCCCTGATACGCGGCTGTGAGGAAATCATGGCGGAGCATTACCGCCGCGATGTGAAGGCGCGCGCAGGCGCGCTGCCGCTTCTGAAGTCTTTGGGCGCGGCGGGAACCCGTATGGGAATCATTACGCTGACGCCGCACCGAGAAGCGGAAATCTGCCTTTCCGAGACAGGGCTTTCCCCTTTCTTTTCTTTTGTTCTCACCCCGCAGGATACCTCCTCCGGGAAAGGCAAGGAGGACCCGGAAATCTTCCGCATAGCCCTGCAAAAATTGGGTTGCCGCCATCCGTCCGACTGCGCGTTTTTTGAGGACTCTCTGTACGCCGTCCGCACCGCGCACGCCATGGGCTTCCGCGTGCAGGCGGTCAGAGACAAATGGGCGGAGCAGGAGCGGGACGAAATCCGCGCGCTTTCGGAAAACTATCTGGACCTTGACTTGACGGGCAAGTGACGGCGGGCGTTTTCCGCCGCACCGCGGGGCTGTCGCCTGGGAGCCCCTTTGAGAATTTCCGGCGGTTCCCCCGAGAAAACCCGTGAGAAAACCGGCGCGCACGCTTGATTTTCCAAGTATTCGGTGATATAATATATTTTTGGAAAACAATTTGTAATAAACGGAGACATGGACAATGAAAATTTTGGTCATCAATGCCGGCAGCTCCTCTCTGAAATATCAGCTGTTTGACATGGACACGGGCGCCGTGCTCGCCAAGGGCGGCTGTGAGAAAATCGGCGTGGAGGGCAGTTTGGGGATTATCACCCACAAGCGCCCCGACAAGGAAAAATACGTGACGAACGTTGCGCTCCCCGATCACAACACCGCGCTTCAGATCGTCCTGAAGCTGCTGACCGATCCCGAGCTGGGCGTCATTGCGAGCGTGGACGAGATCGGCTCCGTCGGGCACCGTATCGTGCACGGCGGCGAGAAGCTGACTGTCAACATCGTGGGCGAGGAAGAACTGAAGTACCTGTACTCCATTATTCCGATCAACCCCTTGCACGCGCCGCCCGCCATCAAGGCGATCGAGGCGTGCCAAAAACTCATGCCCTCCATTAAGCACGTGGTGGTGGCAGACAGCGCGTTCTATCGCAATATGCCGCCGGAATCCTATATTTATCCCATTCCTTACGAGTACTATGAAACCTACAAGGTACGTCGTTACGGTTTCCACGGCACCTCTCACCGCTATGTGTCCGGTGAGGCTGCCAAGTATCTCGGCCGCGATCTGAAAGACCTTAAGATGATCACCTGCCATCTCGGCAACGGCTCCTCTATTTCCGCCATCCGCAACGGCATCTGCGTGGATACCACCATGGGCTTCACCCCGCAGGAGGGCATGATGATGGGGACCCGCTCCGGCTCCATTGATCCCACCGTAGTGACGTTTCTGATGAAGCAGACAGGCATGACCCCCGATCAGATGGACGACGTGCTGAACCGCAAGTCCGGGTTCCTCGGCATTTCCGGGGTTTCTCCCGACTGCCGCGAGGTGATGGTAGAGGAAGGGAAGGGCGACGCGCGTTCGCACCTTGCCATGCAGGTGTTTTATCACTATGCCAAGAAGCTGATCGGCGCGCTGGTCGCCGAGTTGAACGGTGTGGACGTGCTGGTGTTCACCGCCGGCATCGGAGAGAACGACCCTGTGGTCCGCTCCAACATCTGCCGCGACATGGATTTCCTCGGCATCAAAATTGACGACGAGGTGAATCTTGCGATGAAGCGCGGTACCTTCGGAGACATCACCGCCCCCGACTCCCGTGTGAAAGTCCTTGTCATTCCAACCGACGAGGAATATATGATCGCCAAAGAAACCTACGACATCGTAACGAAGTGATGGGAGAAAACAGCAGATGAAGAAGAAAGACATTTTTCACGCCCCCTTTGTGGAGGCAATGAAAGAAATGACGTCGAATATGTACCGTCTCGGTTGGGACGAGCGCAACGGCGGCAACATCAGCTATCTTCTGGACAGCGAAGAGGTGGCGGAGTATCTCGACCTCTCGCAGGTGAAGCGCATCATACCGATCAGCTTCCAAGCGCCCGAGCTGGCAGGCAGGATCTTCATTGTGACCGGTACCGGCAAGTATTTCAAGAACGTGGAGTCCGACCCCGAAACCAATTTGGGTATCATCCGTATTTCGGCAGACGGCGCGAATGCCGAGCTGCTGTGGGGTTACCGTGACGGCGGCAGGTTCACAAGTGAGTTGCCCGCGCATCTGATGAGCCACATTGCGCGCCTTTCCGTTGACCCCGAAAACCGCGTGGTCATGCACTGCCACCCCACCAACCTGCTGGCAATGACTTATGTGCACTCACTCGACACCAACGAGTTCACCCATACGCTTTGGCAGATGAGCACCGAGTGCGTCGTGGTCTTCCCGGACGGGGTGGAGGTTCTGCCGTGGATGCTGTGCGGCACCAATGAAATCGGAGAGGCAACCGCTGAAAAGATGAAGTCGGCGCGCAGCGTGGTCTGGGCAATGCACGGGCTGTACGGCGCCGGAAAAACGCCGGACGAGGCATTCGGTCTGGTGGAGACCGTGGAAAAGGCGGCGACCATCTATATGCTGACCGCGCATCTGCCGCGCGTCAATACCATCACCGACGAACAGTTGCAGGTGCTGGCGGACGCGTTCAAGGTGACCCCGAAAGCCGGAATTCTGAAGTAAGGCAGTCTTACATAGTTTTTGACCGAACAGAGCCGCGCATTTCTGCGCGGCTCTTTCTCTGCGTTCTTCCTTTATATGATCCCATTGTTCTTCACAGGATGTGCTTTCCAAAACAGATGGGCGTTTTGTACGAATAAAATCGCAGAAAATCGGCGTTTTGCACATAAAAAATATTCCGAATCGCGGCAATGATGCAAATTGTCTTGTATTTGGGCACAGGATTCGTTACAATGAATCCGACTGGGAATCACCCGGAATTTACGCGAAAACGCGGAGGATCTCAACCATGGCAAAATGGCAGAGAATACTATATCAACCTTGTATCCCGATGGGCGATGACGGCAGGCTTGTCACCGCGTCACCCGCCCATATCGCACTTTCAAGAAGCGCCGCCGCAGAAGGCATGGTGCTGCTCAGAAACGAAAACCGTATGCTCCCCCTTGCGGAGGGCGCGCGTATCGCTCTTTTCGGCGTCGGAAGCGCCGATTACGTGCGCGGCGGGGGCGGCTCCGGCGATGTCACCGTACCCTTCACGCACAGCCTTATCGACGCGGTGGAGGACGCCGCAAAGGCGCGGCATATCACGGTATACGAGCCGCTGAACACTTTCTACCGCACCTATGTGGCAACTGCTTACCGTGAGGGAAAGCAGCCGGGACAGATACCCCAGCCGTCTTTGCCTGAGGGAATGCTTGCCGCTGCGGCAGCGGCGGCGGACACCGCTGTGATCAGCATCTGCCGTTTCTCCAGGGAAGCATGGGACCGCGGCGACAGCGACTTCTATCTGACCGAAGAAGAACGGACGCTTGTGGAGGACGTGACCGCGACATTCCCCCACACGGTTGTGGTGTTGAATGTCGGCGGCATGGTAGACACCTCATGGTTCCGGGACAACCCCAAGATCGAAGCGGTGCTTCTCGCATGGCAGGCGGGGCTGGAAGGCGGGTACGCCGAGTGGGATGTGCTGTCGGGGGCTGTGACTCCCTCCGGGCATCTGACCGACACGTTCGCCGCTTCGTTCGCGGATTATCCGTCCTCCGAGAACTTCAATGAGTCGGACGCATATGTGGAATATACCGACGATATTTATGTCGGCTACCGTTATTTTGAGACTGTTCCCGGAAAGAAAGACCGCGTGAACTATCCTTTCGGGTTCGGGCTTTCCTATACCACCTTTGCGCTTGATTCTCTCACCGGCTGTGAGCGGGAGGGCGAGATTCTCCTATCCTGCCGCGTGACCAATACCGGAGACTATCCGGGAAAAGAAGTGGTGCAAGTCTATTTCAGCGCCCCCGACGGAAAACTGGGGAAACCGAAGTACGCGCTTGCCGCTTTCGCAAAGACCGATCTGCTTCGCCCCGGCGAAAGCCGCACGCTCTCCCTGTCTTTCCCCGTTTCGCAAATGGCGTCCTTTGACGATACGGGTGCTGTCTGCCGCTCCGCCATGGTGCTCGAAGCGGGCGACTACACCGTTTTCATCGGCACCTCGGTGCGGGAACTGACCGAGGTTTACACCTATCGGCTTGCAGAAGATACGGTGACCGCACAGCTTCATTCCTATGTGGCGCCGCACAAACTTTCCAAGCGTCTGCGCTCCGACGGCACCTATGAAGCTCTTGAAACCACGGAGCCCGCGCCCGTTTACGACACCTCCGATTTCCCGGAAAAAGCGCAATGGGCTTGCGAGTACATACAGCTCTCCCGCACCGATACCAAACGCCCTGACGGGTTGGTGATGCTGGAGGAGGTCGCCGAGGGAAAGGCGGATCTTGACGCATTCCTCGCACAACTCACCGATGAGGATGTCATTGATTTGCTGGGCGGCACTCCCAATACGGGCGTGGCGGATACTCACGGATGGGGAGGAGAATCTTTCTACGGCATTCCGAACGCGATGACCTGCGACGGCCCTGCGGGTATGCGCATCAGTCCCGCATTCAAGGGTGTTGTTGCCACGGCATGGCCGTGCGCGACCTTGCTTGCTTGCACATGGAATACGGCTCTCGTTGAACAGATCGGAGCGGCGGGCGCCCGGGAAGTCAAGGAAAACAACATGGCGATCTGGCTGACTCCCGCCCTGAATATTCATCGCAGCCCGCTCTGCGGACGGAATTTTGAGTACTATTCCGAAGACCCGTTGGTTTCGGGAAAGATGGCTGCCGCTTGCGTGCGCGGGATTCAATCCCAGCATATTGCCGCCTGCGTCAAGCACTTCTGCTGTAACAACAAGGAAACCAACCGCAGATGGAGCGACTCCCGCGTTTCCGAGCGCGCTCTGCGCGAGATTTATCTGCGCGGCTTTGAGATTGCGGTGAAAGAGGCGCAGCCCTGGAGCCTGATGACCGCTTATAACATTGTCAACGGCACCTACCCGTCTGAGAACCGCGAACTTCTCACCGGGATCCTGCGCGAAGAATGGGGCTACCAAGGCATGGTGACCACCGACTGGAACAACGATGCAGAACAGTACCGCGAGGTGCTTGCAGGCAACGATGTGCGGATGCCCGTCGGCTCCAAGCGCCGCCTGCAAGAGGCGCTCTCACGGGGGCTGATCACACGTGCGGACATGGACAAGTGCGCCAAGCGGCTTCTCGAACTGTTCTTGAAGTTTGACTGATTACAAACGAATCATTGATGACCCCGGCGCAGACGCGCCGGGGTTTCTCTGCGCTGTTCTTTCGCGCGCCGCTTGGGGAGAGAGGGAAAGTCCTGTGTTTGACGTCCGCCGTAGGGCGGTGTTCTATCGGGGCGGCGGCGCGCATACCATAGAACAAAAAAGCTGCGGAGGACAAAGAGAGATGGCAGAAAAATATGTTGTGGAACGGGACGTCGGCGGCAACGCGGTCGGCTGTGAGACGGGCGGGGATTACACCCTGCCGGACTATATGCCGGAGGTGCGGCGGGTATTGCGTGTGGATTGTCGCGCGGCTGTGAGCGGGCAGTATGTCAGCGGAGATAAAACCTCTCTCGGCGGGGATTGCAGCTATTATCTGCTCTATACCGGCGAGGATGGGAAGATCGCTTCGGCGCCTCTGGAGGCGACCTTTGAGTGTATGGTGCCCAATGCCGAGAATTCCCCTTTGCAGACGGCTGTCTCGGTAGAGGGGGCAAGCTGCCGTCCGGGGGGACCCAGGCGCGTCAGTCTGAAAAGCAATCTTTCCCTGCGGCCGAGCGGCGTGGTGAACGAGGAATGGGAGGAAGTCGCCGTGCCGGAGGCGGTCGGGAAATGCGCGGTGCTGCGCAAGACCATGCGCGCGGGCAGAACCGTTCCGCTTCACGCATCCGATATTCAATTGAGCGAGACTGTCAAGGCGGAGCCGGGTTCTACGGTTCTTTCCTGTGACGGGCACGTTCTGGTGCGCGAGATGCGGTGCGAGATGGGCGGCGCCAAACTTCGCGGGGAGGTCTGGGTGAGCGCGCTGTGCAATAACGCAGCGGGAGAGCCTTATACCGTCAAGGCGAAGCTGCCGCTGGAGGAATATATCCCCGGTGACGGCGTGACGCCCGAACATTCAGGCATCGCCCGGGGTACCTGCAGCGCTTTGACAGCCACGCCGACAGAGGGTGAGAGCGGTTGCGGAATTGCATTTGACGCTTTGCTGGACCTTTGCGGAACCGCTGTCATCAATGAGGAAATTCATCCGGTGTGCGATATGTATGCCCTGCGGTATCCCTTGCAGGTCAGCCGCAAGACCATCAGAAGCCGCTGGTATCCGGCAGCCATGATGGGAAATTACACGGTGGACGGCAGCGTCGGGTGCGAGGAGTTGGGATGCGGGGATATTCTGCGCCCCATCGATTGCCGCGGGGATGCCGTGGTCAATGCCTGCGAGTGTCAGGGGAATGAAGTCGGTATCGAAGGCACGATCCGTATGAATGCCATTCTGGCGTGCGGAGAGGACGGCGCATATAACGCGGCGCATTTCAATCTGCCTTTCAAGGTGCGTATGAGCTGCAGTGAAAACCTGCCGGAGCATACCGCGCTGTCGGTCGGCGTCGAGTGCGTCGGCACACATACGCGGATGGACGGCAAACGTCTTGCCGCAGACGCGGAAATTGCCGTGGCGGTGCTTGCAAGGCGAGAGGAACAGCAGCAAGCCGTCTCCGGCGCTGAGGCGGATACCGACAGCCCTGTGGAACACGAAAAGGGAGAAATCGTCGCTGCCTATCTGCGGAACGGAGATTCGCTCTGGAGCGTGGGGAAACGGTATCATGTGGCGCCTGAAGCACTCATGCAGGGGAATTCCCTGCCGGAGGAGATCATGGAAACGCTCGACGAGCCGTTTGCGCTGGACGGTCTGAGCCGCCTGATGCTGCAATACGATTGACGCGCCGCGTGCCTGACATTCCGTTTTGTTTTCTTGTGAAAAAATCAGCCGCCCGACAGTGTCGGGCGGCATTTTGTGTTCGGAATGCGGAGAAAAAACTGCGCTTTGCAAGAGAAGAAGCGTTATTTGAGCCAATTCTCTCCGATTTGCACGTCCACGGACAGGGGCACTGCGAAATCCGTGACGCCTTCCATTTCCCGTTTGAGGATTTCGGCGGCTTTCGGCGCGTCCGCGGCGGGGCATTCCACCACCAGTTCGTCATGCACCTGCATGATCAGGCGTGCGGCGGGCAACTCCTTTTCCAGCGCGTGGCTGACCCGCACCATCGCCATCTTCATCACGTCGGCGGCGGTTCCCTGAATCGGAGCGTTCATGGCGATGCGTTTTCCGAGCGCGCGCACCATGCCGTTGGAAGCGCGCAGTTCCGGAATGTAGCGGCGGCGCCCGTACAAGGTGACGGTATAGCCAACCTCCGCCGCATGGGCGACCGTCTCGTCCAGATAGGCGCCGATGGAGGGATAGGTTTGCATATACGCGTCGATATAGGACCGCGCCTCGGCATTGGAGATATGCAGATCCTCTGCCAGAGAAAAAGCGCTGATGCCGTAGACAATCCCGAAATTGATGGCTTTGGCACGCTTGCGCAGCTCCGGCGTGACCTCCGAGAGCGGAATGCGGAACGCGGAGGCGGCTGTGGCAGCGTGAATGTCCTCGCCCTCGCGGAACGCGCGGATCATATTGGCGTCCCCGGACAGAACGGCAAGGAGGCGCAATTCGATCTGCGAGTAGTCGGCGTCTACGAGCAGACACCCCTGCCGCGGGATGAAATATCGCCTTAGTTCGCGCCCCAACGGGGTGCGGATCGGAATATTTTGCAGGTTCGGCTCGGCTGAGGACAAGCGCCCTGTCGCAGTCAGAGCCTGCTTGAAGTCCGTGTGGATACGGTCGTCGTCTCCTGCAGCGGCAACCAGCCCCACCGCGTAGGTGCTGTAAAGCTTTGTAAGCTGCCGATAGAGCAGGATCTCATCAATGATGGGGTGAACGGGGCGGAGCTTGGCAAGCGTCTCGGCGTCTGTGGAGTAGCCGTTTTTCTTCTTTTTTGGATTGGGGAGTCCCAGTTCCTCGAAAAGCACCTCGCCGAGTTGCTTGGGAGAATTGACGTTGAACGGGTGCCCTGCCATTTCCTGAATTTTGGCAAGGCAGTCTTCGGCTGCCTTGTGCAGTCCCTGCCCGTAGGTTTCGATTCCCAGGCGGTCAATGCGGAAGCCCTCCTGCTCCATTTGCGCGAGAATTGAAAGTAAAGGAAGCTCTACATCGTTTAACAGACGCGTACATTGTATTTGTTCCACTTCTTCGGAAAGCTTACTTTCCAAATCAAACAGCAGATGCGCTGCGGGGATATCAGGGGGTACGGTCACGCCGAGATAGGAGGCACACAAGCCCGAGAGTGTGGCGTTCCCGACGGAGGAGTTGAGTATATAGGCATACAGGGTCACATCGGCGAATAGGCAGTGCGGGCAAACGCCGGCATTATACAGGCGGTGCCAAAGCGCCTTACCGTCAAAGCATATCACCGTCTTTCCCTCGCCGAACAGCGGCGTGAGATCGGAGAGAGACGCCGCAAGCGTCAGATTGGCTTTTCCGTCCGAAAGATAAATCCGATCATTCAAGAATTGGAAAGCAAACTTGTCGCCGATTGAAAGAGCCTTCTCAAGAGAAGTCTCGGTATACCGCACCTCGGTAGTTGCCTGCAAGGCGGTAGCCGCGTCTGTTTCTTTTTCCGTCGCGCTGTCTGCCGGACTCAGATGAAAGCGGGAGATGAAGCTGTTGAGCTCCAGTTCCGTAAATTTCGCGTACAGAGCCGGGCGGTTAAAGCCGTGATAGCGCAGCTCCTCCAGGGTCACGGAGAGGGGAACCTCGCGCAGAATGGTGGCAAGCTTGCGAGAGAGGTAGGCGTCCTCTTTGGAGCGCAGCAGTTTTTCCCGCACTCCTTTGGCAATTTCCGGCGAGTCAATGTTCTCGTACACGCTGTCAAGGCTTCCGAAAGTGCCGATCAGCTTGAGCGCGGTCTTTTCTCCGACTCCCGCAACTCCCGGAATATTATCCGAGGAGTCGCCCATCAGGGCTTTCAGGTCAACAAACTGCTCCGGCGTGATACCCGGATATTTTTCGCTGAATTTCTCCCTGTCATACGGAACGGTATCGGTGTTGCCGGCGTACAGCACGGTGGTGTCGTCGTCAATGAGCTGATACAGATCGCGGTCGCCGGACAGGATATAGGCGTGCGCGTCCGGCAGTGCCTTTGCCATTGCGGCTACGGTGCCCTGAATATCGTCCGCCTCATAGCCTGCCAGTTCCAGGACGTGGACGCCCATGTCCGTCAGGCATTCTTTGGCGTCGGGGAACTGGGAGAGCAGTTCCGGAGGCGTTTCGCGCCGTCCGGCTTTGTATGTGTCATAGAGCTTGTGGCGGAACGTCGGCGCTTTGAGATCGAACGCCACCGCCGCGTAATCGGGTTTGAGCGCTTCCAGCTGGCGGGAGATGATGTTGACCATGCCGAAAATGGCGTTTGTGGGCTTCCCCTGACGGGTGGTCAGCGGGCGTACGCCGTAAAAGGCGCGGTTGATAATGCTGTTGCCGTCTATGACTAAAACCTTATTCACGTCCGCTGTCCTCGCTTCCGTTGTCCCGAGAGGGGGAGATAGGGGTGCTTTCGTCCGCTTCGCTGCCCTCACCGGGGACAGCGGCGATTTCTTGAGGGACGGGGGCGAACTCCAACGGATCTTGTAAAGACGGAATGATACCGAACCGCAACAACTCTTTTATATAAATATAAAGGAAGAAAAAGAGCAGCATCAGCACGGGTGGGAAACCGAATGCCGGCTCTTCACCGCTGATGGCGGCGGCGAGCAGACTGCCGGCCGACACAGCCGCGCAGAAAGGCGCTACCCCGAGGGCTACCGCATGGGTCATGCGCGGATAGCCCTTGCCGAGCGCCGCGCGGGTCTCCGACAGAACGCAGAGCATGGCGAGAAGATACGCCACCAGAAGCAAGAGCTTGACCGGCGCGTTTTTGGGAAGCGAGGTATCAAAATACAGGTAGAGGGGATAGAAGAGAAAAGAAAGCAGAAGCGAGATGCCCGTGAAACCGTCCCGCGTCATGCGGGAGGAAGCGGTAAGGGGAGAGAACGGAAGAAATGCCGCACCGCCGATTGCGAGAATACCGCTGAGAAAGGCGGGGAGGACCGTCCGCACGGAAGCCCCGTCGGGGGCGCGCAGGGCGCAACCGATCAGATACCCGCCGAAGAGGAGGGCGGCGAGTGCCGCGAAGCTGCCGATGACGCGCAGGGAGGGAGAACTATCGGTTTTCTCCTGTAAGACAAGCGTAAGTGTTCCATCCGTTTTCAGAAGAAGTGTGATAACGGCAAAAGCCGCGCAGGGGACTGCCCAAAGCAGCACATAGGCGGCACCGTGGGGATAGAGCGCGCCCCCCGCAAATGAAACGGCATAGAAAACCACTCCCAGAACGGAAGCCAGGCAGGAAAGAAAGAGAGACACAAGCTGTGATCTTGTCGGTCGTGTGCGCATAAATGCTCCTTGGCGGACATACCCGCGTGTTTTTTCTCATTATAATGGAAAGTTGTTAACAAAATGTATACATTTGGCATTCGCGGGTAATAATTTCCCCTGAAACGGCTTGTTTTATCCTTCTAAAACGCCTTTTTGTGCAAGATAACTAAAATTTCTCAAAAATAATTCGAATTTTCTACATGAAAAAATTGAGGTGATTTTTGATAATTTCTTGCAATTTAAGACTGCTTCTGTTATACTATTTCAGCATGATATGCGATGAGGCGAAAGGTTGCTGCCCGCAAGACGGCAGGGAATTTTCGCGGAGTATGTCCAATATCTAATTGGGCGAAGTGAAAGCATCGTGTGAAGTGTGTACGGGTGCGGTTCCCGCTGCGGGGAATTGCTGCCCGGATTTTCCTTGTCAGGACAAAGAAACGCACGGCACGGTGTAAAAATCTTCCCCCTTTCATGCGATTAAATAAGGAGGAAAACACCATGGCAGCAAAAGAGAAAATCAGAGTGAGACTCAAGAGCTATGACCACACGCTGATCGACGCCGCAGCAGCGAAGATCGTCGAGGTTGCTCAGAGAAACGGAAGCGCCGTATCCGGTCCTATCCCGCTTCCCACCGAGAAGGAAATCGTTACGATTCTCCGCGCGGTGCACAAGTACAAGGACTCCCGTGAGCAGTTTGAGCTGCGCACGCACAAGAGACTGATTGACATTCTCAACCCGCAGGCTAAGACTGTGGAGGCGCTGATGAACATCGAGCTTCCCGCAGGCGTTGAGATCGAAATCGTCAAGGCATAAGAGTCACCAACTCGGCCAACCGCAGAGATGCGGTGTGTGCAATCCGCACACAAAACCACGGCCTCGTGGTCACGTTGACGCGACAGCGAACGCTGAAATCCAAACACGTCAACCAATAACTGCAAAGGAGAAACCATGAAACACGGCATGATCGGCAAAAAACTGGGAATGACGCAGATTTTTGATGAGATCGGCAACGTGATACCCGTAACCCTGATTGAAGCAGGTCCTTGCGCGGTAGCACAGAAGAAGACCGTCGATACTGACGGTTACGACGCAGTTCAGCTGGCATACAGCGACTGCAAGGACAAGCAGCTGACCAAAGCAGAGCTCGGTCATCTGAAGAGCGCAGGTCTCGGCGGCAAGAGATATCTCAAGGAATTCCGCCTCGACGATTGCAGCGCCCTGAACGTAGGCGACGTGATTACCGTCGATACCTTCGCCGCAGGCGAAAAGGTCGACATCACCGGTATCACAAAAGGTCGCGGCTACACGGGCGCCGTCAAGAGATGGGGCCACCACATCCTGAGAATGACTCACGGCACCGGTCCTATCCATCGCCAGGTCGGCTCTATGGGTGCAAACTCCACCCCGTCCCGCGTGTTCAAGAACAAGAAGATGGCGGGTCAGTACGGCAACGAGCAGGTCACTATCCTGAACCTCGCCGTTGTGAAAATCGACGCGGAAAAGAACCTGATCGCAGTCAAGGGCGCCGTCCCCGGTGCAAAGGGCGGAATCGTCTTTATCCGCGATTCAGTGAAAGCATAATGGAAGGAGGAAACACGAATGCCTAATATGAAAGTTGTAGATATGGCAGGTAAGGCGGTCGGTGAGATAACTCTTTCCGATACCGTGTTCGGCGCGGAAGTAAACGCAGCCGTCCTCCATACCGCAGTCAGAGCATATTTGCTCAACCAAAGACAGGGTACCCAGTCCACCCTGACCAGAACCGAGGTTTCCGGCGGCGGCAAAAAGCCCTGGAAGCAGAAGGGCACCGGTCGCGCAAGACAGGGCAGCACCCGTTCTCCCCAGTGGACTCACGGCGGCGTGGCACTCGGCCCGAAGCCCCGTTCCTACCGCGTGACCCTCAACAAGAAGGTCAAGAGAGCAGCACTGTTCAGCGCACTCTCCTCCAAGGTTGCGGGCAATGAGATGATCATCATCGACTCCATCACCGCTACCGAATACAAGACCAAGAACATGGTTGCCATGCTGGCAGCCGTCGGCGCCGCCAAGAAAGCACTGATCGTTCTCCCCGAGGTCAACGATTTTGTGATCAAGAGCTGCGCAAACATTGCGGGCGTCAAGACCGCGGTGTACAACGAAATCAACGTCTATGACATTCTGAACTGCGATACTCTGATCGTGGCTAAGGACGCTGTCACAAAGATTGAGGAGGTATACGCATAATGAAATCTGTTGCAGATATCATCATCAGACCTCTGATCACCGAGAAGAGCATGGACGGCATCTCTGAGAAGCGCTATGCGTTCGAGGTTCAAAAGAGTGCGACGAAGCCGGAGATTGCAAACGCAGTCGAGGAAATGTTCGGTGTGAAGGTCGCACGGGTCAACACCATCATTGTCAAGAAAAAGCCGAAAAGAGTCGGCTACCACATGGGCTACACCAGCGAGTGGAAAAAAGCAGTCGTTACCCTTACCGAGGATTCCAAGACGATTGCCTTCTTCGATAGCCTGAACTGATAGAAGGGGGAAAGTACAGATGGCAGTTATGAAATACAAGCCGACAACTCCGTCGCGCAGAAATATGTCCGCTCCTTCTTTCGAGGAGGTTACCAAGAAGACCCCCGAAAAGTCTCTGATCGAGACCAAGAAGAAGCACGCAGGCCGCAACAGCTTCGGCCGCATCACCGTTCGTCATCACGGCGGTCGCAACAAGATCAAGTACAGAATCATCGACTTCAAGCGTCAGAGCGCATCTCCCGCAGAGGTTCTCGGCGTTGAGTACGACCCGAACAGAAGCGCATACATCGCGCTGCTGCAGAACAAGGAAGGCGAAAAGAGCTACATCGTGGCGCCCGTCGGTCTGACCGTCGGCAGCACCGTGTACGCAGGCGCCGACGCCGATATCAAACCCGGCAACACGCTTCCGATTTCCGCCATCCCCGTCGGTACCGTCATCCACAACATCGAGCTTTACCCCGGCAAGGGCGCACAGCTTGTCCGCTCTGCGGGCGCTCAGGCTCAGCTGATGGCTAAGGAAAACGGCGTCGCGCAGGTTCGTCTGCCCTCCGGTGAGGTCCGCATCGTCCGTCTGGACTGCAAGGCGACCATCGGTCAGGTCGGCAACGTCGAGCACGAAACCGTGAAGCTCGGCAAAGCCGGTAAGAGCCGTCACCTCGGCATCCGTCCTTCCGTCCGCGGTTCCGTTATGAACCCCTGCGATCACCCGCACGGCGGCGGCGAAGGCAAATCGCCTATCGGTCATCCGGGTCCTGTTACTCCTTGGGGCAAGCCTGCTCTGGGTTACAAGACGAGAAACAAAAAGGCGAGAACCAACAAGTTCATCGTCAAGCGTCGTAACGGCAAATAATTAGGAAGGAGACACATCATGAGCAGAAGCTTAAAGAAAATGCCCTACGTAGAACAGAAGCTGTTTGACAGAGTCTGCGCTATGAACGATAAGGGCGAGAAGAAAGTTCTCAAGACCTGGTCGCGTGCGTCTACCATCTTCCCCGAGTTCGTCGGACATACGATTGCCGTTTATGACGGCAGAAAGCATGTTCCGGTTTATATCGTTGAAGACATGGTCGGACATAAACTCGGTGAATTCGCACCCACCCGTACTTTCAAGGGTCATGCGGGTTCCAAGACATCCAACAACGGTAAGTAAGGAGAGAGACAGAAATGGAAGCAAGAGCACATCTGAAATATCTCAGAATCTCTCCCCGTAAGGTGAAGATCGTTCTCGACCTCATTCGAGGCAAGGACACCGACACCGCTATGGCAATTCTCAAAAACACCAACAAGATTGCATCCGAGTCTCTTATCAAACTGCTGAAGAGCGCGGTTGCAAACGCCGAGCATAACTTCCACATGGACGCCTCTAACCTGTATGTGTCCGAGTGCTTTGTCTGCCCCGGCCCGATCCTCAAGAGAATCATGCCGAGAGCACAGGGCAGAGCATTCCGCATCAACAAGAGATCCAGCCATGTGACGCTGGTAGTAAAGGAAAAGGAGGTCGGCTGAGATGGGACAGAAAGTAAATCCTAACGGACTGCGCGTTGGCGTCATCAAGAACTGGGATTCCAGATGGTTTGTCGAGGATAAGCAGTTCGGCGACACCCTGGTCTCCGACTACAACATCAGAAAATTCCTCAAGGAAAAGCTGCAGGCTGCCGGCGTTCCGAAGATCGAGATCGAGCGCGACAACAGCCGCGTAAGAGTGTTCGTGCAGTGCGCGAAGCCGGGTATCGTTATCGGTCGCGGCGGCGCGGAGATCGAAAAGCTGAAGACCGAGCTTGAGCAGATGGTCGGCAAACCCGTTGTTGTCAAGATCATCGAAATCAAGAACCCCGATCTGAACGCACAGCTGGTTGCCGAGAGCATCGCGGCACAGCTGGAGAAGAGAACTTCCTACCGCCGTGCAATGAAGCAGGCAATCGGCAGAACCATGCGTCTCGGCGCAAAGGGAATCAAGGTCTGCTGCGGCGGCCGTCTCGGCGGCGCTGAAATCGCGCGTACCGAGCACTATCACGAGGGGACCATTCCGCTTCAGACCCTTCGTGCCGACATTGAGTACGGTTTCTATGAAGCAAACACCACCTACGGTAAAATCGGCGTAAAGGTCTGGATTTACAGAGGCGAAGTGCTGGCTGTAAACGCCAACGCCGACAAGAAGTTCGACCGCCCCGAAAGACGTCAGCGCCGTCCCTTCGATGGCAATCGGGAGCGTCGCGACAACAACAGAGGTCCTCGCCGTGAGGGTGGTTTCGGCGGCAATCGCCGTAACAACGCTAAGACTGAGGGGGGCAACCGATAATGTTGATGCCTAAGAGAGTCAAATACCGTCGCGTACAGCGCGGTAGAATGAAAGGGACCGCAACCCGCGGTAACACCGTGTCCAACGGTTCTTACGGTCTTGTCGCTCTGGAACCCGCTTGGATCAAGAGCAATCAGATCGAGGCAGCCCGTATCGCTATGACGCGTTACATCAAGCGTGGCGGTCAGGTTTGGATCAAGATTTTCCCGGATAAGCCGGTTACCAAGCATCCTGCCGAAGCCCGCATGGGTTCCGGTAAAGGTGCACCGGAATACTGGGTGGCAGTTGTGAAGCCCGGCCGCGTGATGTTCGAAATGGACGGCGTGGACGAGGAAGTGGCAAGAGAGGCTATGCGTCTCGCCGGCCACAAGCTGCCTATCAAATGCAAGTTCGTGAAGCGCGAGCAGAGTGAGGAGGTATAAGCCGTGAAAGCACAGGAACTCAGAGCTATGTCAAACGAAGAGCTTGAGAACAAGTTGCAGGACCTGAAAAAGGAACTCTTTAACCTGCGTTTCCAGCTTGCTGTCCACCAGCTCGACAACCCTCACAAGATCACCGATGTCAAGCACGACATCGCCCGCGTGATGACCGTCATCCGCGAGAAGAATGCTTGAAGGAGGTAAACGAAAATGGCAGAAGAGAGAAACATGAGAAAAGTCAGAGTCGGCAAGGTCGTCAGCACCAAGATGGATAAGACCATCGTTGTTGCGATCGTTGACTCGGTTTGCCATCCCAAGTACGGCAAGATCATGAAGCGTACTGTCAAGATCCACGCGCATGATGAAAAGAACGAGTGCGGTGTCGGTGATACCGTTTCCGTCATGGAGACCAGACCGCTGTCCAAGACCAAGAGATGGCGCCTGTACCAGATCGTCGAAAAGGCGAAATAAGTTATACGAATCCACAACAATCAAGTAGGCAGGTCAAAGAGCTTGCCGAAATCAGGAGGAAAGTCAAGTGATTCAGCAGCAAACATTACTCAATGTAGCTGATAACACCGGCGCCAAGCAGTTGATGTGCATCCGCGTACTCGGTGGCTCCGGCCGCCGCTACGCCGCCATCGGCGATATCGTGGTTGCTTGCGTAAAGAAAGCAACTCCGGGCGGCATGGTGAAAAAAGGCGAAGTTGTGAAAGCGGTTATCGTGAGAAGCGTGCGCGAAAATCGTCGCGCAGACGGCTCCTACATCAAGTTCGATGAGAACGCAGCGGTAATCATCAAGGACGACAAGACCCCCCGCGGGACCCGTATCTTTGGGCCTGTGGCGCGTGAGCTCAGAGACAAGGACTTCACGAAGATTCTGTCTCTTGCTCCCGAAGTACTTTAATCGGAGGTAACGGACATGAAAAAGTTGCACGTAAAAACCGGTGACACTGTTGTTGTCCTCTCCGGTGACGACAAATTGATGAAAGACGCAAACGGCAACGCGACCGTAAGAACCGGTAAGGTAATTGCAACCTCTCCCGAAGAGGGCAAGGTCATTGTCGAAGGCGTCCATATCGTCAACAAGCACACCAAAGCCCGCAAGCAGGGCGATACCAGCAGCATCGTCAAGACCGAGGGTGCGATTTACGCGTCCAAGGTTCAGCTTTATTGCCCCAAGTGCAAGAGGGGCGTCCGCACCAAGTCGGTTTTCGAGACCGATAAGGACGGCAAGAAAACGAAAGTCCGCGTTTGCGCAAAATGCGGCGAGAAAATCTGAGGAGGGAACTGAAGATGTCAAGATTGTCTGAAAGATATCAAAAAGAAGTTGCCCCCGCTCTGATGAAGGAATTTGCATACAAGACTCCCATGCAGATCCCGCGCCTCGATAAGGTTGTCATCAACGTCGGCGCAGGCGACGCAAAAGAGAACAGCAAGGTCATTGATAATGTCATTTCCGAGATTACAATGATCGCCGGTCAGAAGGCGGTTCCCACCTATGCACGCAAGTCCGTCGCTAACTTCAAGCTCCGTCAGGGCATGAAGATCGGCGTTAAGGTGACTCTGCGCGGCGAGCGTATGTATGAGTTCATCGATAAACTCTTTAACTTCGCTCTTCCCCGCGTGCGTGACTTCAAGGGGATCAACCCCAACGCGTTTGACGGCCGCGGCAACTACGCGCTCGGCCTCAAAGAGCAGCTGATCTTCCCCGAAATCGAGTACGATAAGGTGGAGAAAGTGCGCGGCATGGACATTGTGTTCGTGACTACCGCCAACACCGACGCAGAAGCAAAGTCGCTCCTCGACAAGATGGGCGCACCCTTTGCAAAGTAATTGAGGGAGGAAGAAACAGTGGCAAAGAAATCCATGATCAACAAGCAGCAGAAAGCACCGAAGTTCTCTACCAGAGCTTATAACAGATGCAAGATCTGCGGCAGACCTCACGCTTACCTCCGTAAATTCGGAATTTGCCGTATTTGCTTCCGTGAGCTTGCCTACAAGGGCGAGATTCCGGGCGTGAAGAAAGCAAGCTGGTAACGAAAAAACTTCCATCTATCGGTAGGAAAGATACACTCTTTAACCGCCGGTATGCCGCCGGCACGCAAGCCGGCAGCAAGCGAATTAAACTTGCATACAGGAGGAATTAAAATGCAAATTTCCGACGTGATTGCAGACCTGCTCACCCGTATCCGCAACGCGAACGACGCGAAGCACGAGACGGTTGACATTCCTGCGTCCAACATGAAAAAGGCGATCGTTGAAATCCTGCTCACCGAGGGCTACATCAAAGGGTATCAGCTGATCGAAGACGGCAAGCAGGGCATGATCCGCGTGACCCTGAAGTACGGCCAGGGCAAGACCAAGGTTCTCCGCGGTCTGCGCCGCGTATCCAAGCCGGGTCTGCGTATCTACGCAAACGCCGAGCAGCTCCCCAGAGTGATGAACGGTCTGGGCGTTGCAATCATTTCTACTTCCAAGGGCATCATGACCGACAAGCAGGCGCGTAAAGCGAACATTGGCGGCGAAGTGCTTGCCTTTGTGTGGTAATGGGAGGTATCAGAGATGTCAAGAATCGGTAGAGCTCCCATTTCTCTCGCATCCAACGTTACCGTCAGCATCGCCGACGGCAATGTGGTTACCGTGAAGGGCCCGCTCGGAACCCTCACACAGACCTTCTCCCCCCGCATGACCATCACTGTTGAAAACAACACCCTGACGGTCACCCGTCCCACCGATGAGAAAGAGGATCGCGCACTGCACGGTCTGACCCGCGCTCTGCTCCATAACATGGTTGTCGGCGTTACCGAGGGCTTCAAAACCCAGCTGGAAATCGTCGGCGTCGGTTACAAGGCAGAGAAGAAGGGGACCAAGCTGGTGCTGAGCCTCGGTTACTCTCATCTGGTCAACTTCGACGAGGGCAACGGCATCACCTATGACGTGCCGGATCCCAACACCGTTGTTGTCAAGGGCATCGACAAACAGGTTGTCGGACAGGTTGCAGCGGAAATCCGCTCCAAGCGTCCTCCGGAGCCTTATCTGGGCAAGGGGATCAAGTATACCGGCGAGCATATCCGCCGTAAGGCCGGAAAGACCGGTAAATAATGAAAGGAGAAAACAGCAATGGTTAATAAGTGCGATAAGAACCAGCAGCGCCTTAAGAGACATACAAGAGTCAGATATAAGATCAGCGGCACTGCTGACAGACCCCGTCTGGCTGTTTACCGCTCCAACGCTCATATCAGCGCGCAGATCATCGATGATGTTGCGGGTACCACGCTTGTTTCCGCCGGCACCTACGAAAAGTCTTTCGAGGGCATCGGCTCCAACAAGGAGGCTGCACGCGCAATCGGTCGTCTGATTGCCGAAAGAGCAAAAGCAAAGGGTATTACTGCTGTCGTATTTGACCGCGGCGGCTATGTCTATCACGGTCGTGTATCGGAACTGGCTGAAGGCGCCCGCGAGGGCGGACTTGAGTTCTGAGTCCGGTTTGTACACCGATCAAAAGCAATTTTGATTGAAAATTTAAGGAGAATCACATGGCAAAAATGATTAACGCAAACGAGCTTGAGCTTGAAGAAAAGCTCGTTGTGCTCAACCGTGTATCCAAGACCGTTAAGGGCGGTCGTATCGCCCGCTTTGCCGCGCTGATGGTTGTTGGCGACAGAAACGGTCACGTAGGCTACGGTCTCGGTAAAGCAGCAGAGGTGCCCGACGCGATCCGCAAAGGTATCGAAGATGCGAAGAAGAACCTCATCGAGGTTTCGATGAACGGTTCGACCATTCCTCACGAGATTATCGGTAACTTCGGCTCCGGCAAGGTGCTGATGAAGCCGGCAGCTCCCGGTACCGGTATCATCGCCGGCGGCGGCGTCCGTTACGTACTGGAGCTGGCAGGTATCAAGAACATTCGTGCGAAGTGCCTGCGTTCCAACAACCCCGTCAATGTTGTGAAAGCAACGTTCGACGGCTTGCAGTCCCTGCGCAGCCTCGAGGAAGTTGCCGCCAACCGCGGTATCGCTCCCGAGAATGTGAAGGGCTAAGGAGGGACGAACATGAAGATTAAAGTCACTCTTACCAAAAGCCTGATCGGCGCAAAGCCGGCACAAAAGGCAACCGCAGCATCTCTCGGGTTCCGCAAGCCCGGTGACTCCGTCATTCTTCCCGATGACGCAGCAAGCCGCGGAAAAGTCAATGTTATTGCGCACCTTGTCAAGGTGGAATCTGTTTGATCGGAAGGAGGATGAAAGAATGAAACTCCATGAACTTTCTCCCGCAGAAGGCTCTGTGAAAGACGTATACCGCAAAGGTAGAGGCGTCGGTTCCGGCAACGGAAAAACCGCAGGCAAGGGTCATAAGGGTCAGAACGCGCGCTCCGGCGGCGGCGTCCGTCCCGGTTTTGAAGGCGGACAGCTTCCTCTTTACAGAAAGCTGCCGAAAAGAGGCTTCCATAACAAGTTCAGCAAAGTTTACGCGGTCGTCAATGTTGAATCCCTCAACAGTTTTGAATCCGGCACCACAGTCGATGCCGAGGCGCTTCTGAAAGCAAAAATTATCGACGCAATCTATGATGGCGTAAAAGTGCTTGGTAAAGGAGAACTCACCGCAAAGAATCTGACTGTGAAAGCAAAAGTCTTTTCTGCTTCCGCAAAAGAAAAGATTGAGGCAGCTGGTGGAAAGTCCGAGGTGATTTGAATGCTTCAGACTTTGAAAAATGCTTGGAGAACGCCTGAACTCAGAAGAAGAATTCTCTATGTTCTGTTTATCCTGCTTCTCTATCGCATTGGTACGGTTATTCCCGTGCCGTTCGTTGATGCATCCACCTTTTCCGCACAGTTCGGCGATACGATTTTCGCCTATCTCAACCTTTTGTCGGGCGGTGCGCTGAGCGCGGCGACTCTGTTCGCTCTCGGTATCTCTCCCTACATTACCGCATCCATCGTCATTCAGCTTCTGTCCGTGGCGATTCCGCCTCTCGGACGCAAGGTGCAGGACGGGGAAGCCGGTAAAGAATTCAGCGAGAAACTGACCCGTTACTGCACGGTGCTTCTTGCTATCGTAACAGGTTACGGCTACTATGTTCTTCTGAAGTCCAACAATATGTTGACCGATGCCGCAACGAGCGGCACCACCGGCACGCAGGTCCTGATCGGAATTGTCATTGTGACCTGTTATGTGGCAGGCGCTTCGCTGGTGATGTGGCTTGGTGAAAAGATCAATGAAAAGGGAATCGGCAACGGTATCTCTCTCATCCTCTTCGCCAACATTATCTCCTCCTTGCCGTCGACCATTTACAACCTTGTCTGGCTGGTGATTTACTCCGGCTTCAAGGGGACTGCGACCGGCGCGGCTAAGGCAGGCTATATCGCAGGCTCTCTGGGCTTTGCCATCGGTCTGATTGCGGTGCTGATCGGTCTGACGATTTTCGTCATCTTCGTGACCGGCAGCGAGCGCAGGATCCCGATTCAGTACGCAAAGCGCGTGGTTGGCCGCAAGATGTACGGCGGGCAGAACTCCACTTTGCCCATCAAGCTGAATATGTCCGGCGTGATGCCTATCATCTTCGCTTCGTCCATCATCTCTCTGCCCGCAACCATCATGACCTTGTGCGGCGTTGAGAGCGCATCCTCCATGGAAGAGGGCACGGCGAAATTCGTCAACAAGTTCTATGATTTCATGGCTGCCGACGGATGGTTTTATCCGCTGGTATTCGTTGTCCTGATCATCGCGTTCTCGTACTTCTATATTACGATTTCGTTCAATCCCGTTGAAGTGGCAAATAACCTCAAGAAGAACGGCGGTCTGATTCCCGGTATCCGCCAGGGCAGACCTACCTCCGATTATATCAAGAAGATTCTGAACAAGGTGACCTTGCTCGGCGCTATCTTCCTGGCTATCATCGCGGTACTGCCTCTGATTGCAAGCCCGTTGGTTGTCACTCCGATCGTAGGCAAGCTGCTCTCCAATGTGAGCGGCGGTTCTTCCATCAGCGCATCGAACTTCGCAAGCACGTTCGCGTTCGGCGGGACGTCCTTGCTGATCGTCATCGGCGTGGTGCAGGAGACCTTCCGTGAACTGGAAGCACAGCTCACCATGCGTAACTACAAGGGATTCCTTTGATTCAAGAGAAAACAGCCGGAGGAGAACAACATGAAAATTATTTTCTTGGGTGCCCCCGGTGCCGGTAAAGGAACGCAGGCGGAGATCGTATCCGAGAGATTGGGGATTCCCTCAATCTCTACGGGTGCCATCATCCGCGAAGCAATCAAGACCGGAACCGAAATGGGTATGAAAGCCCGCAAGTATACCGAGTCCGGCGCGCTCGTTCCCGATGAGGTCGTGATCGGCATCATCCAGGAGCGCCTGGCAAAACCCGACTGCAAGAACGGATTCATTCTGGACGGGTTCCCCCGTACGGTACCCCAAGCCGAGGCACTGGACGCGATGGGAGTAAAACTGGACGTTGTACTTTCCATCGAAGTATCCGATTCTGCAATTGTGGAGCGTATGAGTGGCAGACGCGTTTGCGAATGCGGCGCATCTTACCATACGAAATACAATCCGTCAAAAGACGGCGTGCATTGCGACAAGTGCGGCAAGCCCCTCACGATTCGCCGCGATGACGCTCCCGAGGTGGTCGAAAGCCGCCTCAAGGTCTACCACGAAACGACCGAACCTCTCAAGGAATTCTATGCCGCAAAAGGCATTCTGAAGATCGTTGAGGGGCAGGAGAGAGTGGAAGACACTACCGCATTGACCCTTGGTGCGCTTGGCATCTGAAGATGGCAATCATACTGAAGAAGCCGGAGCAAATTCTGCTGATGAAGGAAGCGGGGAGGATCACGGGTGAGGCGCTGCTTGTTGCACGCGACGCTGTTCGCCCCGGGATTTCCACAAAGGAGCTTGACTCCCTGATTCACGCGTATATTCTCAAATGCGGCGCGAAGCCTTCCTTCCTTGGATACGGCGGTTTCCCCGGAAGCGCTTGTATCAGCGTCAACAACCAAATCATCCATGGGATTCCCTCGCATAAGGTGATTCTGCACGAGGGAGACATCGTAAAAGTCGATGTCGGTGCCATTTACCGCGGCTACCACGGCGACAGCGCAAAAACATTTGCGGTCGGCCGTGTGAGCGAAGCAGCACAGAGACTGATTGACGTCACTCGAGAAAGTTTCTATAAAGGCGTTGCTTTCGCTCGGGTAGGCAACCGTCTCGGCGACATCGGTCACGCCGTTCAGGCGCACGCCGAGTCCCACGGATACGGTATTGTACGCAAATATGTAGGCCACGGCGTGGGGACGCATCTCCACGAGGAGCCCGATGTACCGAATTACGGTACGGCGGGACGTGGATGCCGTTTATATCCGGGCATGACGATAGCCATTGAACCCATGGTTAACGAAGGAACAGCAGACATTAAGGAATTGCCGGACGGTTGGACGGTTGTGACCGCGGACGGTCGCCTCTCCGCTCATTGGGAGCATACGGTGGCGATCACGGACGACGGTCCCATTCTCCTGACCGATGTCGGCGAGTGAAATTTACGGTAAGAGGAGGGATTATTCTGCCGAAAGATGACGTGATTGAGTTTGAAGACGGCGAAGTGATTGAAGCACTTCCGAACGCCACCTTCAAAGTCAAGCTTCCGAACGGACATATTGTGACAGCGCATATTTCCGGGAAGCTCAGATTGAACTATATCAGGATCCTTCCCGGTGATAAGGTAACGGTTGAGGTGTCGATTTACGATCCCACCAAGGGCCGCATCACCTGGAGAAAAAAATAATATCCGAAAGGAAAGGTATCTGAGATGAAAGTGAAACCTTCCGTTAAAAAGATTTGCGAAAAGTGCAAGATTATCAAGCGCAAGGGCTGCGTGATGGTGATTTGTGAAAATCCCAAGCACAAGCAGAAGCAGGGCTGATAAACCGCACAGGCAATTCACCCAACGGTGATACAAATTACACGATAAGGAGTTAAATATCAAACTATGGCTCGTTTAGCTGGTGTCGATATTCCCAACAACAAGCGCATTGAGATCGCTCTGACCTATATCTACGGAATCGGTCTGACGAGTTCCAAGGAAATCCTGGCAAAGACCGGTATCGATCCCGATACCCGTGCCAAGGATCTGACCGAGGATCAGATCGCAGCACTCCGTGAAGAGATTGAAGCGAACTACCATGTGGAGGGCGACCTGCGCCGCACCGTGGCGATGAACATCAAGAAACTGATGGAAATCAACAGCTACCGCGGAAGCAGACATAAGAGAAGCCTCCCCGTCAGAGGTCAGAGAACCAAGACGAACGCAAGAACAAGAAAAGGTCCCGTAAAGACCATCGCCAATAAGAAGAAGTAAGGAGGAGAACTGAATTGGCTACCAAAGTACCCGCCACCAAAAAGGTTGTGAAAAAGCGCCGCGAAAGAAAGAACGTTGAAAAAGGCGCAGCTCATATTCGTTCTACTTTCAACAATACGATCGTATCCATCACCGACCTCCAGGGGAACGTGATTTCTTGGGCGTCCGCAGGTGCAAACTTCAAGGGCTCCAGAAAGTCCACTCCCTTTGCCGCACAGACCGCAGCCGAGCAGGCTGCAAAGGCTGCTATGGACCACGGCATGAAGACCGTAGAGGTTTACGTGCTCGGCCCCGGCACCGGTCGTGAGGCAGCTATCCGCGCGTTGGCAACCGCCGGTCTCGAAGTGACCAAAATCCAGGATAAGACGCCCATCCCTCACAACGGATGCCGTCCTCCCAAGCGTCGCCGCGTATAATCTGACAGGAGGAAAATAAGACAAATGGCAAGATATATTGGACCGAACTGCAAAGAGTGCCGCAGAGAAGGCGCAAAGCTTTACCTGAAGGGCGAACGCTGCCTTTCCGATAAATGTGCATTCAACCACAGAAGCACTGTCCCCGGTCAGCACGGCGCTGCCCGCAAGAAGGTCAGTGAATACGGTATGCAGCTGCGTGAGAAGCAGAAGACCCGTCGCTACTACGGCGTGCTGGAAAGACAGTTCGCTTTGTATTACGAGATGGCTGAAAAGAAAGAGGGCATGACCGGTGAAAACCTGCTCATCCTCCTGGAGCGCCGTCTTGACAACGTAGTATACAGAATGGGTATGGCTTCCAGCCGTAAGGAAGCGCGTCAGCTCGTTCTTCACGGTCACTTCACTGTCAACGGCAAGAAGGCAACCATCCCCTCCATGCTTCTGAAGGCAGGCGACGTGGTCGCAGTGAAAGAAAGCCGCCGCGACGGTGCGAAGATCAAATCTCTGGCTGAATCTATGGAGACCAGAAACAAACCGAAGTGGATTGAAGCAGACGCAGCTAACATGTCTGCAAAGATCGTGGCTCTTCCCACAAGAGACGACATCGACTTCGATTTCAACGAACAGCTTATCGTCGAACTCTATTCCAAATAATAACGCCCTCCGATTTATTGCTGCGGTATTTGCGGAGCCGGGCGGCAGTTTTCCGCCCCTCCCACACCGCGCAATCAATCTCATCGTTATCAACCCTCCCATTGCGGGATTTATGTTAGCGACCAGTCTAAATACAGGAGGATATGAACCATGATTGAAATAGAGAAGCCCACTATTACCCCCCACATTCTCCGTGAGGACGGCAGTGAGGGCGAGTTCGTTGTCGAACCTCTTGAAAGAGGCTACGGCATTACGCTTGCCAACTCTCTGCGCCGTATTCTTCTCAGCTCTCTGGAAGGCTACGCAGTGACCTCTATCCGGATTGAAGGGGTACTTCATGAGATTTCCACCGTTGCGGGTGTCAAAGAGGATGTTCCCGAAATCGTTCTGAACGTAAAGGGCATCGTTGCCAAGCTGTTCAGCCAGGGTCCCAAGACCGTTACCATTGACGTGACAGGTCCCTGCAACGTCACCGCAGGCGACATTTCTCCCGATCCCGACATCGAGATTCTCAATCCCAACCATCATCTGGCGACCGTCAACGCAGGCAATCGCTTCTATATGGAGCTGACCTTTGACAGCGGCTGCGGCTATGTCCCGATGGAGAAGAACAAGCAGAATTATATCAGTGAAATTTCCGGCGGCGCAGGCGCGCCCATCGGTCTGATTTTCGTGGATTCCATCTTTACCCCTGTGTACAAGGTGGAGTACTCCGTGGAAAACACCCGCGTCAGAAATATCACCGACTATGACAGAATGACTCTGCACGTTCTGACCAACGGTACCATCACCGCTCAGAAAGCCATTTCGATGGCAGCCAAGATTCTCAACGAGCATCTCAACCTCTTCGTCGAAATGTCCGACGAGGCTAAAAAAGCCGAGATTATGGTCGAGCGCGAAGAGATTAAGAGAGATAAGATCCTTGAGATGTCCATTGACGATCTTGACCTTTCCGTCCGCAGCTTCAACTGCTTGAAGCGCGCCGGTATCGATACGGTTGAAGATCTGATCAACCGCACCGAGGAAGACATGATTAAGGTCAGAAACCTCGGCAGAAAGTCACTTGAAGAAGTCATTCAGAAGCTCCATTCCCTTGACCTGGACCTCAAAAAGGTCGAGGACTGAGAGCAAATAAGAGGAGGTAAGGCAAATGCCTATGAGAAAGCTTGGCAGACCTACCGCACACAGAAATGCAATGCTGAGAGGCATGGTAACATATCTGTTGGAAAACGGTAAAGTCGAGACCACTTATACAAGAGCAAAAGAAGTCAGCGCATTGGCTGAAAAAATGATTACCCTCGGTAAGGAGCACACGCTTGCATCCTACCGTCGTGCACTCGCATTCATTACCAAGGAGGATGTGGCAAAGAAACTCTTTGACACCATCGCTCCCTCGTATGCCGATGTCAAGGGCGGTTACACTCAGATCTATAAGCTGGGTCCGCGCCGCGGCGACGGCGCCGAAATGGCGCTGATCCGTTTGGTGAAAACCAACGCACAGTAAACTTCAGAACACCGAAGCCCCGGCTTCGGTGTTCTTCTGTTATCAAAATAGAGAGGAAAAAAGAACCCCGCGTATGAGACTCTCGAAACGGGAAATGCTTTCAGAGAGCGAAGAAGTGCGGAGCAGGAAAGAGAAAATAATCCGTAAAAACAGAGGCGATAAAAACAAAAAGTATCTTTTTATCTCTTGACATATCTTTTGCGGAATGGTATAATAAATTCAGATTTAGAATGATTCTAAAAAGGAGGGCAATATGACCAAACAAAGAGCGTTGATACTGCGGTTGGTCAGAGGATCTTGTGCGCATAAGACGGCGGAACAGATCTGGCAGGCGGCGAAAGCCGAAATGCCCTCAATCGTGATGGCGACCGTTTATAATAATCTGAACGCATTGGCGGAAGCGGGGGAGATCATCCGCGTCCGCGTGGCGGGCGGCCCCGACCGCTTTGATAAGACCGTCACCCGTCATTTCCACCTTGTGTGCGACGAATGCGGGGAAATGACGGATCTGACGGGGGTGCAGGACCCTACTGCACAAATCGAGGGGGAATACGGCGTGTGCCTTTCCGCTATGGAAATCAACGCCCATTATATTTGCAGCAAATGCATGGAGGGAAGATCATGAATACAAATATTTTTCGCACTATCGGATACGGGATGTACGTCCTCGCGGCACGTGACGGGACGCAAGACAACGCGTGCATCGTCAACGCGGTCATGCAGGTGACCTCGTCTCCCGCCCGTATTGCGGTCTGCGTGAATAAGAGCAATCTGACTTGTACAATGATTGAAAAGACAGGTTTGTTTACCTTGTCGGTGCTCACTGAAGAAGCCCCGTTTTCGGTGTTTCAGCAGTTTGGCTTCCAGAGCGGACGGGTGGCAGACAAATTCGCCGATTGTAAAGATGAAATTAGAGCGGAAAGCGGTATTCGCTATCTTCCGCGCTATACCAACGCGTATATAGACGCCAAGGTCGTAGACGGGCGGGATCTCGGCACGCACCGGATGTTCATCGCGGATGTGGTGGGCGGCGATATGCTTTCCGAGCTGCCCGGCATGACCTATTCCTACTATCAGAACCATACCAAACCGCGCCCCACGGTCACGCCGCTCGGCAAGACTGTTTGGAGATGCAAGGTTTGCGGATATATTTATGAGGGAGAAGAGTTGCCTGCCGATTACGTCTGCCCCCTGTGCAAGCACGGCGCCGAGGATTTTGAAAAGGTAGTCACCGAGCTTCCCGCAACCGAAGTCAGCAATCAAAATTCACATAAAGGAGAAACCGTTATGAAACTCGAAGGAACCAAAACCGAAAAGAACCTGCAGGCAGCGTTTGCAGGAGAATCCCAGGCAAGAAACAAGTATACCTACTTCGCTTCCGTTGCCAAGAAGGAAGGGTACGAGCAGATCGCAGCTATCTTCCTTAAGACCGCTGAAAACGAGAAAGAGCACGCCAAACTCTGGCTGAAAGAACTCGGCGGCATCGGCGATACCGCAAAGAACTTGGCAGCAGCCGCCGACGGCGAGAACTACGAGTGGACCGATATGTATGAGCAGTTTGCAAAGGACGCAGAGGAAGAGGGCTTTACGGCTCTTGCCGCACGCTTCCGTATGGTCGGCGCCATCGAGAAGGAGCACGAGGAAAGATACCGTGCCCTGCTCCGCAACGTCGAAGCGCAGGAAGTATTCAAGAAGAGCGAAGTCAAGGTTTGGGAGTGCCGTAACTGCGGCCACATCGTGGTCGGCACCAAGGCGCCCGAGGTTTGCCCCGTCTGCGCTCATCCGCAGAGCTACTTTGAAGTACGCGAGCAGAATTATTGATAGGTTTTTCTCCGCGTCATTGAGTGAAGTCCCCAAAGGGGGTCATGTGGAGCCGTCTGTGCCGTATGGCACAGACGGCTCTTTTCAAATTCATAGGCTGTTGCGAATGAGTTTCTTCGATTCCCGTACCCGCTTTTCATTTTTTGAAAAGAAATGAAATGCCCGCTTTATCGTCGAGAGCCGCAGCAAAGAGACGGCGCCGGAAGTAATTGACGATTTCCCGTGCTTTTACCAAGCCGAAATACAGGCGTTTCTATTGACAGGCAAGGGGTTCTTTGTTATAATAAACACATCATTTGTATCATTGTATACAATTATACAATGAGGAGGAAAACAACGTGTTAGAGAGAAACGACCAATCCAACCTGTTGGAACTGTCGCAGTACCGCTATTCGCTTCAGGACGTGGAGGAGCCCAACCTGTACCGCGAGGTGTATCCGTACAGCGAGGTACCGAAAATTCCGTTTAACTTCCGCCGCGTGCCGATCAATATGCCGAAGGATATCTGGATCACCGACACCACCTTCCGTGACGGGCAGCAGTCCCGCGCGCCTTACACGGTGGAGCAGATTGTGCATTTGTACGAGCTGATTGCCAAACTCGGCGGCGAAAAGGGCATTATCCGGCAGAGCGAATTTTTTGTGTACAGTCAGAAAGACCGCGAAGCCGTCAAGAGATGCATGGATCTCGGCTATCAGTTCCCGGAGATTACCACTTGGATCCGCGCCAGCAAGAGCGACTTTGAGCTGGTGAGGGACATCGGTATCAAGGAGACGGGGATTTTGGTTTCCTGCTCCGACTATCACATCTTCAAAAAGTTAAACATGACCCGCCGGCAGGCGATGGATCACTATTTGGCTGTGGTCAAGGAGGCGCTGGACGCCGGACTGCGCCCGCGCTGCCATCTGGAGGACATCACGCGCGCGGATTTCTATGGCTTTGTCGTTCCGTTCGTCAACGCTCTGACCGACCTGTCCGAAGAAGCCGGCATTCCCGTGAAGATCCGTATGTGCGACACAATGGGGTACGGCGTGAGCTTCTCCGGCGTGGCGCTGCCCCGCAGCGTTCCCGGCATTGTGTACGGCTTGCACCACTATGCGCAGGTGCCGTCCGAGATGCTGGAGTGGCACGGGCACAACGACTTCGGCAACGCGATCACCAACGCCGCCACGGCATGGCTGTACGGCGCCTCCGCCGTCAACTGCTCGCTGCTCGGGATCGGGGAGCGCACGGGAAATATTCCGCTGGAGGCAATGGTCATGCAATACGCCTCTCTGCGCGGCACGATGGACGGGATGCACCCCGAGGTGATTACCGAAATCGCGCACTATTATACGCATGAGCTGCATTATCACATTCCGCCAATGACCCCCTTTGTCGGGGAGAACTTCAATGTTACCCGCGCGGGCATTCACGCGGACGGCATGATGAAAGACGCGGAAATTTACAACATATTCGATACCGAAGCCATTCTGCACCGTCCCGCCAATGTTTCCATCAGCAATACCTCGGGTCTGGCGGGGCTGGCGTTCTGGATCAACAACCATTACGGCCTGCAGGGCGATCAGATGGTGACAAAGCAATCCACGGTGGTGACCGAAGCCAAGGCAATCATCGACCGCCTGTACGAGGCGGGACGCAACACGCTGATGAGCACCGAGGAGCTGGAGGGAATCATCGAGGAGCTTGCGCCCGGCCGTTTCCACATATGAGGTGAAAGATGGAAGACAACGGACTCAATGCGCGGGTATACCGCAGGATAGAGGACGGCATTCTGTCGGGTGAATATTCCGTCGGCACCTCTCTGACCGAACAGGAGGTGTCCCGCGTGACGGGCGTCAGCCGCACCCCGGTGCGCGCCGCGCTGCAGCGGCTGGAGCAGGAGGGGCTTGTCCGCCTGATTCCCAACAAGGGGGCAGTGGTGCTCGGTATCTCCCAAGCGGATTTGGTAGACATTTACCGTATGCGCGTGCGCTTGGAAGGGCTTGCCGCGGCAATGGCGGCGGAGCGCCTGACGGAGAGGGACATTGTGGCTCTCAGGGAAACCGTTGAACTGGCGGAATTCTATGTGGCACGCGGGGACGCGGCGAAGCTCCGCGACCTTGACAGCAATTTTCATGAGGCGGTGTATAACGCCTCCGGGAGCCGGATGCTGCGGCAGACCCTTTCGGATCTGCACCACAAAATCGGCGTTTGGCGCGCCAAGTCCCTCGCCGACCCGCACCGTGTGCAGGAATCCGTAGCGGAACACCGCGCGATTCTGAACGCTTTGATTGCGCGTGACGCCGCTTTGGCGGATTCCCTGACCTCACGGCACGTGGAACGCGCGCTGACCAATCTGATAAGAATCATCGAACAGGAAAACAGTAAGGAGAAATAACGATGGGTTATACGATCGTACAGAAAATCATCCGCGACCATTTGGTGTCGGGTGAAATGAAAACGGGCACCGAAATCGGGCTGAAGATTGACCAGACCCTGACGCAGGACGCGACGGGAACCATGGCATATCTGCAATTTGAGGCGATGGGAATCGACCGCGTTAAAACAGAGCTTTCGGTGGCATATATCGACCATAACACCTTGCAGGCGGGCTTTGAGAACGCAGACGATCACCGTTATATTCAGACGGTCGCCAAGAAGCACGGCTTGCGCTTCTCCCGCCCCGGTAACGGTATTTGCCACCAGGTGCATCTCGAGCGCTTCGGGGCGCCCGGAAAGACCCTGATCGGCTCTGACAGCCATACTCCCACCGCGGGCGGTATCGGTATGATGGGCATGGGAGCAGGCGGGTTGGACGTCGCCGTTGCCATGGGCGGCGGAACCTACTATATCACCATGCCGCGCGTGATAGGCGTGGAGTTGGTCGGTAAGCTGCCGGATTACGTCGGCGCCAAGGACATTATTCTGGAGGTGCTGCGCCGCCTGTCGGTCAAGGGCGGGGTCGGCAATGTGATTGAATACTACGGCGAGGGCGTCAAGAGCCTGAGCGTGCCGCAGCGCGCCACCATCACCAACATGGGCGCGGAGCTGGGAGCAACCACTTCCATTTTTCCGTCCGACGAAGTGACGCGCGCATTCCTGCGCGCGCAGGACAGAGAAGAGGTCTATGTGCCGCTTTCTCCCGACCCGGACGCCGTTTATGACAGCACCCTGCAAATTGACTTGTCTGCCCTCCGCCCTCTCGCTGCCTGCCCGCACAGCCCGGACAACGTGAAGCCGGTTTCCGAACTTGCCGGCATGAAGATCGATCAGGTCTGTATCGGCTCCTGCACCAACTCCTCCATGCTGGATATGCTGACCGTTGCCGCCATGCTGAAAGGCAAGACGATTGCCCCGGGCGTGTCCCTGTCCATCTCTCCCGGCTCCAAGCAGGTGTATACCATGCTCGCGGAGTGCGGCGCGCTGGCGGACATGATTGCGGCGGGCGCAAGAATTCTGGAGTGCGCGTGCGGCCCCTGCATCGGCATGGGCTTCTCCCCCAATTCCGGCGGGATCTCTCTGCGCACCTTCAACCGCAACTTTGAGGCGCGCAGCGGCACCAAGGACGCCTCTGTCTATCTTGTCTCTCCCGAAACCGCGGCGGCTTCCGCCGTGGCTGGCGTGCTGGTCGACCCCACCACGCTGGGGTGCGCGCCGAAGATTCATATGCCCAAGAAATTTCTGATCAACGACAATATGATCGAACTGCCCGCTTCCCCGGAGGAAGCGGACAAGGTGGAGGTCCTCCGCGGCCCCAACATCAAGCCCATTCCCGTCGGGCAGGCGCCCGCGGAAAATCTGAGCTGCAAGCTGGTGCTCAAGGTGGGTGACAACATCACCACCGACCACATCATGCCCGCGGGCGCAAAGATTCTCCCGTTCCGTTCCAATGTGCCGAAGCTGTCCGAATTCTGCTTCACCGTCTGCGATAAGGATTTCCCCGAAAGAGCAAAGGAAGTGGGCGGAGGCGTCATTGTCGGCGGCTCCAATTACGGGCAGGGCTCCTCGCGTGAGCACGCGGCGCTGGTTCCGCTCTATCTCGGCATCCGTGCCGTGGCGGCAAAGAGCTTCGCACGGATTCATGTGGCAAACCTGATCAATTTCGGTATTGTGCCGATGACCTTTGTCAACCCCGAGGACTACGACAAACTGAATCAGATGGACGACGTGACCATCGACGGCTTCCGCGACGCGGTTGCAAACAGCAACGAGGTCACGCTCACCGATAAGACCATCGGGGCGGAGGTGACCCTCGCCCTCAATCTGACCGCGCGGCAGAGAGAGATCCTGCTTGCGGGCGGTCTGCTCAACGAAACTAAAAACAAGAGTAAATAAAGGAGAGGTTATGGATTACACACAGCAACTCGACACCGCTTGCGACAAGTTCAGAAAGATTCTGGAGAATCAGCTCAAGCGCGTGGAGGACATGAAAGCGCAGGGGGATTTCGTGGACTATGCGAAGCTGGACACCATCCGCATCGGCGTATGCGGCGGCGACGGCATCGGACCGATCATCACACGGGAGGCGGAGCGTGTGCTGCGCTTCATCCTCGCGGATTATGTAGAGGCGGGGAAAGTGGAGTTCGTCACCATTGACGGTCTGACCCTTGAAAACCGCATCGCGCACAACAAAGCCATTCCCGACGACGTGATGGAGCAGCTCAAATCCTGCCACATCATTCTGAAAGGACCGACCACCACGCCCCAGAAGGGCAGCGGTCTGCCCAATATCGAGAGCGCGAATGTCGCCATGCGTAAGGCGCTGGATCTGTTTGCCAATATCCGTCCCGTCAAGGTGCCCTCCGAGGGGATCAACTGGACGATTTTCCGCGAGAACACCGAGGGCGGTTACGCCGTCGGCAACTGCGGCTTCAACGTCACGGACGACCTGGCGCTCGACTTTGTTGTCACCACCAAACAGGGCTCAGACAGAATTGCGCGCCTTGCCTATGATTTCGCGCACAGAAACGGTCTGAAGCGGGTTTCTCTTGTCACCAAGGCAAACGTGGTGAAAACCACCGATGGAAACTTCCTTGAGGACTGCCACAAGGTAGGCGACCTGTACCCCGATATCGTGACCGACGAATGGTATGCGGACATCATGACCGCAAAGCTGGTGGACACCAAGCGGCGCCGTGATTTTCAGGTGCTTTTGCTTCCCAACCTGTACGGGGACATCATCTCTGATGAGGCGGCGGAGTTCCAAGGCGGCGTGGGCACCGCGGGCTGTGCCAATATCGGTAAGAAGTACGCCATGTTCGAGGCGATCCACGGCTCCGCACCGCGTATGATCAACGAGGGCAGAGGCAAGTACGCCGACCCCTGTTCCATGCTGCGCGCCTGCGTGATGCTGCTGTCGCATATCGGTATGCAGGAGCGCGCCGACAAGCTGGAGCGGGCGCTCGACATCTGCTCCTTTGAGGAGAAGAAGTACGTCATCACCGGCCGCGAGGGCGGCGCCACCTGCGAGCAGTTCGGCGAATACGTGATGCAGACCTTGCAGGCTCTGTAATCGCGCGTGAGAGGAACAAACACGGAAATCAAAATCGAAAAAGGGATACCGGAGACGGTATCCCTTTTTTCATATGGAGGTTGCGGTAAAAGCGCAAGGCGGAGCCTTGAAATAAGGCGTTGCACCGCGCAGAGCAGGCACGCGCCGAATGTTACAGCAGCAGGGTCATCAGCGGCACGGTCAGGGCGCTGAGGGTGGTGCCGAGCAGGACAAGGCTTGCCGCTTCCTGCTGCCCCTCTCCCAGCATTTCGGCGTAGTTGAGTACCACGCTCGCCACGGGACAGCACATCATGATATAGATGGCAGCCTTGATATCGGCGGCAAGCGGCAGGGGGAGCATGACGGCAAACATTAGGAGGGGAAAGAGAATCTGCTTGACGGCAATGACGCCGTAACGCCCGATATGCCCGAAAATGTCGCGCGGCGGCATGGTGGCAAGGCGCATCCCCATGATCATCATACACAGCGGCGTTGTCATACGCGCCAAGAGAGCAATGACGTTTTCACAGCTCGCGGGAAACGTCACTCCCGTGATGAACAGGGGCAGGGCGGCGAGAAACCCGAAGGTCGTGGGGTTGAGCAGAATGTGCTTGATATGAATATAACGGATATCCTGCGTAATCACGGCGGAGCCTGCCGTCCACCCCACCATGTTGAGCGCAAGGCAAGCCATCGCGGAGTAGGCGAGCGCCTCCGGGCAGTCGGGCAGAAGCGCCTCGAGGATCGGCACGCCCATAAAGCCGTAGTTGCCCATGCAGCAGGCGAGGGTGCAGATACGCGGCGCAACCTGCTCCCGCATCCGGTTGCGCAGCAGCAGAAAGAGGCACATCATCAAAAGAATGCTGGCAAACAGCACGATGCCGAGCACGATCAGCATATCGCGCACAACGCCCCACGAAAAGGGAATCCCGCGCATGGAGTAAATCACCAAAAAGGGCTGGCAGACGTACATCAGCAGCTTGGCAAAGGAAGAGATATGGGATTTGTCCACCAGCTTGGTTTTGATGAGAAGAAAGCCGGGGACGGCATAAAACAGCATGATGGCGACGGTGGTAAAAGCGGTCAGAAATTGCATGGGAAGAATCCTTATCTGTTTGTCGGTGAAAAACGAATGGGCAGGGCGCTGTGCGAAAAGAGGGAATGATTATTTTCCGCGCAGTGCGTCAAGCACCGCGCCGACGCATTCTTCCGCCGTTTTGCCGCTGCAATCCACGGTGATATCGGCGTATGCCTCATACAGAGCGCAACGCTCCAGGTACATTTCCCGCATATCCGCGCTGTGGTGCATGACCACGCCCCGGGTGCGGATATTTCCGATACGGCGGGATATTTCGGCAAGGTCAAGCTTTAGATATACCACGGTGCCGATGTCGCGGAGGTGGCGGATGCCCTCGCCGCCGTATACGGCGCTGCCGCCCGTGGCAATGACGGCGTGCCTGACGTTCAGAGAGGCGAGGACCTCGTTCTCCATTCCGATAAAGGCGTCCTCGCCGTGCGTTTCAATCAGCTCGCAAAGGCTTGCGCCCCATTTCTCCTGTATGAGAAGATCGGTATCGGTAAAGGTGTATATCAGGGATTTTGCCAACAGCACCCCGACGGTGCTTTTGCCCGCCGCGGGCATTCCGATCAGTATGACGTTATCCATGTACGGCTCCTTTGTTTTTTACCTTATCATTATAGCTTTACCCGCGGCGGGTGTAAAGGGGAATGCGCAAATATCCGCGTTTTTTCGGAAAAATAAAGGGTGCGGAAGCTCCGCACCCTTTTTCGCTTGATTGATTTGACGGGTATTTATTTCTTGGCGATATATTTGCGCATATCGATGGCGCACGCAATCAGAATGATGGCGCCCTTGACCACCGTCATGATCGCAGGCTCAAAGTTCAGGAACACCAGACCTGCGTTGACAAGCTGCAGAAGCACAACGCCCAAGATCACGCCCCGTATCTTACCGATACCGCCCATAAAGGACACGCCGCCGATGACGCACGCCGCAATGGCGTCCAGTTCATAGTTGACGCCGGTCGCGGTGGAGTTGGAAGCCACGCGGGCGGACTCGATGAACGCGGATACGCCGTACAGAAGTCCCGCCATGGCGAACACCAGAATGATGGTACGCGCCACGTTGACGCCGGAGACGGTCGCCGCTTCGGGATTGGTACCTACCGCGAACATATTTTTGCCGAGGGAGGTCTTGTTCCAGACGATCCACATCAGGACGGTGATGGCAAGGACGATCCACAGATAATTCGGGAACTGCACGCCGGCAATTTTGAAGCCGCCGGTCACCAGCTTTGTGTATTCGGGTGCCAGACCTGCGATAGGCGCAGAGTTATTCTGCCCCAGGCTGACATACCACATCACGGCGCCGTAAAGAATCAACTGCGTGCCGAGCGTCACGATAAAGGGGTGAAGTTTGAACTTGGAAACCATAAAGCCGTTGAACGCGCCCACCGTACCGCCGACTGCCATGGAAATCAGCAGGGCGATCGGAATCAGCCAGATACCGAAGGAAAGTCCGGGGAACATTTTGTTCATGACCCCGTTCGACTGCAAAAGCGAGGCGCAGATACACGCGCACAAGCCGAGGCAACGTCCCGCGGAAAGGTCGGTCCCCGTCAGGACGATGATTCCCGCGACGCCGAGCGCCATAAGGAGGCGCGACGCGCTCTGCATAAAGATGTTTACAATCGAGCCGAGGGACAGGAAGTTCTGATTGTAGGCGAACACCACAATCACAAACAGGAAAATCAGGATATACAGCGCATTGTTCAGCAGCCAGTCGGCAACCTTTCTGCGCTTGGTCTTTTTATCCAGCGCCTTGAAATCATTCCACTTCTTCTTGCGGTTTTCGATGAATCTGTTCCACTTGTAGCCTAACCATTGCACGGGGTTGCGCCGCACTTGCGCCGCCGCGCCGTCCGGGGTTGCCGCTTCTGTGGAGAGATCGCCGTTTTTCTTTTCTTCATCAGTCATATCGCTTGCCTCCTTACACGTATTTTGCCGCCAAGGTCATGATTTCTTCCTGCGAGAAGTTCTCACGTGTCACTTCTCCCGCGATTTTGCCGCCGGACATCACGATGATACGGTCGCAGATGCCCATGATTTCCGGCAGTTCGGAGGAAACGACGATGACCCCTTTGCCTTGCTTTTTCAAATTGATAATCAACTGATAGATTTCATATTTCGCCCCGACGTCGATACCGCGCGTCGGCTCGTCCAGCAACAGCACTTTCGGCTCGGTCAGAAGCCAGCGACCGAGAATCACTTTCTGCTGGTTGCCGCCGGAGAGGGAACGGATCGGGGTGCGAATAGAGGGTGTTTTCACGCGCATGGCGTCTACACACCAGTTTGTGTCATGAATCATCTTCTTATCCGAGAGCAGCCCCACACGGTTTTTATACTGCCTCATATTGGCGATACAGGCGTTGTCAAGAATGGAGAGGCCCCCGAAAATCCCGGTAGCGCGCCGCTCTTCGGTCAGAAGCGCCAAGCCGTGACGGATGGCGTCGGAGGTGTTGTCAATGCGGATTTTCTCACCGTCGAGGAAAATGTCGCCGCCCTCCTTTTCGTCGATACCGAACAGGGTTTCCAGCACCTCGGTTCTGCCCGCGCCGACAAGCCCGGCAAAGCCGAGGATCTCGCCGTGGGAAAGGGTAAAGGAAATATCGTGGATCTTCTGATACCGCGCTTTCAGGTGTTCCACCCGAAGCAGTTCTTCCCCTACCTCGCCTTCCAGAGGCGGGTACATATTGGTCAGCTCACGCCCGACCATGCGGCGGATGATTTCTTCTACGGTCAGGTCTTTTGCCGGGTCGGTCGAGATGAACTGACCGTCGCGCATGATGGTAACTTCGTCCGAGATCGCGAGGATCTCCGCCATTTTGTGCGAAATATAGACGATTCCGCACCCGCGGTCGCGCAGCATATTGATGATGCGGAACAGATGGTCTACCTCGGGGGTGGTCAGGGACGAGGTAGGTTCGTCCAGCACCAGTATCTTTGCATTGTAGGAGACAGCCTTGGCGATCTCCACCATTTGCCTTTGCGCGACGGAAAGGGTACTCATAATGACGGTGGGGTCAACGTTGATTCCCAAATCCGCAAACAACTTCTGCGTGTCGGCAAGCATTTTCTTTTCCGATACAATGCCGAAGCGGGAGGGATAACGCCCCAGCCAAATATTATCCAGAACCGAGCGCTTGAGGGCTTGGTTCAATTCCTGGTGCACCATCGCCACGCCGTTTTCCATTGCGTTCTTGGGGTCTGTGAAGTTGACCTCCTGTCCCTCGATGCGAATGGTGCCCTCGTCCTTGTGATAGATGCCGAACAAGCATTTCATCAGGGTGGATTTTCCGGCGCCGTTTTCTCCCATCAGGGAATGAACGGTACCGGGGCGCACGCGCAGCTGCGCGTGATCCAGCGCCTTAACACCCGGAAATGTCTTGACAATGTCATTCATTTCGAGAATGTATTCCATATGCGTCTCCTTGCCGATAATTTCCGCAAAATCCTGCGGGGCAAGCCCCGGCTTGTCCCGCAGGTGCGAATTTGGTTTATGCCGTGACGGGAGAGTACGGAATTCTCAGCTTCCGGACAGTCGCCTCAAAAGCATAGTCGGTGCCGTCGAGGAAAGCTTTGCCGTCTTTGATGTTCATCGAGATTTTCACGATGGCTTCCGCCATAGCGTTTCCGTCCTGCTTCACGGTCCCTTGCATCTTGCCGTTGGTGATAGCGTCCATGGCGGTTGCCAGAGCGTCAACACCGAATACGGGGATATAGGGCTTGGAGTCGTCGGTACGGCTGCCTGCGTTGTTGTAGCCGGCTGCATTGAGCGCCGAGATAACGCCGAGCGCCATGTCGTCATTGTTGCAGATGACCATTTCCACATTGGGCACTCCGTTTTCCACACGGAAGAGGGAACCCATCATCTGGTTTGCAGTGGCGCTGTCCCAGTTCGCCATCTGATCGGCGCCGACTCTTTGCAGAATGTCGCCGGTCTTGTTGGCGGCAGTCAGCGCGGTGTTGGCTGCCAGCAGGCGGTTTGCCTCGGAGACGGAGTAGGTAGTTCTGCCGTCAGCTTCTGCGTTACCGACTTCGGCGCGGAACATAGCATACTGAATCTTACCGTCGCCGTTCAGGTCGTATTTCGCAAACAACTCATTGGTAGCGAGCATGTTGGAAATCATCTCGCCGAGCATATAGCCGGGCGCATTGGGGTCGGTGCCGACAAAGCAGATGTTGTCTGCCACGTTGACGGCTGCGTCGGAAATTTCACGGTTGAAGAAAATGGCGGGAATATTATGTGCTTTCGCCTTCTGCGCCAGAGCCTCGCCGGACGCCTGGAAGTCAACCGCGTTAATCAGCAGCAGGTCCACCCCTTTGGTGATTGCGGTGTCGATCTGCGTACTCTGATTCTGCTGATTGTTTTCGCCGTTGTAGAAGGTAACCTCCACTTCGTCCGCATATGCTTCAAATTTGGTTTTCAGCGCGTCACGGACGGTTGCAATATAACTGTCATCATACTTATAAGCGAAAACGGCAATTCTGAATTTCTCGTTCTTGCCGCACCCTGCAAAGGCAAGCAAAGCACCGCTGCACAGAGCCAGTGCAAGCAAACACACGACAATTCTTTTTGCAATTTTCATAAATTTTCTCCTTTTCCAATATTTTCTTTTGTATCTCTTGCCACCCTTGGCACTTCCATTATATAAGACCGCACATATAGAAACAACCGACAAAATGCCGATAATCCGTCTGTGCAATTAGCATAACTTAATAGATAATGAATTATCGTTTTCTAATATTCGTTAATTCAGACACAATTTTGGTGAAAGGTGGAACTTGCGGCGAAAGCAGAGAGAAAAATACCGTTTGCAAGAGTCTGCACACATACAGTGTAACCGCGGGCGGAAAAATCTTGCAATCGCATTCTTTTGAAAAATGTGGAAAACGGGATATGCGCCGCGTATGTATATTTCCGCCTGCTTTTTCCCATGATGTAAACGAGTATTGTACGGCGGCGCGGAATACCGGGGCTGCCGTATATTATGAAAAGGAGAATAACATGAAACGTGATTTTATTGACACTGCGACGTACACAAAGGAAGAGCTGACGGATATCATTGAGCTGTCTCTCGCCATCAAGCGCGCCATTGCGGCGGGCTATTACCCGCAGTTCATGAAGGACATGACGCTTGCCATGATCTTTCAGCAGTCCTCTACGCGTACCCGCGTCTCGTTTGAAACCGCGATGAGTCAGATGGGCGGACACGCCCAGTACCTCGGTCCCGGCATGATCCAGCTCGGCGGCCATGAGACCATCGGCGACACCGGTAAGGTGCTTTCCTATCTTGTGGACATCGTCATGGCGCGCGTCATTGAACACAAAACGGTGGAGGAGCTTGCCGCCGCCTGCTCGGTGCCCGTCCTCAACGGGATGTCGGATTACAACCACCCCACGCAGGAAATCGGCGATATGTGCACCATTTTTGAGAATCTGCCGCGCGGAAAGCGCCTGGAGGATTGCAATGTGGTATTTGTAGGCGACGGCACGCAGGTGTGCGCTTCCCTCGGCTTCATCACCACCAAGATGGGGATGCACTTCGTGCATTACGGTCCCCGTGGTCACCAGCTCGGAGAGGTGCACAAGACAATTATGGAAGAAAACTGCCGTATCTCCGGCGGCACGTGGCAGGTCACCGACGACCGCAACGCCGTGCGCGGCGCGGATTTCATCTACACCGACGTATGGTACGGGCTGTATGAAAACGAAATGCCCAAAGAAGAGCGCGTCAAGGTCTTTCACGATTTTCAGGTCAATCGCGAACTGATGCAGCTCGGAAATATCGGATGCAAATTCATGCACTGCCTGCCCGCTACCCGCGGGGAGGACGTCACGGACGAGGTGGCGGATTCCGAATCCTCTCTGTGCTGGGAGGAAGCCGGTAACCGTCTGACCGCCATGCGCGGACTGTTGGTCTATCTGACCCGTGACCGCAAGAAGCCCAGCGGCGTGCGCGTTGCGGCAGCCAAGGAAGAGCTCGACGAGTTCATGGCAAACCGCATTGATAAGAGCGGCAACTGACGCGTGGCGCGGCGGCTTTTCGTGCCGCATATCCGTCCGCGCCGCTTGCAAGGCAGGCGGCGGAGAGAAGCCGGACCCAAGGCTCCTCTCCGATGCGCCGCAGCTCGGTTTTCTGATTTGAAAGGACAAGATAACAATGGAAAAGAGTAACAAGAAGTTTTCGCTTTTTGACGTCATTCTCTCGGTCATCTGCGTGGTGTTTGTGGTGGAGGCGGCGGCTCCCGTCGCCTCAATCGGAAACAGTCAGTACTTCTGGTGGATTTTTATGATCGTGGCGTTTCTGCTCCCCTACGGAATGATTTCCGCAGAGCTGGGGACCGCCTATGTGGGCGACGGCGGACTGTACGACTGGGTGCATACCGCGTTCCCCAAAACCAAGTGGGGCGCGCGCGTTTCATGGTATTACTGGATCAATTTTCCTCTTTGGATGGCGTCGCTTGCCGTGGTCTGCCCCACGCTTCTGGGGATTCTGTTCAACCATCGGTTTGGGGCGGTCTCGTCTCTGATCATTCAATTGATTTTCATCTGGATTGTCACCGTCATTGCCTTTTATCCCGTGTGCGACAGCATTGTCATTCTCAACGTCAGCGCCGCCATCAAGATCATTCTTGCCGTGACGGTGGGAATTCTGGGAATTTACTATGTCATTCGCAACGGGTTTGTCAACAACATGGCGGGGCGTACCTTCCTGCCTGCCTTTGACCTGCACAGCCTGTCGTATATCTCTGTGATTATCTTTAACTTCCTCGGCTTCGAGGTGGTCTGCACCTATGCGGACAGTATGCAGAAGCCCAAGCGGCAGATTCCGCAGGCAATCGTCATCGGCGGGCTTGTCATTGCGGCGATTTATCTGTTCTCGGCGTTCGGGATCGGGGCGGCTGTTCCCACGGATACCATCAGCCCGGATACGGGGCTGATGGACGCGGTATCCCTGATAACGGGGAAGAGCAGTGGCTTTTTGGTACGCGCTGTGGCGCTTTTGTTCCTGGTGACGCTGTTCGGCAATATGATCTCATGGTCGATGGGCGTGAATTCCACCGCCGCTTATGCCGCGGACCGCGGCGATATGCCCCGCGTGTTCGGGGTGCGCCGCAGACGGCACGATATGCCTGTGGGCGCGGCGCTCGCTTCCGGGGTTGTGGCGTCCGTGATTTGCCTTTTGGGCGTGATCATCGAGGCGGTTTCTCCCGACTCGTCGCTGTTCTGGAGCTTCTTCGCCCTCAATCTTGTGATGCTGCTGCTCAGTTACGTGCCTGTCTTCCCGGCGTTTCTGCGCCTGCGCCGTCAGGACCCCAATCTGGAAAGACCTTTCAGGGTTCCCGGTCCCGTCTGGTTTACCCGCGTGCTTGCCTACGTGCCGATGATTCTGATTATTCTGTCGATCATCTTCACGGCGGTACCGCTGTCGTTTGACCGGGCTACCCTTTCCGACTACCTGCCTATCACCATCGGCTCCGTCATCAGCATCGTCATCGGAGAAATCCTGATCTGGTGGCGCGATGCAAACAGAAAAAAATCCGGTACTACCGTTTAAGAGGAGAAAGAAATGGCAAAGAGAATTACCGATTCCACGCCGAAGCAGGACGGCTATCGTATGCCTGCGGAATTTGAAAAGCAAAGCGGGGTCTGGATGCTGTGGCCCGAGCGCTGCGACAACTGGCGCAACGGCGCGAAGCCGGCACAAGAGGCGTTTGTCAATGTGGCAAAGGCAATTGCACGGTTTGAGAACGTGACGGTCGGGGTCAACAACAGCCAGTATCAGAACGCCCGCGCCAAGCTGCCCCCCGAGGTGCGCGTGGTGGAAATCTCCTCGGACGACGCATGGGTGCGCGACTGCGGCCCCACCTTCCTTGTCAATGACAAGGGCGGATTGCGCGCGGTGGACTGGACGTTCAACGCATGGGGCGGTCTGGTGGACGGGCTGTATTTCCCATGGGCAAACGATGACTTGGTGGCGCAGAAGATCTGTGAAATCGAGGGCGTGGATTCCTACCGCACCGAGGGCTTCGTGTTGGAGGGCGGCTCCATTCACGTGGACGGAGAGGGAACGGTGATGACCACCGAAATGTGTCTGCTTTCCAAGGGCAGAAACCCCGATATGAGCAAGCAGGAAATCGAAAAAATGCTGCTGGAGTATCTGAACTGCGAAAAGGTCATTTGGTTAAAGGACGGCATTGACCCGGACGAAACGAACGGGCATATCGACGACGTGGCTTGCTTTATCGCTCCCGGCGAGGTCGCCTGTATCTGGAGCGACGACCCGGAGCATCCCTTTTACGCGGAGGCACAGGCGGCATACAAGGCGCTCAGCGAGGCAACGGACGCCAAGGGCAGAAAACTCAAGGTACACAAGCTGTGCCTGACCTCCAAGCCCTGCTACCTTGAGGGAGCGGAAACCATCGACTATGCCGAGGGCAGTATTCCGCGCGAAAACGGCGAGGTCAGCATCGCTTCCTATATGAATTTCCTGATCGTCAACGGCGCCGTGATCCTCCCCCAGTACGGCGATGAAAACGACGCGCTCGCCGTGGAGCAGGTCAAAGCCATGTTCCCGGACCGCGAGGTGGTGGGCGTGATGACCCGCGAGGTCGCTTTCGGCGGCGGGAATATCCACTGTATCACGCAGCAGCAGCCCGCCGCGCAGAGGTAAAGCCATGTCGAGAATCATGATTGCGCTGGGCGGCAACGCCCTCGGGAACACGCCCGCCGAGCAAAAGGAGCGCATTGCGGCGGCTTGCCCGGCGCTGGTGGATTTGATTGAACAGGGAAATGAGATCATCGTCAGCCATGGGAACGGACCGCAGGTCGGCATGATTGCGCTGGCGTTTGACGCCGCTTCCCGCGTGGACAAAAAGGTGCCTGAAATGCCGCTTGCCGAATGTATCGCCATGAGTCAGGGGTATATCGGTTATCATCTGCAAAAGGGGATTCTGATGGAGTTGCGCCGCCGCCATATGCCGTGGCAGGTCGCCACGGTGGTGACGCAGGTGGTGGTAGACGAAAACGACCCTGCTTTTCAGAATCCTACCAAGCCCATCGGCGCTTTCTATGACGAGGAAACCGCCCGCCGCATGATGAACGCCGACCCGAACCTGAAAATGAAAGAGGACGCGGGGCGCGGCTGGCGCCGCCTGGTGCCGTCCCCCAAGCCGAAAGAAATCGTGGAGGACCAGTCCATCCGTGGGCTTTTGGAACGCGAATTCATCGTCATTGCCTGCGGCGGGGGCGGCGTGCCTGTCGTGCGCGACGAGCGGGGAGAGTTGAGGGGCGTTGCGGCGGTCATCGATAAGGATTTTGCATCCGCCAAACTGGCGGAAGCCGTGGGCGCCGATTGCCTGATCATTCTGACCGCGGTGGAGCACGTCTGTATCGGTTGGGGCACCGCCGAAGAAAGAGAACTTGCGAGCATGAGCGTGGAGGAAGCGACCGCCTATATCCGCGCCGGAGAATTTGCCGCCGGCTCCATGTTGCCGAAGGTGGAAGCGGCGGTTGCCTTTGCCCGCAGCGGCAGCGGACGGCGCGCGATTATCGCCGCCCTTGAAAAAGCGCCGGAGGCGGTACGCGGACAGAGCGGTACCACCATCGCATTATAAACCGCCGTGCGCGCGGCGCCGGTAACCGAAAACCCCTCTGCGGAAGGATTCCACAGAGGGGTAGTTTTATTTGGTTATGTTTGCCGCAGCAGACGTTTATTGCAGGTGCAGGCGCTGAATGACGTTGGTCTTATCGAGGATGGTTTCAAGCAGCACCGCCGCAAGAATTCCGCAAGCCCCTTGAATGGCGTTGAAAGGAATGTTGGCAGCCGCGGCAAGACCGTATTTCAGGATCAGCGCTTCGTAGGCGAAATAGCCGGCGATCATCAGAAGCTCCGCGCACAAAAAGGAGAAGATCATTCCCACTTTTCGGGGCAGGGGCGTTTTTTCAAAGCACTTTTTGAGCAGGACAACAAGAGCTGCCATGCCGGCTTTGATGATCAGGGTGGCGGGCGCGTACAGGATATATCCGCTCGCCATATCGCACAGGGCGGCGCCGAGTCCGGCGGCAGCCATCGCCCAGCCGCCTCCCAAAACCCACGCGGCGAGCAGAACCATACTGTCGCCGAGGTTGACGTTCCCGACCAACGGGGTGGGAATGGATAAGAGCGTGGTCACAAAGACCAAGGCGGCAAACAAGGCGGTAAACGCCAGTTTTCTGATTTTTTCACGGTTCATGTGCAATTCCCCCAAACTGCAAAGACTTGTTTCCGGCGTCTGACGCGGTGCGGGAATCATCATTGCGCCCCATCTCCAAAACAACTCTTTACATTTCTTTTTTTCGCCATTATAATACTGATATGAACATATTAAAATATTCAAAAGAGGATATTTTTACATGACCAGATATGCGGATAAGAAATATGACAGACTCTATCGCCAGCTCAAGGAAAAAATCCTCACGGGAGAATTGCGGCAAGGGGAGAAACTTCCCTCCAAGCGCGTGGCGGCAGATCGGAGCGGATACAGCGTGATCACGGTCGAGAGGGCGTATGCCATGCTGGAGGACGAGGGGTATATTTCAGCTAGGGAGCGCAGGGGATATTTTGTCAATCCCCGGGAACTGATTCCTGCGCACGGAGAAACGGGAGGCCACGCCGCGCCGTTTACATATGCAGTGGACGGCGACTGCCGCAAAACGCAGGATTTTGAATACTCGGTCTGGTTCAAAACCGTGCGCAAGGTGATTTCCGAATACGGGCAGAGGCTGTTTGTCAAGGCGCCGGGCAGGGGATGCGCCGTGCTGCGCAACGCGATTGCCGATTATCTGCTGCGCTACCGCGGTATGCGAGCGGAGCCGGAGCGCATCGTGATCGGGTCGGGGGCGGAGCAGTTGTATGAAACCGTTGTGAAACTGCTGGGCAGGGATCGGGTATACGGGATCGAGGAGCCGTCCTACGGGCAGATCCGCGCGGCTTATGAGGGCATGGGCGCTTCCGTCTGCCCCTTGAAGCTGGGACAGGACGGTATCGAAAGCGCGGAGCTGGCGCGCAAGGGCTTTGACGTGTTGCACGTGACGCCGTTCCACAGCTTCCCGTCGGGTGTTACCACCTCGATTTCCAAGCGCAGAGAATACCTCGACTGGTCGGAGGAAATCGGCGGCTACATCGTGGAGGACGATTTCGACAGCGAGTTCTTCATGCCGGGACACCCTATTGCGTCTCTGTACGCCATTGACAGACGGCAATCCGTCATTTACGTCAACACGTTTTCCAAAAGTCTTTCACCCGCCATGCGCATGGGGTACATGATTCTGCCCCCCTCGCTTGCCGCCGCCTATGAAAAAAACCTCGGCGGGTATTCCTGCACGGTTCCGGTCATGGACCAGTACGTTCTGGCGGAATTCATTTCCAACGGCGATTTTGAAAGGCACCTGAACCGCATGCGCAGGAAAATGAAAAAGCGCTGACGGTCGCGGGGCGTTGGATAAAAGCAAACGGGGCATAAATCAAAGTGCAAGATAGGGAGGCTCTGTACCCTATACCGAGCGGCTGTCCCCGTTCAGCACAGACGCGTATCTGTTGCGTTGTTATACAGTCAACGCTTATCGCTTCTGTTTTTCAAATAGTTGCAAATGAGGTCAGCTGTCGCCTCTGCGCCGATAGAACTGTCGATCATGAGTTCATAATTGCGTCTGCTTCCCCAAGTGAGCCCGGAAATGTTCTTGTAGTAGGATGCTCTTGCTTCATCGGAACGGCGAATATTCTTTTTTGCCTCCTCAGCAGTATCTCCGTAGATTTCCATCACACGCTTGATTCTGTATTCTTCGGGGGCGAAAACGAAGATGCGGACAACATCCACATAGTTGCGGAGAACATAATCGGCTGCGCGCCCTACGATCACGCAACTGCCTTGATCGGCAATGCGGCAGATGACTTTGTCCTGCGCGACTACTGCCTGCTGCACAACATCGGTGCTGAGATACAGACTATGAAGTATAGCAGGCGAGTTGAGATTGATGTCAGAAATGAATTCCCGGTCAAGTCCGCTTTCCTGCGCTGCGAGGGCGGTCATTTCCTTATAATAGAACGGAATACCAAGCCTTTCAGCTACCAGTTTACCGATCTGTTTTCCGGATGAGCCGTGCTCTCTTGCAATCGTGACGATAACGCCTTTCTTTGAGGTTTTAAGCACGGCTTCGCCCTTTTCTTCCGTCGGAGTTGCTTTCAGTGTTTTCATAAATGTGACGGTTAAAACGGCCGCAACGATGATTGCGAGAAAGTCTGCGGAAGGAGCGGCATACAGAATTGCCTCAACACCGCCGAAAACGGCAGGATAGATGATGATCAGCGGAATGAAACAAACAATGTCACGGATCATGGAAGCAATGACCGCGCGAATCGGTCTGCCAACTGCTTGGAAAAAGATTGAAGTCATCTTGATGATACAGGTAAAGGTGACGAAGCAAAGAAAAATACGGAACGTCTTTTCACCGAATATCCAATAATCTTCAGGGTTGGGAATATTTGTGGGTGCCCCGAACATCCCCACTATGGCGCGAGGCGCAAACTCGAAGAGCGCCGTGGATAAAAGACCGATTGCCACTGTACATAGCAGTATCTTTCGATAGAGTTCTTTGACACGGTCATATTTTTTAGCGCCCATATTGTAGCTGATGATGGGCTGGCAGCCGAGTACAATGCCGACGACAAGATTAATGACAACGGTAAAGACCTTGCTTTCAATGCCGATAATTGCAATCGGAATATCCACGCCATATTGTGATCGAGCGCCGTATTTTGCAAGAAGAATATTGCAGACAAGAGAGATGATGACTATGGTCATCTGTGTAATAAACGAAGATGCGCCGAGCTGCAGCGCTCCCATAAATGCCTTCAAGTCGGGAATCAAACTCTTGAGTGCGAGCCGAAAGGTCTTTGTGCGGAAGAGATAACCAAAAGTGATGAGAAACGAAACTGTTTGACCGATAACGGTTGCGAGTGCCGCGCCGAACATTCCCCACTTGGTCCCGAAAATGAACACGGGGTCAAGGATGATGTTTGTGATTGCGCCGAAAAGCATAGAAGCCATAGACCACGCGGGACTTCCGTCGGCGCGGACCACGGCATTCATCATATTGGAAAGCATATAGAGTGGGAAGAACGCAAGAATGATATTGAAGTATTCCACAGCATATCCGATGCTGTTCTCCGATGCGCCGAACAAAGTCAGAAGTTGTATTTTGAGGGGATAAAAAATTGCCATCAGCACAAGTGCAGATGCGAGAGTTACGATAATCCCTGTGCCGATTGCTTTTGTAGCGTTTTCGGTATCTTTCCTGCCCTGGCAGATATTCAGGTAGGCGGCACAACCGTCACCGAAGCACCAAGCAAATGCCTGCGCGATAATGAAGATTGGGAATACAACGCCGGTTGCGGCATTGCCGAGCGCACTTAGTTCGCTGTTGCCGATAAAGATTTGGTCAACGATATTATAGAGCGCGCTGACCAGCAGTGAGAGTACGCATGGAACAGAGAATTTCAGCATGAGTTTTGAGATTTTTTCCGTTCCCAACCATTGGGATGTTTGTTCTTGATTCATAAAATCCTCCGAAAAATATTTTTGGAGTCTTTATCGGAGAAAAGCTACCTGAAAACTGCGCCAGAACAGCAAAAAACAGAGCATGGAATCTGTCGTGATTCTACGCTCTGTGGCTGGTCGACTTCTGTATTGTATCAAAAAAACAATTGTTTGTCAATGAAAAAACGTATAGAATCTTGTGACGGGCGGCGGAGTTCAGGCAAACGACGATACATGACTTCTGAGCATGGATGATATTTCGGTTTCTGCGCGTTTCCCATACTCGGACAGGCTCAATGTGAATCTTCTGCCGTCCTTCAGATAGAACGTGTAAATGCGTGTATCTTTTCCTGTGAGCAGGGGAATGCCCTTTAATAATTTGGTACGGATTCTCCCGATATCACGGTAAGGGATTTCAAAGCGCCTCCCGCGCGGCTTTCGGCGGTTTTTGCCCTCTAAGTTGATTCGCACCGCGGGAAAAATGATTTTCTGTTCATCAAGACAGATGGGGCAACAGTATTCGATGATGCTTATCATGAGAGGAACGGGCAGGCACCATGCAGCGGTCAGAATCAGTACAAGAGCCAATTGGCGGCAATCCGTCCGCATAGCGAACAGAGTGATGCCTGCTGCCAATACAACGGCGAATACCGGCGTCAGGGCAGCGCAAATATGAGCCGCGGGAGCAATGTATTTTTTCAAAGGGCAAATCCTCCGGTAGACTTCGCAATGTAATTTGTCTTTGCTTTTTCCATAGTCTTTTTGATGACTTCAAACGCAGTGATATCGGAAAAGTCTCTGTTGCTCATTTTTTATTGTCCTTGGCTGTGTTGATGGAGGCAATCAGCATTCTGCGGATAGAGCCACATTCGTGCAAAATGCTTTTTGCTATCTCTTCCGAAATGATATTTGCCTTTTGCGCTATCTCTATCCAATATTCGGTTTCATAGCATTCTTTGAGGGAAATTTGCAGTTTGGAAATAAAATCAGCTTTGCTATGAGCATAAGTTGCTTCTCTTATGTTGGCTCCAATGCTCGTGCCGCTTCTTTCAAGCTGATTAGATAATGAATAATGACCTTTGATTGCGTCTGTCAATTTCAGAATTTTAATTGCGAATTCGGTTGACATATCCGCGAGTTTGTTTTCCGCCATTATTACCATCCCTTTCGTTTATTCCATCAAAATAATATCAATGAAATCGTGCTGCGCACAATGAAATCCTCACTCCGTTCGGATGAAATCTTCAGGCTACGGCTTCAGATGAAATTTAATCCGTCCTACATCTCCCCGCGAAGCGGGATTTCACAGCATAGCGATTTCACCCATTGAAAATGGATTTCTCCCGTCCGTCAGGACGGATTTCGTTGAAAAAAAGCACTTGCGATGCAAGTGCTTTTTTTCTTGGCAGGGGCGCTAGGACTCGAACCCAGGACCAACGGTTTTGGAGACCGCGATTCTACCAACTGAACTACACCCCTGTATAGCGACGGTTGATCGGTCAAGCGGTATTATTTTAGCACACTTGAATGTGTTTGGCAAGAGTTTTTTCATTATTTTTTCCGTCCCGGCAAAGGGGAGGGCGCGCGGGCGGAATTTTCGTGCCGCAAACCCTCCTTTTTCTTGACAATGGCGGGGTGGGGCTATATAATGAAAACGGTTTCGCCCGCGCCGCGTGTGAAACACTTTGACTCCATGCTCGCCTTTGCGAGAAAACGGAAAGGAAAACAACTCATGTATCATCATATTCGACCGGGTAAAACATGGTATGACACCGCAGGCAAGCGTATTCAGGCGCACGGAGGCTCCATTCTGTATGTGGATGGCGTGTTCTACTGGTACGGTGAAAACAAAGAGGGAATTACCGGATATGCAACCGGCGAAAAATGCCGGGACTGGCATCACGGCGTGCGGATGTATTCTTCGCGCGACCTCTATAACTGGGATGACTGCGGCATTATTATGGTGGATGAGGACCCGAACGGCTTGTTCTATCCCGAGAACCTCATGGACAGACCGCATATTCTGCACAACCCTAAAACCGGCAAGTTTGTGATGTGGGCGAAGTGCGCCGGCAAGAATTTTGAAACAGGCAACTTCGGCGTTTGCATTGCCGACAAGGTCACGGGACCGTATCGTTTCCTGCACGAGGTGTATCCCGAACCGTATCATGCGGGCGACTTTGATTTGGTGGAGTTTGACGGGCGCGCTTACGTCATTTACGAGCATCCGCACACCAAGATGATTTGCCATGAGCTCACCGACGATTATACCAATGTGTCCGAGCGTGTGAGCGAGCATATTCCGCTCCCGTATCCGCCGTTGACCCGAGAGGCGCCCGCGCACTTCTTCCATGAAGGGAAGCACTATCTGCTGACCTCCGGCACGACGGGTTATTTCCCGAACCCCTCCAAGGTGTATTCCTTTGACGATTTCCACGGAGAATGGAAGGATCTCGGCGACCCCTGCGTGGGCGACCGCGATGAAAACTCCTTCTGCGCACAGTTCTCCTCCGTGTTCCGGCATCCCACGGTCGAGGGACTGTATATCGCCCTCGGCGACCGTTGGCTCACCGACCTCTCTCCGGATATGCCGGATATGAGAGCGTGCTATGAACGCCTCTTCAACCCCGCGGCGGAGAAACTGCCGAAAGGCTTTAACTTCAGCGATTATTCGGATTCCAATACCTCCGAGGCGGATTACGTATGGCTGCCGATACGTTTCCGGGAGGACGGAACGCCTTTCCTTGAATGGGTCAACAAGTGGACGGTAGAGGATTTCAAAGCATAATCTATCGAAATATGTCGATACTTTGAACAAAAGATGAATTTTTTTGGATTTTCTTATTGACAATTTATATACGAGAGTGTATAATATCATCAGAAAGGCACCGCGGAGATATGAAACGGATCCGGTGACAGTATCACTCGCAACCATTTGAGAGGACATTTTCTTTCTTCGTGCGTTTCCTTTCGCCCGCTCCCGCTGCATACCCCCATTGCAGCGGGGGTTTTTCTGTTCCCGCAGCCGTTGGCAGCGGTATCGCGTCTCGTTGCTTCGGCGCGCTCCCGGAAAATACGGCGCCGCGCTGTGCTTTCCGCCCCAAGGAACTTGGGGGGTACGGCGCTCCGAAAACGGGACGGGAGGGGACAGTATGCGGGTCTGTTTTGCTCTCTTTGCAAAGAGGGGGCGCACTTGACAGCCCTAATAGGGATGTGTATAATAAATACGTCTAAAATTTAGTATATTCTTTTTTGCGGCTGCATAGTAATCAACACGCATACCCGTTTGCAATCCGATTTGATTAAAAGGAGACTGTATGGAAACAGAAGAAAAAGAAGTCAACCTCGGCATTCTCTGGACCGTATTGAAAAAAACATACGTCTGGATACTGCTTGCCGCCATTGTGGTCGGCGCAATTGCCGGCGTGGGGACTAAGCTGTTCACAAAGAAAACCTATACTGCGAAATCAACTTTTCTGATTTCCAGCAACACGCAGACCACGGCGAACATCGCGCCGGATATGGTATATGTCGCGGGTACCGTGAACGCGACCCGATACATTCTTCAGAAAGCCGGAATTGAATACAAGGACGAGAACGAACTGAAAAAGATCAACGCGCTTGTTACGGTCTCCCGCAAGGGCACCAACGCGCTGTTTGACGTTTCCGTTACGTCGCAAGACAAGGAAAACACCATTCCTCAGCTTGCGCAGGCGTACGAGGCATATCTGCCGGACTATATTGCCGGTACCGCTTATGCCGGGCGGAATATTTTTCTCCGCGTGGTGAGCCGGGGCAGCGAATCGATTGAAGCCAATCCGGTGCCTGTGGCGCGCAATACAGCAGTCGGCGCTGTGGTGGGCGCGGCGGCCGTGTATCTAATTTTCCTGTTTATCAAGTTGGCGGATAAAAAGGTTTACAGCGCCGAGGAACTGAAAAAGTCTTTCGCAAAGGTGCCGGTGCTGGGAGAAATCCCGGCGGATCCCATACGGGCGGACGAAGCCTACCGCAATCTGCGCACCAACGTTTCGTTTGGGCTGATCACCTCCAAGCGCAAGTCGGTATTCGGGATTACGGGAACCAAAGAAAACGAGGGGAAGAGCACCGTCACCGCCAACCTTGCCAAGGCGTATGCCGGGCTCGGGAAAAAGGTACTTCTTCTGGAGGGCGATATGAGGGCGCCTGCCTGCGCGGCAATCCTCGGGCTTTCGACGGATAAGGGGCTTGCGGATTGTTTGGCGGAGCACAGCGAGGATCCGACACCGTATATTATTGCCGGCGTTGCGGAGAACCTCGACGTCCTGCCCGCGGGGCATACGGTGTCCAACCCGTCCGAGATGTTGGCGTCTCCCGAAATGCAAAAGCTGGTGAAGAAGCTGCGCGAGAGCTACGATTTGATTCTGGTGGATCTGCCCGCGATGGGGGCTGTCTGCGACGCAGGCGTGCTTTGCCCCTGCATCGACAATTATCTCTTTGTGGTGCGGCAGGGGTATTCCGATACCCGCGCTATCGCCGCCGCGCTCGATGAAGCGCAGCGCCTGACCATGCAGATCGGCGGTTTCGTATTCAACGACAAGCGCAAATAATTTTACCGTAAAACAGGACAATGGAGTGCGGGCGCAGGATTGCGCCCTGAGCGTCTGTTCCCGAAGTGCAGGGAAGCGACGCGGACGCGGCTTTTCCCGCGTCAAGGACCCAAAAAAGGAGACGTGTCATGAAAAAAATCAGCGTACTCGGCGCAGGTACATGGGGAATTGCATTGGCACAGGCGCTTGCAGGAGACGGGCATACCGTAACGGTTTGGTCCGCCATCCCGGCGGAGCTTGAGCAGTTGCGTCGGACGCGGGAGCACAAAAACCTCCCCGGCGTCGTACTGTCCGACGCCATTCATTATGAGGCAGATATGAAAAAGGTCTGCCGCGGGCAGGATCTGCTGCTCTTTGCGGTGCCGTCCGTTTATCTGCGTTCCACTGTGGAGAAAGCAAAGCCTTATATCAAGGACGGTCAGTTGATTGCCGACGCCGCAAAAGGAATTGAAGGACAGACCTTGATGACTATGACCGAAGTGATCCGCGACGTGCTGGCTGACAGCGCTCCCCACTCCGCCGTAGTGGCTCTGTCCGGTCCGACGCACGCCGAGGAGGTGGCGGCGGGGCTGCCCACCGCGATTGTCTCCGCGTGCCAGGATTTGGAGGCGGCAAGAGAAGTGCAGGACATTTTTATGAGTCCCCAGTTCCGCGTTTATGTGAACCCCGATGTGCGCGGCGTAGAGCTTTGCGGCGCGCTGAAAAACATTATTGCCCTTGCCTCCGGTATTGCGCAGGGGCTTGGCTTCGGCGATAATACAAGAGCTGCGATCATCACGCGCGGCGTGGCGGAAATGTGCCGCCTCGGTATCGCAATGGGATGTCAGGCAGAGACGTTTTCCGGACTTGCCGGCATGGGAGATTTGGTAGTCACCTGTACCTCCGTTCATTCCCGCAACAACACCGCAGGAAACCTGATAGGGCAGGGCGTGCCCGTGGATGAGGCAATCAAGCGCGTGGGCATGGTGGTGGAAGGCGTGAACGCCTTGCAGGCGGCGCTGGATCTTGCCCGCCGTTACGGCGTGGAATTGCCGATCATCAATGCCGTGGACGCAGTGCTTTACCGCGGGGTGAAGCCGGTGGACGCGGTCAACGCTCTGATGGGCAGAGCCAAGCGTACCGAATGATTGCAAGTGTGCGGGCGCATCCGATGAAACGGGAGCGGCGCATCACAAAGACGGAAAAGAAGTCCGACCATACGGTCGGACTTCTTTTCATTGTCTCCAATTCAAGCAAATAAACAGCGTGGCGCCTTGTTTTTAAGCGCCGCGCTGACAAAAAGCGAACAAAACGTCACGCGTTGTCCGTGCCGGGGAGGGAGGTCTCTTGGGCTCCCGCGGTTTGCCTGCGTGCGGAAAACTTCGCAGTCAGGCGCCCGTAGAGAAAGATGAACAGCGCAGCCACAGCCGAAATACAGACGAAATAGGTAATCAGATACACAACGTCGCCCGCCGCGTCCTGCAACTTGCGGAGCGGGGGAATGTAGGACGTCAGCAATCCGGCGTAGTTGAAACCGGTGACGCGGGAAGCGGGAATTGCAAACGCCGCCCAGAGCGTGAGAAACGAGATGTAGCGCAGGGAGTCAAAACGCTTGACGCGGTAGTCAAGGTTGGCGAGCAGCACGAACCAAAGCAGGAGAACAAGGATATGATAGGCAAAGCTGTGGAAGTTATACCATGAATGAAAGACGTTCGCCAAGTCTCCGACCACGGAGCCGGGACTGCTCAATAGGGTGAAGATCAGCAGAAAGCCGCCGATGAACGTGGTGCATTCTCCGTAATGCTTGACCCGTCCGCGCCCGAAAATGTACATACCGAGTGTGAAATAATATGTAGTGGAGTAGTGGAAAGGAAGATAGAGAGCGGAGTAACCCGTGCGGAAAGCGATGATTTGTTTGACCAGCTCCGACAGCAGCATACAGAGCAGGATCGCACGCATGACCCATTTGCGTACGTTGGCGTTGAGCTTACGGGAAAGAAAGCCCAGACCTGCCGCCAAAGCAAGTGAAACGGGAATTGTCACATAGTGACTCGGATACCATTTCATGGGATCACCTCTGAATCAGAATAAGACGGTTTGCATGGTGAAACGCAGAAACCGCCCGATATAGCGCCTATGCGAGCCGCATAAACAAATATATTTTATCACACCGCGCAAGTGAAATCAAGGTTGCAAGGGGGCACGGCGCGAAAAAGCGCAGGTATTTCCTGCAAGAGCAGGGAAAAAACAAAAGGAAGCGGAAGAAACAGACAACGCAGGACATCACAGACGTTTTTTTCGCTTTTTCTCCATCCTTCGCTTTTTTGCCGTAACCCTTGCATTTAGAGGATACGTGTGGTAAAATACTTTTGTTGCGATAAAATGCTAATATTAAATATAACCGCGCGAACCGTCAAGGAGGAATTTGAAATGGTCAGAGCAATAGTCGGCGCCAACTGGGGCGACGAGGGCAAAGGAAAAATCACGGATGTGCTGGCAGGAGAGTCGGATGTCGTCATCCGTTTCCAGGGCGGCTCCAATGCCGGGCATACCATCATCAACGAATACGGCAAAACCGCGCTTCACCAAATGCCTTCCGGCATCTTTTATCCGAATGTGACCAACATTATCGGCAACGGGGTGGCGCTCGACATCGATAAGTTCCTCAAAGAACTTGATGTGGTGATTTCCAAGGGCGCCAAGCCCAATGTTCTGGTATCGGACCGCGTGCAGGTGGTCATGCCTTACCATGTGCTGTTCGACGTGTACGAGGAAGAACGCCTCAAGGGCGCGGCATTCGGCTCCACCAAGTCCGGTATTGCGCCGTTCTACTCGGACAAATATTCCAAAATCGGTTTCCAGCTGTGCGAGCTGATGGACGAAGATTACGCCTATAAGAAGCTGTGCCGCGTCATGGAGGTCAAGAATCTCCTGCTGACCAATCTGTATCATAAAGACCCCTTGAACGTGGACGAGCTGTTCACCACTCTGATGCGGCAGAGAGACAGCATCAAGCCCTATGTCGGTAACGTATTCGCGTTCCTGCAACAGGCGCTCCGCGACAATAAGACCATTCTTTTAGAGGGGCAGCTCGGCTCCCTGAAGGATCCCGACCACGGCATTTATCCGATGGTCACCTCTTCGTCCACTCTCGCGGGCTACGGCGCCATCGGCGCAGGTCTGCCTCCTTATGAAATCAAGGATATCATCGTGATTACCAAGGCGTATTCTTCCGCTGTCGGCGCGGGCGCGTTTGTCAGCGAGATACTCGATGAGGACGCTGCGCAGGAGCTGCGTCTGCGCGGAGGAGACGGCGGCGAGTTCGGCGCTACCACCGGCAGACCTCGCCGCATGGGCTGGTATGACTGTGTGGCTTCCCGCTACGGCGTGAAGGTGCAGGGCGGCACGCAGGTTGCCCTGACCGTGGTGGACGCCCTCGGCTATCTGGATGAAATTCCCGTATGCGTGGGCTACGAAGTGGATGGCAAGGTCATTCGTGATTTCCCGACCACGCCCACCCTTGAAAAGTGCAAGCCCGTCCTGAAAACCCTGCCGGGCTGGAAGTGCGACATCCGCGGAATCAAACGCTATGAGGATTTGCCGGAAGCCTGCCGCCGCTATATTGAATTCATCGAACAGGAAATCGAGACTCCCATTACCATGGTTTCCAACGGTCCGCGCCGTGACGAGCTGATTTATCGCAGATAACCGCCGCTTTGAGTCTCTTTTGCCGCCGCTCGTATCGGGCGGCGGCAGTTTGTATTCCGGAGGGAACAATGTCAGAAAATACTGTACGGAAATTTCTTGAAGATAACGGATACGCAAGCCGCCTGACGGATTTGGGCGTAGCGTGCCCCTCCGTCGGACAGGCGGCGGAAGCGATCGGGTGTACGGTGGGACAGATTGCCAAAACGCTCGCGCTGGCAACCCGCCGCGGCGTCATTCTCGTTGTGACGGCGGGGGACGTGCGCCTCGACAATCAGAAGTTCAAATATCGCTTTTCCTGCAAGGCAGCGCTTCTCGGCGCCGCCGAGATACAGGCGACACTGGGATGCGAGCCGGACGCCGTCAGCCCTTTTTGCGTGCCGGCCGGAGTGCGGGTGTATCTTGATGAAAGCCTCTTTGCTCATGCCGAAGTATATCCCGCCGCGGGCAGCGCGAAACTCTCTGCGCGCCTGACGCCGGGAGAACTGGCGGGATTGCTGTCGGGGTGCGAGACTGTGGACGTGACCCACGGAAGTGAAATGAACCATGCAGGGTGAAGTGACCGCGGATGCACGGGAGCTGTTCCGCGCGAGCGCCAACCGCGTCTACACCTCCGCTCACGCGCCGTCCGGCATCGGCACCCTGTCGGAGCGTATGCTCCATGCGATTCTAAAAGGATATTTGTGCCCGGATACGACCTGCCATGAGCAGAAGGTAGGGCGTTATCACGCGGATATTCTGCAAGAGGGGCGGATCTATGAAATTCAGACGCGCCGCCTCGACCGCCTGCGCCCCAAACTGGACGCATTGCTTGACGAATATGAGATCACCGTGGTTTACCCGATCGCGGTTTCCAAAACCCTCTCGTGGCTCGACCCCGCCGACGGGACTTTGACGCCGCCGCGCAAAAGCCCCCGGCACGGGAGCATTTACGACAGCCTGTATGAGCTGTATTCGGTGCGGGAGTATCTTCTTCATCCCCATTTTCATTTTCGCGCGGTGCTGTGCGAGATGCAGGAGTTCAAACTTCTGACAGGTTACGGACCGCAGCGGAAGCGCCGCGCCCCGCGCGCGGAGCGGATTCCCACGGCGCTGGTCGGCGACTGTTGTCTCGAAAAGCCGTCGGATTACGCCCGGCTTTTGCCGCCTGCCCTGCAAAGCCCCTTTACCCTTTCCGACCTTTCCAAAGCCGCCGGGATTCCCCCTGCCGCCGCATGGCGCGCAGTGCAGGTATACCTGACGTTGGGGCTTGTCGGTCGGGCAGGCAAGGCTGGACGCGCCAATCTGTATGCCGTTGCGGAGGGTGCCTATGCTGAGTGAGACTGCTTATCGTTCATGCGCTTTGTGTCCCCGTATGTGCGGTGTGGACCGCACGGTCGGCGCGCACGGCTACTGCGGCATGAGTGACAAAATCGTGGTGGCGCGCGCGGCGCTTCACCACTGGGAGGAGCCGTGTATTTCGGGGACGCGCGGCAGCGGTGCCGTGTTCTTCGGCGGCTGCTCCCTGCGCTGTATCTATTGCCAGAACAGGGAAATCGCCCTCGGACAACGGGGCAGGGAAATCACACCCGCACGCCTGTGTGAGATCTATCGGGAGCTGGAGGCGCAGGGCGCGCATAACATCAATCTCGTGACCCCCACGCACTATGCCCCCACCTTGTCGGAATCCATCCGGAGGGTGCGGGCGGAGGGCTTTTCGCTGCCGTTTGTCTGGAATACATCAGGCTATGAACGCGTGCAAACGCTGCGGGAACTTGCAGGGGACGTGAATATTTACTTGACCGATTTCCGCTACGCCGCGGTGAAGCAGGCAGAGGCGTATTCCGCTGCGCCGGATTATCCCGCCGCCGCAAAAGCCGCTGTCGCGGAGATGGTGCGTCAGACGGGTCCCTGCCTTTTCGGCGCGGACGGCATCCTGACGCGGGGGACCGTGGTGCGCATTCTCTTGCTGCCCGGCGCTCTTGCCGCCGCAAAACTGGCGGTGCTCCATCTTTGGCGGGCGTACGGAGACGATATTTATCTGAGTCTGATGCAGCAGTATACCCCGATGCCGGGGCTCCCGGCGCCGCTGGACAGACGCGTGAGCGCGCATGAATATGCCGCTTTGGTGGATTACGCCGCTTCGCTCGGCGTGACCCACGCCTATACGCAGGAGCGCGAGGCGGCGCAGGACAGTTTTATCCCGCCCTTTGACCTGACGGGCGTGTAGATGACGGCGCGGTGCCGCATTTTCCCCGCAAAACCCCGTGACTTTCATTTTTTGTACGGAATCGCTTAATTGCAATTTTTCATAATAGAGGACATACCATGAACGCAGCTTTGATTCGCCATCCCGACGCACGCCACGAACGGGAGCAACTCTTTTACTTCCGCCGCGCCTACGACCTGACCGACCCGCAGGGCGGCAGGGTGTGTATTCTTGCCGACACCCGCTATAAATTGTGGGTGAACGGGCAGTTTGTCTCCTGCGGCCCCTGCAAGGGAAACAGCCACCTGAAATACTATGATGAGGTCGACCTCACGCCGCACTTGCGCTCTGGGCGCAACGAGCTGTGTGTCACGCTCCTGTCCTTGAAGCCGTCCGCCTACATGGACGACAAGGAAATCAATCTTGCCTCGGTGCTGCGCACGGGGGACGCCTATCTGTGCATGGAGGGCAGCTTCACCGACGGCGGGCGTGAGATCCCGCTCCTGACCGATGATAATTGGGAATGCGCGGAGGAGACGCACGTGACCTTTTCACCGCAGTTCTTCGTGGGCATGAACGAGCACGTCACGCCGGGGTACGGTAAGGAGTTGCATTGGCGCCGCGCGGTCCCCTCTCCCATGAAAGCCAACCGTATGGGAGACGATATCGCGTATGGGGAAATTCTCTCTTCCTATGCCGCGCCGCGCCCCATCCCCGCCATGACCTATCTCCCGCGGGAATTTGCTTTTCATGACGGCTACTATGACGCCGGGGAACTCACCACGGGGTATATCCGTCTGCGGGCGCGCGGAAAGGGGAAAATCACCGTGACCTACGGGGAGTGCTTTGCCGACGGGGATAACGAGACGTTTGTCAAGGGGGATCGCACCGATACCCGCCTGCACCTGTTGGGGCACGACGATACCTTTGAGGTGGACGGTGAGCTGTCGTTTGAGAGTTTTTGGTTCCGTACGTTCCGCTTTGTCGGCGTCAAATGCGAGGGGACGGCGGCTTTGACCGCGCTGTCCTATGCCGAAACAGGCTACCCTCTGACCTATCATGAGGGGTACGACTTCGGCGGGGAGCGGGAAAACCGCCTTTGGGATATTTCTTTGAGAACCCTGCGCCGCTGTATGCAGGAAACCTATGTGGACTGCCCGTATTACGAGCAGCTGCAATACTGCATGGACACCTATGCGCAGACCCTGTTCACCTACATGATTTCACCCGATACCCGCCTCGCGCGCCGCGCGATCGACGACTTTGCGGCAAGCTGGCGCCCCGGTTATCTCACCGAAGCGCGCGCCCCCTCCTGCAAGCGTCAGTACATTCCCGGCTTCTCCCTGTTCTTTATCTATATGGTGAATATGTACGAGGCACGCACCGAAGATACCGACGGCATCCGGACATATATGCCCGTGGTCGACGGAATCCTGACCTATTTTGAGACTCACCGCAACGCCTGCGGCATGGTGCCGGCAAGCGATATGTGGGATTTTGTGGATTGGGCGGACGATTGGAGCGCCGCGCAAGGCGCGCCCATCACCGAAGCGGGAGAGGGCATTTCGGTCTACACCATGATGTACGCCCATGCCCTGCGCTGTGCCGCAAGATTGCAGCGTACCGTCGGGCGCGGCAGCGTGGCGGAGGAATACCTGATACGCGCCGATGAAGTGCTGGAATGCGTCAGAGAGCATTGCTACGACACCGAGCGCCGCCTGTGGGCGGACAGTGAGCGAAAAAGACAGTTCTCACAGCACGCTCAGATTTGGGCGGTCCTGACCGGACTGGCAAGCGGAGAGGAAGCGAAAGACCTGCTGCGCCGTTCCATGACCCTGTCGGCGCAGGGCGGGTATGCGTATGCGTATTTGTGGTTTCGCGCCCTGGAGCGCGCCGACTGCTACGAGCTTTCCTCCGAGATGTACGAGCGCTTTTACAGCCTGTTGGAGATGCATTGCTCCACCGTGCCCGAAACGCTGTATTCCCATACCCGCAGCGAGTGCCATGCATGGGGCGCGGTTGCGCTCTACGAGTTTACGACAATGCTGCTGGGCGTAAAACTGACGGACGACAGCCCGCGCATTCTCCGTGTTTCGCCGCACCCCATGGGACAGACCCATGCACGGGGTTGTGCCGAGACAAAATGGGGTCGCGTGGATGTGGCATGGGAGATCCGGGACGGTGCCTTCCGCCTTGACGTCAAGGCGCCGGATACCGCCGCTGTGGAGGTAACGGTACCCGCGGGATACGCGGAGTACGCCGTGACCCTCAACGGCAAACCGATCCCGCCGTATGCGATTGCCCCAAGAAACGGAAACAGTTGAACAGATTCCCCCACTGCCGCCCGGACGCGGCGGAGAAAGAAGCAGACGGAAGAGCGCCGTCTGCTTCTTCATTTTTGTAAAATGTAATGCAGAGAGGCGGCGCCGGTGCTGTCCCCCGGTTGATCTGCTAAACATTTCCACCGCTCCGACGGGGTGTTTTTATCGTTTTGCGGATTAAACGCCCCTCTCTTTGCCGATACTTGTTCCTGTTGCAACACAAGGAGCAAGATATGAAAAACAGCGGGAAAGTTGAAATCTGCGGTTTGAATACCACCGATCTGACTACCTTGTCTGACAGTGAAAAAAAGGAGCTTTTGATACTTGCCCATCAGGGGGATGAGAACGCGCGCGAAAAACTGGTCCTCGGCAATCTGCGCTTGGTGCTGAGCATTGTGCAGCGATTTTCCGCAAGACGGGAAAACCCGGAGGATCTGTTTCAGGTGGGGTGTATAGGTCTTATCAAAGCCATTGACAATTTTAATACCGATCTGGACGTGAAATTCTCCACCTATGCCGTCCCGATGATCATCGGGGAGGTGCGGCGCTACCTGCGGGATAACAACGCCATCCGCGTCAGCCGCTCGGTCAGGGATCTTGCCTACCGCTCCCTGCAGGTGCGGGATCAGTTGGTCGGGGAGGAGCACCGCGACCCCGGCGTGGAGCAGATCGCCAAGCGCCTCGGAGAAAGCCCGGAGGCGGTGGCGGAGGCAATGGAGGCGATTGTGGAGCCGGTTTCGCTGTATGATTCGGTTTACAACGACGGCGACGACTCGGTATACGTCATCGACCAGCTTTCCGACCCCGATCAGACCGACGACAGCTGGATTGAGAATCTGACCCTGAAGCAATCCGTCGCACGCCTTGACAGCCGGGAACAGCACATCATTCGAGAGCGCTTTTGGCGCGGCAAAACACAGATGGAAATCGCCGAGGAGATAGGCATTTCCCAAGCGCAGGTCTCCCGCCTTGAAAAAGCGGCGATCGAGCGCATGAGGCGCGACTTCTGAGGAGCCTGAAAAAGTGACCCCGTTGAGTGGCGTAGCGATAGGGATTGATCGCTACGCCACAACTATATTTGCCTTGCGGCAAGCGATATGCCTTCGGCGCGATAGTTTGCTGAAAGCAAAGTGATATTTTCCCTATCGGGAAAGTGAAGGCAAATATAATATCACTTCGGCTGAAAGCCGAAATATCTCTTTCACCGCAGGTGAAAATATCTCTGTTTGCGACAGCAAACAATATAACCGTTTACAAAGTAAACGATATAACTCAAAAAGCTCACTTCCTTGCAATGCAGGGTATCGTGAGCTTTTCTTATCTTTCTTATTCTTATGGTATTTCCCTGACGGGAACACCCGTGGGGGTCACTTTTTACTCTTGCGCGCATAGTTGACATATCTTTGCGTATGCGGCATTCCGGGTATCCGGTGGGGCAATCAGGAAAGCTCGCTCGGCATGGCGGCAAGCATATTGTCAAGGAATATGCCGTAACCGCGCGTGGGATCTCCGATGAGGACGTGGGTCACCGCGCCGATCAGGCGCCCGTCCTGAATGATGGGGCTGCCGGACATTCCCTGTACAATGCCTCCTGTTTTTTCAATCAGTACAGGGTCGGTGACATGGACGGCAAAGCATTTTGTGGCGGCGTTCTCCGGGTGAATGTCGGATAGCTCGATACGGTATTCCTTGGCGGCGCCGTCGTCAAGTGTGCAGCGGAGATAGGCTTCTCCCGCATGGACGGTGCCGCGCCCCCCGACCTCCACGACCTCTCCGAGTCCTTCGGGGATGGGGGAGAAGATGCCGAACACACCGCGCTCGCAATTCAGAAGCAAGGTGCCGATCTTCTTTGAGCAAAGGTAGCCTTTCAATTCACCGGGCGTCCCCTCCGTGCCGCGCACCACGCCGTTGATTTCCGTACTCATCACGGCGCCGCGCGTCAAAGGAAGCAACTCCCCGGTATCGGTGTCGCAGATGCCGTGCCCAAGCCCTCCGAAAGCCCCGGTTTGCGGGTCGACAAAGGTCACGGTGCCGATTCCGGCGGCGTTGTCGCGCACCCAAATGCCTGCGCGGTATTTGCCGTTTGCGTCCTTTACCGGCGTCAGGGTCGCGGTCAGTTCTTCCTCTCCGCGGCGGCAGTGCAGGGTCAGGGCTTTTCCACCTGAATTTTCGATGGCGCTGACCACGTCGCTGACGGTATGCACCTCGGCGCCGTCAATCGACAGAATACGGTCTTTCTTTTTCAGCCCCGCCTGTGCGGCAGGACAGCGGTCGTCGGACAGACCGACGATCTGCACCCCCTCGCAGAACAGACGGACGCCGAACGCCGTCCCTCCGATATTCAGGCGGGTCAGCTTCGCCCCCGCTTCGGTTTCGCTCTCGAACAGCTCCGGCAGACGCGCGCGGATTTCCCCCTGCAAGACCGGCAGCCCGCTGTCGGGAGACAGGGCGGAAGCGGCAGTCGGGCAGAGAATGCCGCCGAGGACGCAGACTATCAGTAAAACGCTTAAAAAGCGTGGAAACAGGTTCTTTTTCATGTCTTTTTTCTCCTTGCTTGCTTTCACTGAATACTTTGTCCCGCACGCCGGAAAATATAAGCGGCAGTGTATGCCAACCGAGGAAAACGCGCGCCCGTTCTCACGTAAAAACGCAATTTCACATAGACGGCAGTAGTCTTTGTAAACAAATTCATTTTTATGTGCGATATTGATTATGAAAAAACATGATTTTGTTTTGATTTGATTGCTTGATCAAAACCAATGAAAAAAAGCGGCGCCCGCACGGGGCGCCGCCGCAAAACATGGCAAAGCATTATAGAGAAAGCGCCATAGCGTCGCGGAAAGCGCGCAGCATTTCGTCCTCCGACATTTCGCGCACTTCGAGGTCGCCGCTTTCCCAGTAAGGCAGCGGAAAGGAAACGGAAAGGCTTTGCCCGTTGGCATCCAGAGCCATTTGCGGCTTTCCGTTTTCCCCGTCGCCCGCAAGCGCCTTGCAGGCTGAGAGCGCGTCGTGCGCTTCGGCGCAGCGGGTTCCGGTTGCGGTGATACAGAGACGGATTCCCCCGTCCGCATCGTTTGCAGAAACTACCAAAACGCTGCCGGGGTCGACCGAACGGATGCAGCGCAGAGTCACCGCAAACGCAAAGCTGAGACGATATTCGCTCACTGCCACGGAGTAAAAGGAGGGAAACGAAACGGGCATAAAAGCGACGTTTGCATCCAGTTCCCGATGGGTGTGTATTTCCAATGCCTCGTACATTGTGCGGAAGCGGACGGGTTCCGTGCGGGCGGAATCGCTCTGCGCACGACTACCGGAGCCGATATTTGAAAGATTCTGCGGACTCATTTTCCCTCCATCAGGGCAGCGCCGCTCAGTTCGGAAAACCTCTTTTCATAGACGACTCCCGCATAAAGCTCGTCTGCCTTTTCCTGTATCTGTTTGCTGTACAGTTCCTCACGCCACAGCTCGACAATGATTTGCCGTAACTGGGGCTCGTCAAGTGGCGCGGTGCCTTTGCTCATGCCGTAGAGGATGTAACAGCCGTCATCCGTTTCGATGATGTCGCTGATTTCTCCCTCTTGTATGGAAAAAATCGTATCGTAAAGCGTCTCGCTGTAATCGCGGTCGGCGGAGTATTTGCCGATCCATATCCCGTTGTCGATCTGGCTGTCGGACGCCAGAGAGGAAACCGAGGAATAGGAGCGGGAGAATGCCACTTTGACAAGTTCTGCATAGTTGCCGTTTGCCGCTATCATTTTATCGCGGATTGTGACCATGGTGTTATGTACCGCCGCACGCTGCTCCTCCGGCGTGTCTCCGCCGAGGGCGCCGAAGGGAATGAACACGCGGTTGATATGCGCGTAACCGTCGCCCGAAAGAAACGCTTTCAGATCTTCTTCGGTCGGGGCGGCTTTCCCCTCCGCGCCGTTGACCGCCACATAACTGTACAGAGAGGACAGGCAAGCAGAGTAACGGTAAAGGAGCCGCCGCACCGCGTCGGTACAGTCACTGTCGGCGAGCGCCTGCTTGTATGCTTTCACAGAGCCGTAGCCCTCGACGGTTTGCCCGGCTATTTCGCCACCGTCAATGTCAGCCTTGATATATTCGTCCACGGTATCGTCGATATTGTCCCCCTCCGGGTCGATTCCCCAGGCGCGACAGATGTCGAATACGGCGTAAATATCGGAGATGTAGGCGAGAAAGTCCGCCTTTGCGGTTTCCCACAGCGCAGCGGCTTCTTCTCCCTGCCAGCGGCTGCGGTCGCCGCCGTCGTAGCGGTCAATGCGGCTCATGAATATAAACCGCACCAGCTCATAATTGATTTCATATTCTCCCATCTTCGCAACCACAGTCCGTTCCAGGCGGGAGGATTTGATGGGAGAGTAGTAACCGTCTCCGCATGAGGCGAGAGACAGAAGTATGATACCGGTCAGCACCAGAGATGTAAGCGCGCGCGCAAACCATTTTTGTTTCATGGGATCATCCTGTTCCGTCAGAGTTATAGATAAAATATTTTAACGCGTATATATGAATATAATATGAACGAAAGATAAGCAGCAAATTCGACACGGGACTTTTCTTTTCGCGCGGGATGTGTTACAATGGTTCCGTCAAGTTATGTAAGACCCCCAAGGAGGATGAAAATGGAAGACATTTATACCGTGGCGCTCTCGAAGGTGATTGCCGAGCTGTCGCTTGAGACCATCTATCTGCCCGGCGAGGCGGAGAATATTCTGGTCAGCGTTGCCCGCGTCAACCGCCCGGGGCTACCGCTCGCCGGTTTCTACGATCACTATGAGAGGGAGAGAATACAGATCATCGGTAAGGTGGAGAAACTCTATCTTGATCAGCTCTGCGAAAAAGCGCGCGCCGAAAGTTTGGAAACCTTTTTCGCCACCCGTCCGTGCGCCGTCATCATCACCACCAATCAGGAGGTGTCGGAGCAGATGTGCGAGTGCGCGCGGCGCTTCGGCGTCCCGCTCCTGCGGACTTCCGTAAGCACCAGTGAGTTCATGGCGAACCTGATCGCATTCCTCAACGTGCAGCTCGCGCCCCGCATTACCCGGCACGGCGTGCTGGTGGAGGTATACGGCGAGGGGATCCTGCTGCTCGGAGACAGCGGCATCGGTAAGAGCGAAACGGCTATCGAACTGGTCAAGCGCGGTCACCGCCTGATTGCGGACGACGCGGTGGAGATCAAGCGCGTGTCGGGGAAATCTTTGGTCGGGCAGCCGCCGGAGATCATCCGCCATTATGTGGAGCTGCGCGGAATCGGCATTGTGGACGTGCGCCGCCTGTTCGGTATGGGCGCCGTCAAGGAAAGCGAGAAGATCAATCTGATCGTCAATCTGGAACCGTGGGTAGAGGGGAAAATGTACGACCGCCTCGGCATCGATGAGCAAAAGACCGAGATTCTCGGCATTGAGGTGCCGTCCGTTGTCATTCCCGTGCGCCCCGGTAGGAACCTTTCCATTATCATCGAAATCGCCGCCATGAATAACCGTCAGAAGAAAATGGGCTATAACACCGCGCAGGAGTTCAACCGCCGCATGATGGAATCTATGGGCTTCGAGATGCCGTAAGGCGGCACATATTTTTCTCCGTGGCATAAGATGATATCGAACGGCGTAAATGCCGAAAATCCACGGAGGTAACGAAATGAATAACTGCTTTTGCCACATCTTTGATGACAATTGCACTTGGATTATCATCCTGGCAATCATCATCGTATTCTGCTGCTGCTGCAATAACTGAGCAGGACGAGGACTATACGATGATATTACATCGTAGGGCAACGGGCGGCGTCATGCCGCCCGTTGCTTTTATTCTTTTCCGCGCACCGTATAAAAAGCGGGACGCCTGCATAGAGTGTAGCATGAAAGTGCGTGAGGTGAGACAGAATGTTCATTTATACGGTACGTGCGCAAAGCGTCAGGCTGCTGGCGGTGTTGGGGGTTGCTTTGTCACTGATGCTGGGGATCGCCCTGTTTGCGGACGCCGGCGGGATTGAAGCCGTGCGGCGGGGCACAGGCGACGCTGTGGAAACCGTCAGCTTCGGCCGTATCCGCACGGACGAGGAACGCCTGTCTTTTCTCTCCTCGCTCGGCTGGCAAACCACCGGCACGGTTGTGGATGAGGAAACTTTCACTTTACCGGAGACTTTTGACCGCGTTCTGCTCGGCTATAATGAAATTCAGAAAGACCAGGGCTTGGATCTGTCACGGTACCGCAAAAAGAAAGTGACAAGATACACATATGAAATCACCAATTACGACGGATACGACGGAAAGGTGTACGCCAACCTGATTGTCTGGCGGAACCGTGTGATTGCCGGAGATATCAGCTCCGCCGACCCGATGGGGTTCGTGCGCGGGCTGGAGAAGGCGGCGCCGTAATCGGCGGCACAACGCCGGGGGCATTGCCAAGTCAAGCGCAACGCTTGATCGTATCATTCACCCGCCGTGAAACAAAGCCGGGCGCTCTGCGCCCGGCTTTGTCCTGCTATACCGAAAAAGAAAAAATCAAAATCGTTTACATTTTTCGGGTTTTTAAGTATAATTTAAGGTGATATCCTATAAACAAAACGACCAAGTTGTGAAAACAAAGGAGAAAACCATGAAACAAACAAGAAGAATATCCGTTCTCCTGCTTCTGACGTTGGTGCTGACTCTTTGCGTCGGCGCGTTTTCCGGCTGTACCGTACTAACCGCTGACGGCAGCACGGATACCGCCTCTCAGCAAGTCACCAATGTACAGATCGTAGAGGGGAGCATTCTTGTGACATACGCGGACGGAACCACGAAGAACATCGGTTCTGCCACAACAAACGTCAACAACAATACCATTACGATCAACGGGGGCGAAACGGAACAAAGCACGCTCGCGGTTTCCAAGGCGCTGCTCAGCACGGTCGCCGTGCAATGCTCCTTCTCCCGCACGGTCCAGGGCGGGTTCTGGGGTTCCTCCTCTCAGCAGAGCTATACCTCCTGCGGCGCCGGTGTGATCTACTATTTGGACAAGTCCGCCGGAAACGCCTATATCATCACAAACTATCATGTGGTGTATGACTCCGACAGCAACGCGGCAAACGGAATCAGCACGGAGATTGCCGTATTTCTTTGGGGCGCGCAGACCGGTATTCCCGCCACTTATGTGGGCGGCTCGTCCAATTACGACATCGCCGTGCTGAAGGTGCAGAACAGTGCGCAACTGAAGACAGGCGCGGCGGAAGCGGCGGATATTGCGGATTCCGACGCCATCTCCGTGGGGCAGAATGTGTATGTGGTCGGTAACCCGGAGGCAGAGGGTATTTCCGCAACCGCCGGCATTGTCAGCGTGGATTCCGAATACATCTATATGAGTGTGACCGATAGTACCGGCGCAACCTCAAAGAAGCCGTTCCGTGTGATCCGGGTGGACGCGGCGGTGAACTCCGGTAACTCGGGCGGCGGGCTCTTTGACGCGAGCGGGCGCCTAATCGGGATTGTCAACGCCAAGATCCAGTCCGAGGAAGTAGAGAATATCGGCTACGCCATTCCGTCCAATGTGGCAAAGGCGATCGCGAAAAACATCATTGATTACGCCGCACAGGGAAAAACGAACGTGGTCCGCGCGATTGTAGGAATCACAGTGGGGATTTCGGACTCCCGTATGGTGTACGATACCGAAACGGGACTCGTACACATGGAGCAGACCGTTTATGTGTCCGATGTTACCGAAGGCACTCTTGCAAAGGATGCGGGCGTGCAGGTGGGTGACGTGCTGGTATCCATCAAGGTGGGCAGCGCGGAGGCGCAGGCCGTCAACCGGCAGCACCACATCATTGACGCAATGCTGGACGCGCGTGTGGGCAATACCGTGGAGCTGGTCGTTCTGCGGAACGGGGAGCAGGAAACGCTCACCATGACCGTCACGGCATCTTGCCTGCAAGACTATTGATTGTCCGATGCCGTCAGAGCGAAAGCGGTGGGGCGGGCGGCGATAGCCGTCGGTTTTACCGCATCGGCTTCGGGACTTGCCGATAATGCTATCACAAAACCTCCTGTGGCAGTTTGCTTTCATTCTGCCATAGGAGGTTTGTTTTTCAAAACATTGCGGGGTTATGCCTGCTCCGGGGCAGGCGCGGAAAGCGCCGTGACAGAGGCGGCGTAAGCGGTGGGGGAAAGCCCCACCTTTTTTTTGAAGATACGGGAAAAATAAGCGATATCGGAAAAACCGCACATCTCGGCAATGCTTTCCACCGAGCTGTGAGTGGTGCAACGCAGGGCGAGAAGTTTTTTTGCAGCTCGCAGGCGTAGGTCGCAGAGATATTCTCCCGGCGTTTTACCCGTTTCTTTGGTAAACAGGCGGCGCATATGGTCGGAGCAATATCCTGCCGCTTCAAGGCAGTCTTCGATGCGCAAATCCGGGTCCGACATATTCTGCGTCAGAAACCGGACGATCTGCCCGACGCGGATATCCACGGGTCTCTGTTCGTTGCGGAGCAGCATCAGCTCCGCAAGTGCGTCGGTGAGCGTATCCAAAAACGGCTGTATGCGTTCCTTGTCCTTCCGGTGGAGCAGGGGATAGATCAGACCCATCAGAGAGGAGGCGGTATGCCCGGCGTCGTCCTGCCACAGGATGGGTTCGGCGTTCTCGGAAAAGGGGAAGTCCTCCACATGGAACCAGTAGTCGCGGTATTGCCCCTCCGAGACCTCCCTATGGTCGGTGGCGGGCGGAATGCAGATAATGCTGTACGGGTCAAAGGGGTGGACGTCGCCGCCGAAATCAATGGTGCCGTTTCCCTCCAGGATCGCCAGCACTTCCCATGTGTCGTGCCGGTGCTTTTCCATCTTGCTTATCAGCGGAGATTTTCCGCCGTAGAGAATTTTCATCTCTTTCCCCTCCTGTTTCGTTTGCAATTCATTTATAACATACAGTGCCTGAAAAGGCAATAGGAAACGATGCCAATAAGTCGGAAAAATGCAAAAACATGTCGATGCAAAACATGGATTTTTATATGCGACGACCGTATACTGTTTAGGCGTAAAGCACAGAGGGCAAAGAATCTGTATTCTCGCGTGCTTTGAAGAGAATGTCGCCCTACGGCGACATAGGAGGTCGGTTCTGTGAAAGACCTGACAAAGGGGACGCCCCTCAAACTGATTGTCGGATTTGCCGTTTCGCTTTTGGCGGCAAACCTGCTGGGGCAACTGTACGCGTTTGCGGACAGCATCATGGTAGGGAGGCTTGTCTCCTCAAACGCCCTTGGCGCCATCAGCGCCACGAATCCGCTGATTGGGTTGATTACGACCCTCAACGGCGGGATCGTCAACGGCTTTGGCATTTTATTGGGGCGGTATTTCGGCGCGTCAGATAGCCGCAAACTCCGCCGTGCCATGGCGAACGCATTGTACCTGACGGGCGCGATTTCAGTATTCACCGTCGTGATACTGATGAGTCTGATGAATCGTTTGCTGATTTGGAGCAATACGCCGGCGGAGCTGCTGGATATGGCAGGTCGGTATGCCACAATCATCATTCTCGCTCAGCCGATTTCATTGTTCAGCGGGGTGTTGAGCGTTGCTTACCGTTCCCTCGGCGACAGCAGGACGCCGCTGTTCACCTCCATGGCGGGCGGCGCGTTGAATGTGTGTTACAATTTTCTGTTCATTGCGGTTTTTCGGTGCGGGATTGCCGGTGCGGCATACGGAACGGCGTGCTCCTACGCAACCAATCTGCTGCTGAACGCTTGCTTTTTCCGTGCGCGTCTGCCAATGCTGCGTATCACGCCGGCGGACGCAAGGCCGGACTTCCGTGAAATGGGGAGACTGCTGTTCACGGGGCTCCCGATCGGTCTGCAAAACTCCATTACGAATATCGGGGTGATTATTTTGCAGAGCGCCGTCAACCGGCACGGGGCGGCTGCGATCACCGGGATTGCCACGGGAGATAAAATCGTGGCGCTTATCTGGACTATCATTCAGACGTTGGAGACAACATTGATTTTCTATGCTGCCCAAAACCGGGGCGCGGGAAATTATGCGAGAATCCGACAGGGGGTGCGGCAGACCATGTTGCTGGCGATGGGGGTGGTCGCACTGCTGACCTTGGGTGTTTTCCTCGGAGGAAAGTATCTGTTTGTGCCGTTTGTGGGAAATGACGCGGAACTGCTGGACATTGCCGCGACATACGCCCATACGCATCTCCGCTTCTTTGCCTTCATGGTGCTTCTCGCTGTTTTACGCAGTGCAGTACAGGGAATGGGCTATACCTTTTCCACGGTGATTTGCGGTTGTATTGAACTTGGCTCGCGCATCCTGATCATCGGTTATGCGCAGGATTTGGAGACCCTGATACTTGCCAGCCCCGCGGCGTGGGTGCTGACCACCGCCTTTCTCGCCGTTCTGTATCCCGTGCTGTTGCACCGCTTGAAAAAGAAGCTGAACGGGTCGTGTGTCGGAAAAACGCTTTCTCCGGCAGCCGCGCGCTAAAAACGGTTTTCTCCATTTTCATTAAAACTTACACCTGCGGGAAAAGCTATTTTGCTCCGCAAACGGTGTGTTTTTCTCCCACATCAAAATAAGCCCCTTGGCGTACTGCCAAGGGGCTTGTCATTCTTTTTTTATATCAGCCCGTTTTTGTAAAATCCCTGTACACCTATTGACAAGCGAGCGATTTGAGAATATAATAACAAACGATATATAACAAATGTAATTTATCGGTTGGTTTCTCAAGAGAGAATACGGCGCGGAGCCGACAGAAGCGGGTAAACCGCGAAAGTCCGCACCGGAAACGGAGGGAGGGAACGACGTGCCGCCGAAAAGAAAAATCACCCGCGAGGAGATTACCGAAGCCGCCCTTTCGCTGTTGCGCGAGCGGGGAGAAGCCGCTCTGAACGCCAGAGATCTTGCGGGCAGGCTGGGCTGTTCCACACAACCCATTTTCTCCAATTTTGCCTCCATGGAGGAGTTGCGCGGAGAGGTGATCAAGGGGGCTTACAAGCGGTATTGCGCCTATCTCGAACAGGATGTGAAAAGCGGAGAGTATCCGCCTTTCAAAGCGAGCGGCATCGCGTACGTACGTTTCGCGCGCGAGGAGCGTGAAATGTTCAAGCTGCTTTTCATGCGGGACCGCTCGGCAGAGTCGCCGGAAGCGGTCAACCCGGAGGCAGAGGCTCTGATTGATCTGATTGCCGCCGGGACGGGGCTCGACCGCGAGACGGCGCGGCGCGTGCATCTGGAAATGTGGGTGTTCGTCCACGGGATCGCCACCATGATCGCCACTTCCTACCTCGACTGGCAGATTTCCGACGTCAGCCGGATTCTGTCGGAGGTGTATCTGGGCGTTACAGAGAAAGTAAGCAAGGAGAACAAGAAGCATGAACGCAATTGAAATCAGAGGTCTGACCAAGCAGTATAAAGACGTCCGCGCCGTTGACGGGCTGGATCTCGATATCCGATACGGGGAATTGATTTCCCTGCTCGGCATCAACGGTGCGGGAAAAACCACGACCATCAAAATGCTGTCCTGCCTGACCCGTCCCACCGCGGGCGATGCGCGCCTGATGGGAAACAGCATTCTGACAGACAGTGAAGGGGTGAAAAAGATCATCGCCGTCTCCCCGCAGGAAACGGCGATCGCACCCAACTTGACGGTGCTCGAGAATATGCAGCTGATGGCGGGAGTCCACGGTTTTTCCAACGGGGAGGAGCCGCAGAAGATCGCTGCGCTTTGCGAGACGTTCGGTCTGAATACCGTGCTGAACAAGCGCGCGAAAAAACTGTCCGGCGGGTGGCAGAGGCGCCTGAGTATCGCCATGGCGCTGGTCTGCGAGCCGCAGATTCTGTTCCTTGACGAGCCGACGCTCGGCTTGGATGTGGTGATCCGCCGGGAGCTGTGGGACGTCATCCGCGCTTTGAAAGGAAAAATGACAATCATTCTTACCACGCATTACATGGAGGAGGCGGAGGCGCTCTCCGACCGTATCGCGGTCATGCGTGCGGGGAAAGCCGTGTTTGTCGGTACAGCCGAAGAAATGATTGCCGCCGCGGGTGCTGACAGTTTTGAGGACGCGTTCGTCCGTCTTGTAAAGGAGGAAAAGAAATGAGAGCATGGATCATATCCCGCAGAACGGCAAAGGAAATCTTACGCGACCCTCTGTCGCTTGCGTTCGGCATTGGCTTCCCCGTGGTGCTTCTCGCATTGTTTGCCCTCATTCAGGCAAGCGTGCCTATCCGGATGTTCGAGCCGGAAAATCTGACGCCCGGCATCGCGGTATTCGGGCTGTCCTTTGTGACGCTGTTCACGGCGCTTCTGCTTGCCAAGGATCGCAGCAGTGCGCTCTTGCAGCGCCTGTACACCACGCCCCTGACCGCGCGGGACTTTGTTTTCGGCTATACCCTGCCCATGATTCCCATTTCGGTCTGTCAGGTGATCCTGTGTTATACGGTTTCCATGCCGTTCGGCTTGACGCCGTCCGTTCGGATCATTCCGGCTGTTCTGCTCACCGCGCCCGTGTGCCTGTTCTATATTGCGCTGGGGCTGCTGTTCGGCAGTATCCTGACGGACAATCAGGTGGGCGGGATTTGCGGCGCGCTGGTCACCACCCTGTCCGGCTGGCTTGCGGGCGCGTGGTTTGACCTCAAGGCAATCGGGGGCGCTATTGAAAAAATCGCGTACGCCTTACCGCTTGTCCACGCGGTGGAGCTGGGAAAGAGCGCTCTTAGCGGCAGCTATGACGGGGTCGGCGTGCATCTGGCATGGGTGCTCGGCTATTCCGTGCTTGCAATGGCGCTTGCGATTCCGCTCTTTATCCGTCAGATGAAGCGCCAGTGAGGTCTTTTCCGTCAGCGCTTTTCATAGACGGCGCGGTTGCTCTCGCAGTCAAGGATGAGCGTCTTGCCCTGCGTCAGACGGATGTGCAGATAAGCGTCGCAGCTTTCGCGGATGGTTTCGCTCATTTCTCCACGCTCCGGCGCGCGGAGCGGGTGCCCGCCGCCGAGGGGACGGGCGGTGACCTCCAGTAAAAGATCCCCTTGTGAGAGGCGGAGGACGCCGTCCTCGGACGTACGCACTTTCACGCCGCGATAGGTGGCAAGGCGGTATTCCTTTCCCTCGTACACAATAGCGCAAATACACCCGGTAAAGGAAAAGCCGAGAAAGGGAATGTGCGCAACGGAAAGCATGAACGAGCAGGGCTGCGGGAAATCGTTGCATTGCATCCACAGATAGGACCGTGGGAAGGAACGCCCGCGGTCCTTTTCCGTGTATCCGCTCCCGTCGGCAAACACGTGCGCGGTTCCGTCCACCGTCACGGAGCCGTTGACTTTGTGGTTCATGCTGACCACTCCGTGCTTGCACTGCATGGGCAGGTGCGCAAACGGCCCCATAATGTCGGAGCGCAGAGGGGTGATCTCGCCGTAGCGCAGCTCGCCCTCCACCCCCGGCAAACGGACGCGGATTCCCTGCGGAGAAAACACGCAGTCGCCGGTGCGCACCGTGTCTGCCTCAACATGGAAATCCGGCATTTCGAATGTCCGCGTACCGTTGGAATCGATCATTTGCACAAACGCACCGTCCGCAGTCCTGCCGGGAATGAACGCAAGCATGTAGTCGCCGGTACGTTGCTTGTAGTACCAGCCTTCAAAATATCCTTTCAACATCGTTTTTTCTTCCTTGTTCTTAGAATACAGGATTGTTCTCCCGACGGAGAAGATTTATGCGCGGCGCCTCACGGCGTTCCCCGCGGCAATGGATGATTTTTCGGCAGTTTCATTTGACTTTTACTATAGTATCTTATATAATACTCCTGTACAATGTGCGGTAAGCGCAGGCAATGATGCTCCGCACAAGCTATATGAAAAAGACCATAAGGAGCAAGTTGGATCGATGGGACTGGAACGTAAGATTGTCGACGCCGACCTTTGTGTGATAGGCGGCGGCATGGCAGGGGTATGCGCCGCCGTTACTGCGGCGAGACGCGGGATGAAGGTGGCGCTCATCCATGAGCGACCTGTCCTCGGCGGGAATGCCTCCGGTGAGATCCGTATGTGGATCTGTGGGGCGCAGCAGTATGAGTATCGGGAAGCCGGACTCCAGGAAGAGCTCAATCTCGAAAACTATTATTACAACGCAACGAAAAACTGGTATCTGTTTGACGCGATTCTGTACAATAAGGTTGCCAAGGAAAAGAATATCACGGCATTTCTGAATTGCACCTGCTACGACGCGGAAACGGAAAACGGCGTCATCAAGAGTATCACCGCGTATCAAATGACCACACAGACGCAGATTGTCGTGCGGGCGGGCTGTTATGCCGATTGCTCGGGCGACAGCATTCTGGCGCCTCTGACGGGCGCGGAATATATGTACGGCAGAGAGGGAATGCAGGAGTACGGCGAGCATATGATGCGCTCGCACAACGGGCATGACCGAAAGACAATGGGGAACAGCGTTCTGATTCAGGCACGACGCGTTGACCACCCTGTTAAGTTTGTCGCCCCGGACTGGGCGGAAAAGGTCAGCGTTGAGAAGCTGAAGAGCAAAAACGTCTGTTTGGAAAATACGGAGGAGAATTTCTGGTACATAGAGCTGGGCGGCAATGAAGACGTCGTTGCAAATGCCGAACAGCTCAATCGCCGCCTTTTGGCGCTGTGCCTTGGGGTGTGGGATACGATCAAGAATTCCGGCGCGTTCGACGCGGACTGCTACGACCTCGAATTTCTCGGCTTTCTCCCCGCCAAGAGAGAATCCCGCCGCATGACAGGCGATTACGTGATGACGGCGAACGATATTCTGGACGGCGGGAAATTCGCCGATACCGTGGCGTACGGCGGGTGGTGCCTGGATGATCACAACCCGGACGGCTTTGACGGAGATGAAAGCAATTATACGACCGCGGTGGATCATATCTACGGGATTCCTTATCGTTGCCTGTATTCTCATAATATCAAAAATTTGTTCTTTGCAGGCAGAAATATCAGTCTGACCCATATGGCGATGAGCTCCGCGCGGGTGATGGGCACCTGCGGCACCATCGGTCAGGCGGTCGGCAACGCGGCGTATCTGGCAACCAAATACGGAATTTCTCCGCGCGAGGTCGGACAACATATGGAGGAGCTGCAACAGAACCTGCTTTGGGATGATTGCTATCTGCCGCAGGTGGAGCGCAAGGTGTCGGAGCTTTCAAGAACCGCGTCGCTGTTTTTGAAGAACAGCCCGGAAAACCTTGACGCGCTGCGCAACGGGCGCGACAGGGACGCAGACGGAGAAAGCAACGCCGCAGCGATACCCAACGGGGAAGACTTGGTTTACGACTTCGGTTGTGAACGTGAGGTCAGAGAAGTCAAGATCGTATTTGACAGCGACCTGATACGCGCCGGCTTCGGGGACATGGACAGGGTAGAGAAAACGCACCTGACGCGTTGTAATATTCTGAAAGACTCCCCGGTGATGTTCGTACCGGGCACTTTGGCAAAGGCATTCTCGGTGGTTGGCGTCAAAGAGAACGGCGAACGTGACGTGCTTTTTGAAACCGAGCTGAATCTGACCAGAAACGTTGCGGTGAAAGTCAACGGCTGTTATCGGCAGATTTGCCTGCGGATCGCCTCTAATTTCGGCGGGACTTCCGCCACCCGCGTGTTTACGTTTGAGGTGCTGTAAGGGTTTCTTCGGATATCTACCTTTGTTACAAATGCGGCAAAAAGGAGCCAAATGAATGGATTATTCGGCAAACCAAAACAGATACGGAGATATGAAATATAACCGTTGCGGAGCGAGCGGCTTGAAACTCCCCGCGGTTTCACTTGGACTCTGGCACAATTTCGGTATGAACGCGGACTTTGATCATATGCGGGAAATATGCCGTACAGCGTTTGATTTGGGGATCACGCATTTTGACCTCGCAAACAATTACGGACCTCCCGCCGGCGCTGCAGAAGAGAATTTCGGCAGAATTCTGAAAAAAGACCTGAGAGCGTATCGCGATGAACTTCTCATTTCTACAAAGGCAGGTTATGAAATGTGGGACGGTCCCTATGGGGACCACGGAAGTAAAAAATACTTGGTTGCAAGTCTGGATCAAAGTCTTTTACGTATGGGGCTCGACTATGTGGATATTTTCTATCATCACCGCCCCGACCCCGAGACGCCCCTTGAAGAGACTGTGCGCGCTTTGGATGGGTTAGTCCGTCAGGGCAAAACCCTCTATATCGGGATTTCTAATTACAACTGGGAGCAAACTGTCCGCGCCGCCAAAATGTTTCGTGAGTTGGGGACGCCGTTTATCATCAATCAGGTGCGCTACTCCATGTTGGACCGCCGGATAGAAAGCGACGGCCTAAAAGAGCATGCGGCAAAAAACGGTATCGGACTGATTGCTTTTTCGCCTTTGGCGCAAGGATTGTTGACCGACCGCTATCTCGGCGGTATTCCTGCGGATTCAAGAATACGTACGGACGGCCGTTTTCTGAAAGAGCAATCTGTCAGCGAGGAGTATATCGAAAAAGCCAATGCATTGAATGCGGTTGCCCGTAAAAGGGGACAAACGCTTGCGCAGATGGCGCTCGCATGGGTTTTGCGGGATGGAGCAGTCACAAGCGTTCTGGTCGGTGCTTCCAAACCGGAGCAACTTGCTGACAATGTGAGAGCAATCAAAGTCCCCGCGTTCTCGGAAGATGAGCTTGCGCTCATAGAAGAAATATTGCGGTAAGGAGAAGCTTTGCCGCAACTGACGGGAGGTATGGGGTTGGGTTACGAGCGTCCGGCACCCGGATGGGAGAGAAGCATCAAGCGGGGAATGCCGATGATTGTATCCGGCTTTCGGCTTTTGACAGGCTTTATCAAACAATCAAAAAATAATAATCCGAACATCGTTTCGATTGAAGACGATATTCGGATTGTTGTTTGGTCTGAGTGACTGGACTTGAACCAGCGGCCTCTACCACCCCAAGGTAGCGCGCTACCAACTGCGCCACACCCAGATAGATTTCTCTTTTGCGCCTTGCTATTATAGCACGCCGGAAAGGTGTTGTCAAGATGTTTTTTTGCCTTTTTCGGGTGTAATGAGAAAGACTGTGAGGCGGGAGTTGTGGGTTACTCAAGAAATCATGGTCGCAGAAACAGTCGTAAATAGAATTTTGCTTCAAAAAATCAAAAAAAGGTCTTGACAACTTGCGCTTGGCGGCATATAATGAAGTATCTTCAAACAAACCGTTGACGAAGAAGAGTAGCATTGTGACACTTTTGCACAGAGAGCCGCAGGCGGTGGGATTGCGGTAAAAAGAGCAATGTGAATGGACTTCCGAGGGCGGAGCCGAACGGATACAAGTAGGCTTCGACGGGGTATGCCCCCGTGAACAAAGCATCGCATATCATGTGTATGTGACTGAGAGGGAACCATGGGTTCCAAATTCGGGTGGCACCGCGGATTATTGTAATTCGTCCCGGATATCTGCTGATGGCAGATATCCGGTTTTTTGTTTTCGAGAAAGGAGAGAAAGGTCATGTATATACCCGGCAGACGATGGCGGCAGTGCCGAAACGCAGTAAACGCCTGTTTCGCTGTATCGCTACAGCGCGCAATATCACATCATATCTTTCTCAACAAATCTATTAACAGAAAAGGAATACAATCATGAAAAAACTACTTTCTTTTGTCCTCGTACTTTCTCTTATCGCAATCAGCTGCACGCTCTTTGCTTCCTGCGGCAAGAAAGAGACAATCGGTATCATCCAGTTCGGCTCCCACGGTTCTCTGAACAATTGCTACACGGGCATCATGAAAGGGCTTGCCGAAAACGGCATTGACGTCAATGACTACAATGTAGAATATCTCAACAGCAATTTTGACGCAAGCGTTTCTCAGACGCAGGCGCAGAACCTTGTCAACCGCGGCGCTAAGGTGATTATCGCAATTGCCACACCGTCCGCCATCGCAGCAGCCAACGCCGCTGCCGAAAGCAATATTCCCGTTGTGTACTGCGCCATCACGGACGGCTCCGTCATGAGCAATTATGAGAATGTGACCGGCTCCTCCGACGTGCCGAACTTCGCAAAGCAGCTCGAAGTGGTCACCGCCTACATGGGCAAGACCGACCTGAAAATCGGCGTGCTGTACTCCACAGAGGAATCCAGCTCCCCCTTCCAAGTGACAAAGCTCAAAGAAGCCGCCACCGCATACAGCGGCATGACAATTGTCGACCGCAGCGTCTCCGACATTACCGCGATTGACACGGCTGTCAGCAGTCTGATCGATGACGGAGTTGACTGCTTTGTCAATCTGCTCGACAATACGATTGTCGGAAAACTGGAAAGCAATATCCTTCCTTTGACAAACGGGGCGAACATTCCTGTGTTCGGGTCTGAGATTGAGCAGGTGAAGGTCGGTTGCGCGGCAAGCGCCTCTATCGACTATATTGACGTCGGCTACGAGGCAGGCAAGGCGGCGGCTAAGATTTTAGGCGGCACCCCGGCGTCCGAGATTCCGGAAGCAACCATTTCCGCCCCCACCAATTATTACAACAGCAAAGTTTGCCGGGACTTGGGCTTGACGGTTCCCGCGACCCCGACCGCAACCGACGTCTCCACCTCCGACAACTGAGCGGGCAAAATACAAGAGGCGGCACAGCCGCCTCTGTACTTGTTTTCCAAGAAAACGATTTACCGCGCAGCGGTATGTCAATACAGTAAAGGAGTTTGAAAAGATGCTCTTTTTGAACACCACGCTTGACGGTTTGAAAATGGGACTCTGCTTTGCCATTATCGCCCTCGGCGTGTATATTTCCTATTCGATTCTGGATTTCCCGGATCTTTCGGTAGACAGCACCTTTCCTCTGGGCGGCGTGTGCAGCACGGTCTTGATGCTGCGCGCCGGTTTTCCGGCACCGATCGCCATTCTCGCTGCGTTTCCGATCGGGATGGCGGCGGGGGCGCTGACCGGCTTTTTGCACGTGAAGTGCAAGATTACCAAGCTGCTTGCCGGCATCATCACCATGACCGGATTGCTCTCCGTCAACCTTGCGCTGACGCAGTTCCTGACGAAAAACGGATATACCACCAGCATTTTTTCATACCGCTCCGAGAATCTGAAGGGCATATTTTCCTATGATTTTATCAATGGCTTCAGCCGGCAGGGGCAGACCCTCTTCCGCATCGGTATGTTGGTGCTGATCGTGATTGCCGTCAAGCTCCTGATGGATTTGTTCCTGCGCACCAAAATGGGCTATATGCTCAAGGCAACCGGCGGCAACGAGCAATTGGTTATTTCCTTGGGGCATGACAGCGGCACGTATAAGATTCTGGGGCTTGCCCTTGCCAACGGTTTGGTGGCAATGTCCGGCGCATTGTACTCCCAGTTGTATATGAGTTATGACAACACCTCCGGCAACGGCAAGGTGGTGTTGGCGCTGGCGTCCGTCATTATCGGCATGGCGGTGTTCGGCGGAATCAAGCGGGTCAACGGCACCACCGCCGTCATTTTCGGCGCCATCATTTATTCGCTGTGCCTGAATTACCTTGTGTTGCTTGATAAGAACGGGATTTATCTGAAACTTTTTAACGCCGTTTTGTTCGCGCTGATCCTGATTTTCCATGACCGCATTGCCGCGATGTTCAACCGTCGCCATGCCAAAGTTATGACAACAATCGATAATGAAATACTGGAGGAGAAACGCCGTGATGCTTGAACTGCAACAGATTGACAAAACCTTTCATCGCGGCACTGTAAACGAAAGTTGTCTTTTTCGCGGATTTTCCTTTTCCGTGCCTGTGGGACAGTTTGTGTCGGTGGTCGGCAGCAACGGCTCCGGCAAGACCACGATGCTGAACATCATCGGCGGCTCCATGCCGATTGACGCCGGAAAGATTCTGCTTGACGGGCAGGATATTACCCATATGCCGGAATACCGCCGCGCCCGCCGGATCGGGCGGGTGTTTCAGGATCCCGCACGCGGCACGGTGCCGCAGCTGACCGTGGAAGAGAATCTCGCGCTTGCGAAAAACAAGGGGAAGCCGTATCGTCTCGGCTTCGCGCTGAACAGAAACGATCTTGCAAGTTATACCGAATTGCTCGCGCAGCTTGGGCTTGGATTGGAAGAAAAGATGCAGGTGCCGGTGGGGCTTTTATCGGGCGGGCAGCGTCAGGCACTCTCCCTTTTGATGACCACAATGACGGATATTGACCTGCTGCTTTTGGATGAACACACCGCCGCGCTCGACCCCAAGACTGCCGAAATCATTATGCAACTGACAGATCGCGTCGTGCGTGAAAAGAAACTGACTGCCATCATGGTGACGCATAATCTCCGCTATGCGGTGGAATACGGAAACCGTCTTGTGATGATGAACAAGGGCGGCATTGTCATCGACCGTACGGGCGCCGAAAAAGAAGCCTTGACGGTCGACGATATTCTGGATACTTTCAACGCGATCAGTATTGAGTGCGGAAACTGAGATTCCCCATGGCAGTTTTCCCGCGTGCAGAAGTCGGTCGGAAAGCCCGGTATCAGAACGAACGTCAAAAAGGCGGCGCCCATAAGCGCCGCCTCTTTCAGTCGGAGATGCACTGTATTTTGATGATAGGGGTTCCTTTTGCCGAGGACGGTCAGGCACCTGCTATTACAGATAGGGGCGCATCTGCGCGCCGAGTGTTTCTTCGAGGGCAATCAGATCCCGCGCGATGTCCTTGGTGGATTCGTCCGCGTCTTTGTATTGGTTGAGATAGCGCGCAAGTGATTTTACCCCCATGTGGCACCCATCGCTGATCAGGCTTGCGGCAGCGCCGTCTTTATTTTGTCCCAGCAGTTTCATTTTCGTTTTGACAAGCGCCATACCCTTTGCCATGATCGCGGGGTCCTTGCCCTCGTCACCGACCTTTTGCAGCTCTGCCTTTACTTCCTGCCGCAGTCTTTCATGCGCCGCTTTGTTGTCGTTCAGGTAATCTCTGAGTTGCTGTGCCTGAACATGGTCTTCTACGTTTTCAATGGTTGCAACACCCATTTTGATGCCTGCGTCGCATTCACGCAGCAGGCGCAAAGTATCTTGATTCATGCGTGCGTCCCTCCTTGCCGAGACAGATGATACCTATAGTATATTCCGAAAACATAAAAATTTGCATGAAAAGCAAAATAGACTGAACAGACGTATTCTTTCACCGAGGAAAGGGAACTTTTTCGGGGCAATCTCTTGACATATGACACAGCATTTAGTATAATATGCAAGCGGGCTGTGAATCGGCGCCCGTTACTTTTTTACGGAGAAGTACTCAAGAGGCCGAAGAGGCGCCCCTGCTAAGGGTGTAGGCCGGGTAACCGGCGCGAGGGTTCAAATCCCTCCTTCTCCGCCAAAGCAGCGACACGAAAAGTGTCGCTGTTTTCATTTTGTGAGGTGGGATTTGAACACGAGCGCCGGAGGTGCGGGGGAGCCCTCAAAATCCTTTCGGTGAACGGATTTTGCGGAGCGACAAGCGGGAAAACCTTGACTTTCGACAGGGAAGCTATGCTTGCCTGACGGAAGTCTTGGTTGCCCGCGAGGGCAGAACAAATCCCTCCTTCTCCGCCAAAGCAGCGACACAAAAAGTGTCGCTGTTTTCATTTTGTGAGGTGGGATTTGAACACGAGCGCCGGAGGTGCGGGGGAGCCCTCAAAATCCTTTCGGTGAACGGATTTTGCGGAGCGACAAGCGGGAAAACCTTGACTTTCGACAGGGAAGCTATGCTTGCCTGACGGAAGTCTTGGTTGCCCGCGAGGGCAGAACAAACCCTCCTTCTCCGCCCCAATTTACGCAATGCGTATTTCAGCGTACTTTTGCGCGAATTTGACAGTCAAAAATCAGTCAAAAAACCTTGACTTGCGCAAGGGAAGCTATGCTTGCCTGGCGGAAGTCTTGGTTGCCTGTGAGGGCAGAACAAATCCTCCTTCTGCGCAAAGCAGCGACACAAAAAGTGTCGCTGTTTTCATTTTGTGAAGCGGGATTTGAACACGAGGACAGAAAGATCTCTTAATACGCAGTACGCAGGGAAACCGTTATAAAATACTCAAAACAGAAAAAAATGATATGATCCCCATAGAGTAGATGCCCAAATCATATTGGGACTACGCTAAGAAGATCATATCATTTATTCAACAGATATATATTTAGTTATATAGCCAATTTTGCACATGACCGGAGGCATAGTTGTAATGAAATGCAAAAGGATGTCTAAAAATGTGAAAGCAGCGGCGTTTTGCATTTTTTGAATCACAAACTTGCAAAATTATACCAAAAAGAGCGTCGGAAAAATAAGAAAAGTTTTTTTCGTAAACCCCGCAGTTACATAACGATCGGATGTTTTAACTCTTCTTTTTTTTGCTTTTGCGATAGTATTTTGCGGTGGCATCCTCCGGCACGACAATGTCACATTCCAGCCATTCGCTCAGTTTTTTGATGTTGGAAGGGGTTGCCTGCACGCGGATTTCGGCACGTTTTAATGCTTTCGCGTCAAGGTAGCGGTAGTCTCTATTTGCGTCCTGCAGGCGGATCTGTGTTTCCTTGAAACGGGGATTGTAGAGAATTTTGAAGCGGACGTCCTTTTTCAGAATGGTTTTTGAGCCGTGTTTCAGCGCTTCGTCGGTCAACTTTGGGCTCATGATTACAAAAAACCATATTATGAACAGGAACGAAACAATCAATAAAACAAAAACCGTTCCGAAAAGGGCAGGGAATCTTCCGTTCACCCACGTATAGCCGAACAGTCCGAGAAGCAGTGCGTAAGCGATGCAGGTCATGGAGGCGGCGGAAACGGAAAAATCAAATAATCGTTTCATATTCGATCTCCTTTCGAAACGGACTTATTATACCAGTCTTTGCACGCTCCGTCAAGTTGTTTGCCTGAAAAAGCAAAAAGCAGATCGCGAATAAACCAAAGTCGAAAGTTGCAAAAAAAGAAAGAATTTTAAGAAAAGCACTTGATATTTTGTAGGCCGCGATATATAATTATACAGATTTAATTTTTCCGAATACCCGTATTGTCGATTTTTTACTACCTCGATTCCGCACGGACAAGTATTACCTGATTCGGACATTCCACCCGTTACGGAGGTGTTTCATGAAAAAATTGAGGTTAGCCTCCTGCATTGTACTCGTTCTGCTCTTAACGATTCTGTTTGCAGGATGCTCCAACAGCGAGGAGAATATTACTGAAGGAATGTACCTTGTGATCTATGACGGTAACGGCGGCTACCTTGGCAATAAGGCAACCACCACTCGCCGCCTCTACTGCCAGCCGGGCAGCAAGTTACCTTCCTATCCCACCGATTACACTCCCAACCAGTACACCGTTTCCTCCCTCGGTCTTGCAAACAAGGCAGGATATACGCTGGCGGGGTGGTACCTCTCCTCCGATCAGGATTACTATGTGATGGAAAACGGCGAGTACGTTTACCTTTCTGTTGACAATGGCAACGGCATTATCACCGAGGATCTGAACGGTACATACGTGATCGACTACCAAGTAAGCGAAACGGGCAAATACATTTTCGTTTATGTGGAAACGGTTGAATCCACGAACGGAGAGGGAGATACCGCCGTTGACGACAGCACCGTTTACATTTTCCTCAAAGCAGAGATCATCGATGGTGAAAAGACCTATGTTCCGGGCTTTTATGTGTACTCTGAAGAGGTGCTGAACGGACTTGGCTCCACCGCCAGGACCGCATTTGAAGAAGCATACGCCGAAAAGACCTATTCCTACGCAACCGTTAAGGAATGGAGCGGATGGAACAAATACGCCGACCTTGAAGGCGACGCGCAGACGCTGTTCGCCGGATTTACCCGTTACTCCGGTTCATTGCGTGAGGCGACCGACGAGGATGCCGGAGCAATCCGTTATACTCTGTACTCCGATTACGTTTCTCTTGATTTTATAATGGAAGAAGATGAGAACGGCGAGTACGTTTCTATCGGAAAGCAGTACGTTCCATACGATAAAGATGACGATACCATGACCGGTAAGACCCGGTACTCTGTTTCCGATCGGTATCGGTTCACGGCAACGGAAGCGGTGAAATCCCCCTCCGATCTGACCCGTTACGGCGTCACTTTCCATTATTGGTCCTTTGAAAATGACCGTGTCACCGCCGACAAGGTGGATGAAAACGGCAGATTGATCCTGTATGCGCATTGGGTAAAAAAGACCACCGTTTATTACCACTATGAAAACGGTACCGGTCAGGTAGATGAAGTGACCAAGCGCCTGGATTCCAGCAACAAAAACTACATCGAATTGACTCCCGGTGACGTGATCGGTAAAAAAGAAATTATCCCCACATACGCCGGTCACACATTTGTGGGCTGGAGCCGCAGCGCCACCGAGTTTATCCCTTGGAACTTCGCAACCGACGTGTTCCCGGAGGATCAGTCCTCGCTTGATCTTTACGCTTATTATGTGGAAGGGACTTACACCCGTGTGGTCTCCAAGGCGGATCTTGCCAAGGTCGCAAGCAACCCCGCCGGCAAATATGTTCTTTGCGCGGATATTGACTTGGGCGGACAGAAATACAGCAACACCTCTCCGACCGGACTGGACGCTGCAAAGACCTTTACGGGCGAGTTCATTTCTCACGGATTTACCATTTCCAACTTCACCGTCAGCGCGGCGGCTACCAAAACCAACACCGATAATCTGATTGCGGCATTGTTCCCGGTAACGGACGGCGCCGTTATCAGCGGAGTGAATGTGGATTGCACCGTCAGCATCGGTGCCGGGACAACTGTTGCGGGCGTTGAGACGGTAAAGCTTTTCGGCGCGGGACTTGTCGGCAAGGGTAATGCCGCCACTAAGATTTCCGATTGCAGCGTTAAGGTCAATTTCGTTCTTTCAGGAAACTTTAAATCCACGATCACCTACACGGTTATGGTGGGAGATGTGATTGCAACATCCGGCGCCACCGTGGAAAACTGTACGGCAGAAACCAATATGGCAGACCTGGAAGCAGCCGTTGCAGGGAAGACCATCGTCCTGGTCAAGAACGAGTTGCAGTGATCGGTTTTTTCCACCCAAGCGGGGCACCTGCTCCACACACATTTCGTTATAAAAGCGGCAAACCCGTTTTTATATAAATATTTTTCAAACATTTTATTTAAGGAGGAAAAGGAAAATGAGATTCAAGAAAATTCTGGTTTCTCTTCTGATTGCCGTGCTGTGCGTATCAATGTGCATTTCTTTCGCAGCCTGCGGCAAGAATGACGAGGAACCCGCACCCGCTCCCGCCCCGAATCCCGGTACTGAGGGCGATGACACACCTCAGACACAGGTTGTAAACCGTGTCATCAACGACGAATACACCCTCGTGCTGCAGACCAGCACCATGGACGGTGTGTTCAACCCTTTCTTCTACAGCAACGCTTATGACGGTGATGTCGTCGGTCTGGTCAATGTTGGCCTTCTGACAGTTGACGCATCCGGCGCGATTGTTGCAGGCGATCAGTATGATACCGTTGGTAAGGATTACTCCATTTACTATACCAACGATCTTCAGAACTTCACCGAGAAAGCAACCTATGAAGCAGGCGACTACGTTGTATACGAGATCGTGATCAAGAACGGCGCTAAATTCAGCGACGGTACTGCGATTACCATCAACGATGCAATGTTTGGTTATTACGTACTTCTGGATCCCGCCTATGACGGTTCTTCCACTCTGTACACGCTGCCTATTCTCGGTTTGACCGACTACAGAACGCAGGTTCCCAACTCTGCAAGATATGAAGCCATCGCAAATGCGATCTTTGAAGCAGGCGAGGGCTATACTGTCACCGCGTCCGACAGCTTTACTCAGGAACAGTATGACGCATACTGGGCTGCCATGCAGACATGCGGTGTTGCGTTTGCACAGAACATCGTTGACTATGTGATGGCTGAGCACGCCTCGAACCCTGCATACGTTGCGGCATACGGCCCCAAGAGCGGTCTGATCAATGACGCCGCTAAGGTTGCCCTTGGTATGGCAATGTGGGGATTCGGCTCCTTCAAGCCTGAGTATGAGCTTGCGGCAACCGGTACCTACGGTCTTGTTTCCACCAAAAATGTCGGACTTTATGTTGCGACCGAGTCCAAAGATGACGCAAAGTTCGCAGACGAAGACGGAAACTTCTACAGAGCTGCTACCGCAGACGATCCGGATGGCTCTTTTGTGTATATTACCGGTAAGTCCGCAACTGTTGAGGGTGCTTATGTCGTTGCTCCTTACAGTGGCGATCGCTATACAAAAATAGGCAATACCGATATCTTTGTTGACCTTATTGGCAATGAGTACGATATCAACACCGCAACCAACCTCACCGCGGCTACATATTGGGAAAACCTGAAGGCAGGATATTCCGATGGGACTGCTGTTGATTACGCAGAACTGGATAGCGTCGAGTCCGCAGGTTACCCCCTGGTCGCTTCCGCCAGCGAAGCATTCGTGCTGGGCTACAGCAACGTCGGTTCTGTTTCTTCCATCGACGGTCTGAGAACTGCAAAGAAGACCATTGACGGTGAAGAGTATGACGTTCTCCGCATTATCCTGACCGAGCAGAACCCGAAGGCAATCCTGAGCCTTGGTGAAACGGTCGTTCCCGCTCACTACTACACCGCAGGTTACAATTATCAGGCAGGTGCGATTAAGAACTACGGCGTTGAGCTTGGTATCAACGGCAACAACGCATTCATGAACCACCTCAAGCAGGCTAACGGCGCTCCTGTCGGTGCAGGCACCTACAAGTTCGTTTCCTACGACGGTGACACCGTTCGCTTCGAGAGAAACGTGTACCACGAAACGCTCGGTAACGAGAACGTTTACAACGCAAACATCAAGTATGTTGCTCTCAAGGTGATTGATTCCGGTAAGGAATTTGACGCTATGACCGCAGGGGACGTTCACTATGCAACCGTTTCCGCAAACGCTGACGTTATGGCAGACCTTGCAAAGCCCGCAAACGCCAACCTCACTCCTATGCTTGTGGATAACAACGGTTACGGCTACATCTGCGTGAACCCCAATGCGACCGCATACGGCCTCGATAACCTGTACGCTCGTATCGCGCTGACTTCTGTGTTTGACCTTGCAAAGGTTTACGATTACTATCCCGCAGGTCTGGCAGAAGTGATCTACCGTTCTCAGACTCAGGTTTCTTGGGCATATCCCGAGGGCGCTGAAGCAATTTACGCCTTCGACGCAACCCTTGCAACCGCTATCGCGAACTACAAGAAGGCAGGATATACCTACGACGAGGCTACCGGCAAGTTTACCGATGTTCCCGATATCGACTTCTATCTGCCCTCTGATGCTGCTGACCACCCGGCAGGCGGTACCTTTATCAGAGCTAAGGAATTGCTTGAGACCATCGGCGTGACGGCAAATATCAGGACTGACTCCGACCTTATCGCCAACATCAAGCAGAGCCCTGTGCCCGTGTATGCACTGGCATGGCAAGCCGCACAGGACCCCGATATGTACCAGGTTTACCACATCAACTCTCAGGCTGAGTCGGTTATTTCCAACGGTATCGTGGGTCTGTACGCGAATGCGAATGCTGCCAAGGCTGAATTCGGCACGATTGACGTTGTGAAGCTTGACGGTTCCACTGTGACCATGACGCAGAAGGAAGCGCTCGAATACCTCGCATTCCTCATCGAGGAAGGTGTTAAGTACATGAGCGTTGAGGAGCGTGCTCCTATTTATCAGACCGCTCTGACCGTTTTGGCTCAGTTGAACATCGAGATTCCTACTTACCAGAGAAAGAACCTGTTCGTTGCGGCTAACAGTGTGATCGACACCGCGACACTTTCGACAACCATCACTCCTTACTGGGGCCCGATGGCTGAGATCTGGAAGGTTTCCTTTGCAGAAGGAGTTACCGGAAATCAGACCATTCAGGTTACGGTACCGATTGCTGACTGATTCTGAAACAGCATAACCCTTAAAGCCCGGCGGCGGTTTTCCGCCGCCGGCAAATTTCAAGGAGGTGCCTGCCGGTTCACACCATACGCCTGGCGGGCAGGCATATAGATATGTTAAAATATATTATTAAGAGATTGATGCTTTCGGTACTCATTCTGTTTGGCGTATCGCTGATTATCTACGTACTTGTCCGTATCCAGCCGGGCGAGAACTTTGTGCGTAGCAAATATGCGATGCAACTGGCACAGGATAATACCGGTGAAATTGAAAAGCAGGTTCAGGCGATGGAAGCAACCTACGGTTTGGACGTTACCCCGATCGCAGGATACTGGCGCTGGCTCGGCAATGTTCTGCAGGGTGATTGGGGCAATTCTTTCATCTTTTCCGTTGATTCGGGGAAGAAAGAACTGTACTACACTTATACGGACGCCGGCGGACAAACGCAAACGGTGCAGTATTACGACGAGAGCGAGGTCCCCGAGGGAGCCACGACGTTTGAGAAGCCGATCGCAACCAGTAGCGTTATCTATATTATATACAGCAAGAGCGGCATTTCCTTCCTTATCTCTTTGATAGCAACTATTTTTGAGTTTCTGATAGCAATTCCTCTCGGAGTTATTTCCGCAACCAAGCAATACGGTGTGTTGGACTACACGGTAACGGTGATTGCCATGATGGGTATTTCGTTGCCTACGTTCTTCCTTGGCGCACTGATGTTGAAGTTTTTTTCCATTGAACTCGGATGGTTCCCATATGCCGGACTGACAGATCCGAACTCCGGACTACCTACTTTCGTTGATAATTTGTGGCATCTGGTTCTGCCTCTTACTACTTTGGTAATCCTTTCTATCGGCGGATTGATGCGCTATACGCGTACCAATATGCTGGAAGTTCTTAACGCTGACTATATCCGCACTGCGCGCGCGAAAGGTCTGAGCGAGCATGCGGTCATTTATAAACACGCCTTCCGCAATTCTTTGATTCCCATTGTTACCATGCTGGCAGGTATTTTGCCCTCGCTTTTCGGTGGCGCAATGATCACGGAAACTGTGTTCAGCATTGACGGTATCGGTAAAGCCGCTTATAAGGCGGTGACCCAACGCGATATCCCGTTTATCATGGCGTACAATATGTTTTTGAGTGCTCTGACGGTTATCGGAACCTTGTGCTCCGACCTGATGTATGCAGTTGTTGACCCGCGTGTAAAAATCGGCGATTGAAAGGAGGAAAATTCGTGAACGAGAATCAAACCATGGATGTGGAATGCACGGAATCGGAGACGGAAACCGAGTCTCTTGCCGATCGTGCGAAGATTGTCAGTCCGGGGAAACTTGTCGTAAAGCGCTTTTTCCGCAGTAAACTTTCCATCGTCGGACTTGTCATGCTTCTTGCACTCGTGCTTTTCTCCTTTGTCGGCCCTCTTTTTTCTCCGTATGGTGAAACGACCAACGCGGGGGCTTACAAAATGGTTACGTCCACCATTCCTCATGAAATGGTGGTGACCGAGTTGGACGAAAACGGGAATGAGATACAGGTCAAATACAGCTTTTTGGAGGTTTCGGAAGAATATCCCGTTTACTCCAAAACAAAGCCGTCCGCCAAAAACTGGTTGGGAACCGACCAGTACGGCTACGACGTGCTGACCCGTCTCATGTACGGCGGCAGAATTTCTCTGACCCTCAGTTTCATCGTCATTTTTGCCGAAATTATTTTGGGTACCGTGATGGGCTCTATTTCCGGCTACTTCGGTGGCTGGGTAGACCAGATTATTATGCGTATCGTTGACATATTCAACTGCCTGCCCGGTTTGCCCATCATGCTGCTGGCGGCGTCCTTGCTTGACGGATGGGGGATCAAGCCGAGTCAGAAGATCTATTTTCTGATGTTGATCATGACCATATTCGGCTGGTCAGGCGTTGCACGTCTGGTGCGAGGACAGATTCTTGCTCTCCGTGAACAGGAATTTATGATTGCAGCAGAGGCAACGGGGCTTTCGGTTCGTCACAAGATCTTCAAGCACCTGGTTCCTAACGTAATGCCGCAGCTGATCGTGCAGGCAACGCTGGGACTCGGTGGGATCATCCTGTCCGAGGCAACGCTCTCATGGATGGGACTTGGCGTTCCGTTCCCGTATGCGGCGTGGGGAACTATGATCAACGCAACTTCGGGCGCCGGCGGACGTGATATTCTTCAGAATTATCCCAATCTTTGGGTGCCTGCCGGTATTTGCATCGTGATGGCGGTTCTTGCATTCAACTTTGTCGGTGACGGTCTGCGCGATGCCTTTGATCCGAAGATGAAGCGGTAAGGAGGTTCCAATGGCAAAAAAAGATTCACACTACATATCCGCAAAGGATATGCGCGCGATTGCGAAGGAAAACCGCAGGATCACCCGTGCTTTCGAAAAGAAAAAAGCGAGAAAGAACATTCCGGAATCCGAATATCTTTCGGAAATGAAGGATGAGAACAATATCGTTGAATTTGATGATCTGAAAACCTATTTTTACACCGACGTAGGAACCGTAAAAGCGGTGGATGGCGTTACTTTTTCGGTACCGCAGGGAACCGTTGTGGGTGTTGTTGGGGAGTCCGGATGCGGAAAATCGGTTACCAGTCTTTCTCTGATGCAGCTGGTACAGGGTCCCTCCGGTCAGATCAGCGGCGGCGAGATCCGTTTCAAGGCAAGCGACGGTAAGACCTACAACATTGCCCAGATGCCTACGAACGTGATGAACCGTTTGCGCGGCAAGGAGATCGCAATGATCTTCCAGGAGCCGATGACAAGCTTGAACCCCATTTTCAAGATCGGTCAGCAGTTGGATGAGGTTGTCCTTTTGCACGAGGCGGGCGCTACCGCCGAGAGAGCCAAGGCAAGATCCATCGAGATGCTGGGACTTGTGGGTATCTCCGATCCCGAGCGGATTTACGGTCAGTATCCCCACGAGCTTTCCGGCGGTATGAGACAGCGTGTCATGATTGCAATGGCATTGAGTTGCGAGCCCCGTCTGATCGTTGCCGATGAGCCTACCACGGCTCTTGACGTGACCATCCAGGCACAGATCCTTGATCTGTTCCGTAACATCCGCGAAAAGATCAACGGAAGCATCATGCTGATCACTCACGACCTCGGCGTGATCGCCGAAATGGCGGACTATGTTGTGGTCATGTATGCAGGACGGGTCATCGAGCAGGGTACTGCCGAGGAGATTTTCAAAAACCCGATGCATCCCTATACCGTCGGTTTGCAAAAGAGCAAACCCGTTGTCAATCAGAAAGTGGATCGCCTTTACAGCATTCCCGGCAGTGTGCCGAACCCTGTCGATATGCCTACATATTGTTACTTCCGCGACAGGTGCGAGCGTGCTTGCGAGGCTTGCGCCGGTGAATATCCCGAAATGTACCAGGTCTCGCCCACGCACAAAGTGGCTTGCCACCTGTGGGATTCGAAAAAAAAGGAGGGAAATGAATAATGGCAGAAGAGATCATCTCCCCCCTTGCCGAAACTGAAGACGCTGTGATCGTCAACCACCTCACAAAGCATTTTCCCATTAAGAAGACCATCACCGGTAAAGTGCTTGTCAGCGTTAAGGCGGTCAATGATGTTTCGTTCCGCATTAAGCGGGGTTCCACGCTTGGCGTGGTAGGGGAATCCGGTTGCGGTAAGACCACCATGGGCAGAACCATGCTTCGCCTTTACGATATTACGTCCGGCGAGGTGATTTACCACAATCTTTCCATTGAGAAGCTGACGACAAAGCAGTTGAGAAAACTTTTGCCCGACGGTGAAGAGTACGCAGCGTACAAGAAAGCCGGCAGGGAAGAGCTTTTGGAGGTCATTCGTAAAACGGGTGTGAATATCAGTCGGCTTACGACGTCTGCTTTGCGCCGTTTGCGTCCCGATATTCAGATCATTTTCCAGGACCCTTATTCCAGCCTCAGCCCGCGTATGACCGTTGGCGAGATCATCGGCGAGGCGGTGCGCGAGCATAAAATCGTTCCGCCCGACGAATATAAAGAGTATATCCTGAAGGTCATGAAAGAGTGCGGTTTACAGCCGCATTACTTTGACCGCTATCCACACGAGTTTTCAGGCGGTCAGAGACAGCGTATCTGTATTGCGCGTGCGCTTGCTTTGAACCCCAAAATCGTTGTGTGTGACGAACCCGTCTCCGCTTTGGACGTTTCCATCCAGGCACAGATCATCAATCTGCTGAAAGATTTGCAGGAGACCCGCGGTTTAACGTATATCTTTATTTCTCACGATCTTTCCGTGGTGGAACACATCTCGACGGATGTAGCCGTGATGTATCTTGGTTGCATGATGGAAAAGGGACCCAAGGAAAGCATTTTTGCAAATCCTCTGCACCCTTACACGGAGGCTTTGCTTTCCGCAGTTCCCGTTCCCGATCCGTCCGTTAAGATGAAACGTATCATTCTGGAGGGGGATATACCCAGCCCCGCCAATCCGCCTGCCGGTTGTAAGTTCCACACCCGTTGCAGCAAGTGCATGGAGATTTGCGGAAAGTGCGAGCCTCCTCTCATAGAATACGAGAAGGATCATTTCGTTGCGTGCCATCTGTACGCAAAACAGGAAAAGAAAGATGAAGAATGAAAAGAAAAAGAGCAACGACATAGAACAGAATGACAATGTATCCTATACGGATATGAACGTGCCGGGAATGCCGGGGTATCGTGACCCGGAGAAAATTCAGCAGAAAAAGGATATGGAAGAGATCAATCTTTCTCCTGCCGAGCGCCGTGCCATGATTCGAGGCGCTTATTCCGCCCTGATCCCCTTGTTCCTGTTGGTGCTTGTTGTGTTTTGTGCCGCGTTCGGTCTTCTCATGCTCTATCTTTTCCTGGTCAAATAAGCCATAGACCCCATCGGTTGCCCGCGAGGGCAGAATAACCCTCATTCTTTACCCAAAAGCGACATATGCAGACCTGCGTGTGTCGCTTTTTTGTAATCTTGCGTTTCGTGTATTTGTTCACTCAAATCGCCGGTTGCTGCGGCGTGCATTGGCTTCTTTGAGATTGTTGATGTGAAATGAACAAATATGACTAAAACTTGAATTTTTGAAGCATTAGTGATAAAATAGAGCGGAAAAAGAATGCGGAATGCCATTTACCAAGAGGAGAAACACGGTGAGACGCGACGGAAAAAGAGTCAAAGACGCCAACCCCATGTATCAGGTGGCTTGTCATGTCATGAGCGAACGAAGCGACGCGCAGAACATGATCAACCTGCATATCCCGGTTGCCCCCATGAGCCGGTACATCAGAGAAAAGCACAAAGAGGGAATCGAAATCAGCCATTTGGCTATGGTGATCACCTCCTATCTGCGCATTTCCGCAGAGTTTGCGCAGCTGAATAATTTTGTTGTCAATAAAAAAATCTACCGCCGCAACGAGTTTGCCTGCGGCATGGTGGTGCTGAAGCCGGGCGAAACCGACGGTACCATGAACAAAATGCACCTGGAATTCACCGACGGACTGATCGAGGTGCAGAAGAAAATGGACGAGTACATCCGGCAGAACCGGATGCAGGGAGATACCAATTCCACGGATACGCTGGTGCGCCGTCTGCTGAAGATTCCCGGTCTGCTCCGCTTTGGCGTATGCATTTTGAAATGGCTGGACAAGCACGGTCTGCTTCCACGCAAAATCATTGACGCCAGTCCGTTTCACTGTACCCTGTCCGTATCCAATTTGGGTTCCATACGTACCAACCATATCTTCCATCACTGCTACAACTTCGGGACGACCAGTATGTTTATCACGCTGGGAAATATGGTTGAAGTGCCGAGGCGCACTTTTGACGGCGTGGAGATGGAGCGTTGTCTGCCGCTCGGCGTGGTGATGGACGAACGCATTTGCTCCGGGAGCTACTTCGCGGCGGCATTCCAACGCATGAAAGCCTATCTCGCAAATCCGCGCCTGATGGAGGGACCGCCCGATTTTGAGCTGTTCAGCAGATAAGAGTCCTACATGACCTTGGGCAGGCGCCGCACACCATGCGGCGCCTGCCTTTTGCATTGAAAAACAGCGCGACGCCTTGGCTTTATGGCGTCACGCTGTGCAGAAGCGGCATATCAGAAGCTGATCAGATCGCCGTAGGCGCGAATCAGATAAGCGTCGGTCATGCCGGAGATATAGTCCACCGCGGCGCGCAGGAACAGGGTGCGGTCGGTCAAATCTCCGTAGATTTTCCGATTGTCATATCCCGCAAGCTCGCGGGAGAGGTAGGGACGGACAAAGTTGTCAAACCCGCCGACCAAGGTCGGATAGCGCGAGAGCATTTCTGCGGGCGCCGCGGTAAACGGAATGCCGGTATAGCAGTCTGCCAGCGCGTCGAACACCTCATGAATCACCAGAGCCGCGTAACGGACAAAAGGCTTGAAGCGGGGATGCTGATAGACGAAGCGGTAATTGAGTTCTTTGGTGCGGTTCATCAGTTCCGCCGCTGCGGGGGACAGCACGATCCCGTCTTCGGGGGTGGAATTCTCGCAGATATCGCAGACAAGGGCATGGATGATGCCGGTGGTGTTGAGCGCGTCAAGTCCATGCCGCCGTTGCAGTTCGGTCAGCGCTTCGCGCCCCTCCGCGCCGAGAAATCCGAGGGCGTCGGCGTCTTCGATGTCTCTGCCGAGATACGCGATCTTATCCGCGACTTTCACAACGCAGCCCTCCCATGTGGCGCTTTGGTACTGTCCCGGCGCGGAGAACTCCGAAAGGTCAAACAACTTCTCGCGCGGCTTGAGCCCGTTTTCGTCCATTTCGCCGCAATGGGAGAGAATCCCGTCCCGCACCGCGTAGGTCAGCGCAAGATTGCGTTCCACCCGCTGCGGGTCCTCCAGAAGTTCGATGTCGTCTGCAAAATGCACGCCGTTTTCTTCATGCCAGAAGCGTTTCCCCAGATGCCGCTGTGTGATTTCGTTCAGCACGTGCTCGCCCTCGTGCCCGAACGGCGCGTGACCGATGTCATGTGCCAGCGCGATTGCTTTGGTGAGGTGCGTGGAAAGCCCTAAGTATTCCGCGATGGTGCTGCTCACGGATTCCACGTGCAGCACGTGTTCCATGCGCGTGCAGATGTGGTCGCTTTCCACGTGCGGAAAGACTTGGGTCTTGTGTTTCAGACGGCGGAACGCCGTGCAGTGCAGGACGCGGGTATAATCGCGGTAGAAGCAGTCCCGCATGGAGTCGCGCTCATAGAGCGGAAGCCGGCGAGCGGTCAGCTCTTCCCAGTGCGGATGGGACGGCGCTGCGGCATAGGGGGCAAAGAGATTCTTTCGTGCGGGCATAGCTTTTTCAACCTTTCCTGTGTTTGCTTGGGCGTGCGGTCTTGCGCGGGTATCCGATGGGGCTTCTGTTGCGCGGAGGCACTTTTTCTTCTATTCTATTGTAGCATATTTGAAGTGCAAAGAAAAGAGCGTACAGCGTCAAGGAAAAGAAATTTTCAACCATGCGTTTCATGCGGTAAGCAGACGGTGCCATAAAAGGGACAGTTTGGAAAGGGGTTTTTGGGGTTTTCGGTGCCGAATGCTTCTTTTTCGACGGAAAAAGTGCGCAAACTTGCGTTTTCTGCGCTTGCAATCATAAACAAGAAGTGATATACTGAACTCAATAAGGATATGCGCCGCGCACAGTTGTGCGCACAGGAGGATTGCCATGCCGCAGTTGCAATACATTGTTGACGGGGAAGTATATAAAACCGAGGAACACGAGGCGGTCGATACTCTGATACCGCCCGAAGCACCGGAAAAAGAGGGCTATAATTTTGTCCGCTGGGCGGATCTCCCTCCCACCATGCCGGACGGGGATTTACAGATTCAGGCGCTTTATGAGCCGGATTCTTTCACGCTGACGGAAGTGGTGGACGACGAGGTGTATGAAACCCGCCTGTTGCAGAGCGGTACCGATCTGACCGCGCTGCCGCTGCCGGAGAAAAAAGGCTACACCTTCTCCGGCTGGATGAAAAAATACAAGAAAATGCCCAAGTCCAATCTGACTCTGCGCGGCTCCTTTAAGGTCAATCGGTATAAGCTGACTTTTGAAATCGACGGCATGACCTTTGAGCGCACGGTGGAATACGGCGCGCCGCTGGACAGAATCGCGGTGCCGGAGCGCGACCATTACACCTTCAGCGGCTGGGGAAACATTCCCGCCGTGATGCCGGACCACGACCTGCATTTTTCCGGCAGTTTCCGGATCAATACATATACCCTGACTTACCTGATTGACGGCGCGCTTTACCGCACCGAACGCATGGCTTTCGGAGAACCCGTCAAGCCTGCCTCCGTCGAAACAAAGGAGGGATATGTGTTCAGCGGCTGGCGCGGACTTCCCAAAACCATGCCGGAGCAGGACGTGACCATCGAGGGAAAATACTATCGGAGAAAAACCAAAGTGACTTTCCTGGTGGACGGCGAGAAATTCGCATGGCTGAGCCTGACTGCCGGAGAAAAGATGACAGTGCCGGAGGAGCCGCATAAGGACGGCTTTGTGTTCCGCGGCTGGCGCGACCTGCCCGAAACCGTTCCCGCCTATGACATTGAAACGGAAGCCGAATTCACGGCTGCCGAGTGAGGGAACGGAATATGTCTGTGAATCAGAAAACGCCGACGCGTTACCGCTTGACCTATGCCATTGACGGGCAACCCTGCTATACCGAAATGGTGGAAAAGGGCGCACGCCTCGTCAACCATCCGAAGCCCGAAAAACAGTACCACACGTTCAGCGGTTGGGGAGAGGTGCCGGCACGTATGCCCGCGCATGATCTGACGCTGGACGGGCATTTTACGCCGGTGCGCTACCGCGCCCTGTTCGCCAGCGGCGTTGTGCAGTACGCCATCAAGGAGCAGTGCGCCATGACTCCCCTGACCCCGCCGGACGATCCGGTGCGAGAGGGGTATGTGTTCCGGGGGTGGCGGAATTTCACCGGGGTCATGCCGGGAGAAAACACGACCTTTGAAGCCATATTTGAACCCTGTGCCTATCGCCTGACCTATTTGGTGGACGGGACATTCCGTTTTACTTTCACCGTGCCGTACGGCGAGGTGCCGCCGCGCCTTGAGGAGCCGAGAAAAAAGAACCATGTGTTCAGCGGTTGGTCGGAAATCCCCGCCGTCATGCCCGCCGAGGACGTGCTTGTGACGGGTAATTTTACAGAAAAACTGTACAAGCTGACGCGTATGGTGGACGGCGAAGTCTTCTGTGAGGAGATGCTCCCCTGCGGCGCCGCGGTGGATAAAAAACTGAAGCCCATCCGCGAGGGATATTATTTCAGCGGCTGGCGCAAACTGCCCGAGACCATGCCGCCCAAGGACGTCACGGTAGCGGCGTCGATGTACCCGGCGCGTTACCGCGCGGATTTTTATATCGACGGGGAACTGTTCCATTCCCGTTACATTCCTTTCGGAGAACGTGTGACGGCGCCCACCCCGCCTGAGAAGCAGGGAATGCTGTTCGGCGGTTGGAGCAATCTGCCCGAGACCATGCCCGCGCGGGATATCCGTGTCGAGGGCGTGTACAACGCAAAGCTGTACACCCTGTGCTTCGTGGCGGACGGCACGGAGATCATGCGCGCGGAGTTGGCGGAGGGTGCGCCGATTCCCAAGGAAGTGGAGGTGCCATCCAAGGAGGGCTTCGCTTTCTGCGGTTGGGACCAATCCCCCTCCGCTATGCCCGCCTCCGATCTGACGCTTCACGCGGTGTATGCGACGGTACGTTCGCATTATGTGTTCTATATCGACGGCGAGAAATACGAGGAGCTGGATCCGGGGGAAGACGGACAGATCACCATGCCGGCGCCGCCCTCCTATGAGGGACACCGCTTCAGCGGCTGGAGCGCCATGAAGCTTGACCCCATGACGGGGGTGACGACCTTTGAGGGAAGTTACGAGGACGCTCAGCGCTATACCCTGACGTTTTTGGTTCGCGGGGAGGCGTATGAAACCCGAAAGTTGGTCGCCGGAGAAGCGATAATACCGCCGGAGGTGGAATCCGGCGAGGAATATGAGTTTTACGGGTGGGGCGAATGCCCGGCTGTCATGCCGCCGTATGATCTGACGGTGGAGGCGCTCGTGCGCACGCTGCGACACCGCCTGAACTTCGTCATTGACGGCGAGGTCGCCTATACGATGTCCCTTGACACGGGAGATGAAATCTCCTGCCCCGCGGTGGCGCAGCGCAAGGGCTTCACCTTCGGCGGCTGGCAGGACGTGCCGGCAACCATGCCCGCGCGCGATCTGACGGTATACGCTTCGTATATCCGCAATCAGCATACGGCGACTTATGTGGTGGGAGGCGAAATTCTGCTGACCGGCTCCGTCGGCTGCGGGGAACCCCTGGTGCCGCCGGAAGTACCGCAGATGAAAGAAGAGAAGTATTCCTTTGTCGGTTGGATTCCCGAAACCGACGTGATGCCGGACGAGGATCTGGTGATCACGGGCGTTTATTCCGATACGCATTGCCTTCTGGAAATATACGTGGACGGTATGCTGTTCGAGAAGAAAATCGTCAAGGCAGGGGAGGAGCTCGACCTGCCGGAAATCGAGGTGGGAGAGGGAGAGCATTTTGAATGGCAGGATGTTCCGCCGTGCGCGCCGGAGGGAAAACTGGAGGTTCACGGCGGCAGAGTCGCCAACCTGTATCAGGTCACCTATTGCGCAGGCGACACCGTGCTCGGCACCGAGGAATATCGCTTCGGCGAAACGGTGCGCTGCCGCGTTGCCGCTCCCTCGGACGGAAACGGCGTGTTTCTCGGCTGGCAGGGTTTGGAGCAGACGATGCCCGCGCACGATCTGACGGTGCAGGCGCATTTTGAAAGCCGTACCTTCCGCGTGACGTTCGTTTTGGACGACAGTGTTTTACAGGAAAGCGAAGTGGCGGTCGGCGCCCGTATTCCGACCCCGCAGGTGCCGGCGCGCGATGGCTACTCCTTTGACGGCTGGCGCAATTATGTGGAAATCATGCCGGCGTATAATTTCACCGCGTATGGCTCTTACAGCCGCAAAAAATATACGCTGACTTACCTTTGCGGGGGGGATACGCTGGCAAGTGCGGAGTATTCTTTCGGAGAACCGATTGCGCCGATTGCCGCGCCCGAGCGCGAGGGGGAGACCTTTGACGGTTGGGAAGGCTTGACCGACACCATGCCGGCGCACGACCTGACGGTCAGCGCGCATTACGGAGGCAGGGAATTCCGCATTTCGTATCTGGTGGATGGAGAACTGCTTTGCGCCGCCCGCGTGGAAATGGGCAGCCGCATAGTTCCGGAAACGGCGCCGGAGCGCGAGGGACTGGTGTTCGCGGGCTGGGACAATTTGCCGGAATTCATGCCCGATCACGAGGTCATTGCCACCGCGCGGTATGAACACAGAACCTACGCCGTGACCTATAAGGTCAACGAAATCATCTGGCGTATCGACCGCTACGACGCGGGCGATACCGTCACGCCGCCCACTCCGCCCGAACACCCGCATGAGACCTTTGTCCGCTGGCGCAACTTTTCCCCCGTCATGCCCGAATATGATTTTACCTGCGTGGCGGAGTACAGCGAAACGTTCGGGCGCTATACCTTCATTCTGGACGGGGAGGTCGTCTCGACCGGCAAGTGCCGGAAAGGGGAGACGATCACGCCTCCCATACCCCCTCACCGCAGCGGTTTCGCCTTTGCGGGGTGGAACGGCTTTACCGGATATATGCCGGCGGGAGACGTCACCTATATCGGCAATTATGTGAGCGACACCTTTAAGGTGCGTTATATGCTGGACGGGGAGCTGTATCACGAGGACGGCTACAACGAAAAAGAAAAGGTGGTGCCGGTGGAGGCGCCCGAACGCGATGGCTTTACCTTTTCCGGCTGGCACGGCGTGCCGAAGCGTATGCCCGCCGACGATGTGACCGTCACAGGCAAAATGATACCGCAATCCTTCCGCCTGATATATCGCACCGATGAAGCGGTGCATTTCGACGACATGGTGCCATGCGGCACAAAGCTCTGTAAAGTCGCGGCGCCGGAAGTCCACGGCATGACCTTCAACGGCTGGATCGACGAGCCGCAGACCATGCCCCCGCACGATGTGACTGTGGTCGGGATGTACGCCCATTCCGAGCCGCTGTACAAGACGGTGGTACCCGGAGGAGAGGGAGACGCGAGCGGCAATGTTTCGGTCAGAAAAGGACCCGCCTCGGCGCCGGCGGCGCTCGCCGTGGTGAGCGGCAGTTATCTGCGCCTGATCATCGACAATATCTGCTATCCCGTGATCGGCGCTGCGGATTGTGTGCGTAATTCCCGCGTGACGGATCAGGAGAAGCTTTCCGCTGCGCTTCATCGCACCTACCGCAAGTATGCACTGCCGCATAAGAAAATCAGGGTGCTTTTCAATGACAGCGCACTGTGTGACGCGGCGTTCGAAGCTCCCCATGCCCCCGCCACCGATCTCACTCGGACGGCACAGGCATTGTTCGGGGAGGAGCCGGAGAAAAAGCAGTTGTATCACAGCTTTGTGATGAGCGAGAGCGGCAACGGCACCGACCGCGTCTGGGTTTCCGCATTGGAGGAAGAACGCAACGAAGCCTTTGCCGCCGCATTCCGACGCTGCGGCGTGACGGTAAGCGATTGCTGCACGCTGATGGGCGCTTTGGCGGAATATCTGCAATTCAACCGCCATATGGAACGCGGGAAAAATCAGATGTGTCTGTTTTATCTGCCGACCACCGTGTTGGGCGCGCTTCTGCTGGACGGTCAGGTGGTGTATATGAATCAGAACCGTATGCCGTACCGCGACAGGAGTTTTGACGTGGCTGCCGAAACCGAACGGCTGGTGCGCGCGATGTGTGCCTATGCCGCGCAGAAACATACAACGGAGCCGCTCGGATTGGTTGCCATCGGCGGGATTGACCGCACGCACGTCCGGAACGCCGAGAAACTGATGCCGCATCTCCTGCGCCGCCTTGCAAGAGAAGAAAAGACCGGGCTGTTTTCAGCCAAACGGTATCGCCGCCCGAGCATGGAAACTCTCGGCTTTGCCGCCACCGAAAACAGGACCAAGTGAGGCTTACCGAGCCGGGGCTTCCGCGCACGGAGTTTTCACGTGATCGGCGCTTTTCGTTGTGCAAGCGCAAAGAGACGGCAGTCGCATACAAACAAGGTTTGTTTCGCTTTCATCATTCAGAGAGACTCTTCCGTCGGTTGATACAGAGAAAAGGCGGGAGAAGCAAAATAAAATTAAGGAGCTTTCATGATGGTACAAAAAGAATATTTTGACACATACCGGGGAACGGATATTTTCAAATACACCTTGCAAGGTGATATTACCGTATCGGTTCTGACGCTCGGAGCAAGAGTTTATTCTATCATTGTCCCCGATAAAAACGGCAGACCGGTGGACGTGGCGCTGAATTACACCAATGCGGAAGACATCGTTCAGAAAAGCTCGTATATGGGTGCGACGGTAGGACGCTTCGGCAACCGAATAGGCAACAGCTGCTTTACCCTGAACGGAAAGACCTATCATCTTCCGCACGCGGAGGGAAAGGCGCATCTGCACGGCGGTTTTTGCGGCTTCGACAAAAAGGTCTTTGACGCCGAGATCGACGGGGACGGCGTGCGGATGCATTATGTCAGTGCGGACGGTGAGGAGGGCTATCCCGGAACCCTTGATTTCTCTGTGAAGTTCACGGTCGTGGGCAGCACGCTGGAAATCGAATACTCGGCTGAAAGCGACGCAGATACCGTTTTCAATCCGACAAACCACAGTTACTTCAATCTCAACGGACAAGACGACGGCAGTATTCTTGACAATGTAATGCAAATAAACGCGGATTATTATCTGCCTACCGATCGGATGCAGATTCCGACAGGGGAAATCAAGAGCGTGGAACATACGCCTCTGGACTTCCGCACCCCGAAAGCGATCGGGCGGGACATCGATGCCGATGACGCCGATCTGAAGATAGGCAGCGGATACGACCACAACTATTGTCTGAACGACCGCCATGCCGCCACCGCCTACTCCGAAAAGACCGGAATTGTGATGGAGTGCTTTACCGACCGCCCCGGCGTGCAGTTTTATTCCGGCAATTTCATCGCCGCACAGACGGGAAAATCTCTTTACGGTCGCCGCGCCGGCTTCTGCCTTGAAACGCAGCTGTATCCCGATTGCGTCAACAAGCCCGATTTTGCAAGCCCGGTTCTGAGACAGGGGGAAAAGTTTTACAGCAAAACCGCATACCGCTTCAGCCTGAAGAAGCCGCTGGCGTAACCGCAGAGCGAGGTCGCTTTTATGTGACCGCGCGGAGGTAAAGCCGCTTGTTACGGGCGGTTTGGTCTGACGTTTTTCATTGCAATTATCAAAAGCTCCCGACTTTGTTCGGGGGCTTTTCAGTGTGGTTTATTCAGTCGGCGCGGCGCCGCGTTTTTTCGGCGCCGCTTTGCCGGGAGGGCAAGGCGCGTTCCCGGAATATGATCGCAAAACGAAAAGCGGGCGGCAGGAGCCGCCCGCGGGGTACAGGAAACGCCGGATCACTTGGAACAACCGGGAAAGTCGCCGGGAGACGCCGTTAATTTTGACGGCGGGTGGACTGATATTCGTCGTAGTAGCGGTAGTACGGGCAATCAGTGGTACGCCCGACAGAGAACCGCTCCATTTCATCCTGGTCAAGGTTCTGAGTGCAGGTGTAGACTTCCAGCTCATCGTCATAGTCGTAGAACTCGCAGCTGTCACAGCCGCCGGCGCGTTTGCAGGTACGGTATTCCATAGATTGCCTCCTTTCTTCGGTCAACTTATTATACCATAAAAATCCGAAAAATGCAATTCCGTCGGCTCTCTTTTTCCTGCGCGCGCGATACTTGACAAATTGTTTCCGTAAGTGATAAAATAATTCAGTAAGGCATTTTGCGGAAAAGCAAGCCGGGACCAAGGAGACGCACATGGCGGACAACAAAAAAATCAAGGAATATGACGATCAGAGTATCACCTCTCTCAAGGGCGCGGACAGAGTGCGGAAACGCCCCTCCGTCATTTTCGGCTCGGACGGGCTGGAGGGGTGCGAGCATTCTTTCTTTGAGATCCTTGCCAACGCCGCCGACGAAGCGCGCGCGGGATTCGGCGACCGCATTATCGTCACCCTTTTCCGCGACCACTCCATCGAGGTCGAGGACTTCGGGCGCGGGGTGCCGCTCGGCTACAACGAAAAAGAAGGCAGATGGAACTGGGAGCTTGTGTTCTGCGAGCTGTACGCGGGCGGGAAATACGATACCAATTCCGCCGGCTCCGCTTACAAGTATTCTCTGGGTCTGAACGGGTTGGGCGCCTGCGCCACGCAGTACTGCTCCGAGTATATGACCGTGCGCTCTTTTGCGGGGCGCAACGGGGAGCTTTCCGAAATGGACTTCCGCGGCGGGGAGCCGGTGGGAGAGCTGCGGGTCAGACCGATCGACCCCAAGGATAAAAAGAAAACGGGTACCATCATCCGGTGGAAGCCGGATTCCAAGGTGTTTACCGACGTGAAGATTCCGCTGGAATTCTTTGACGCCACCCTCCGCCGGCAGGCGGTGGTCAACGCAGGGGTGCATTTCGTTCTGAGGCAGGAAAACGAAAGCGGGAAATTCGACAGCACCGAGTATTATTATGAGGGCGGGGTCGCCCAGTACGTGCAGGAAATGGCGGGGGTGGACGCCCTCGGCACCACGGTCTCGTGGCACATGAACGACCAGCGCGGCCGCGACGCGGACGACCGCGAGGAATACACCGTCCGCGCCGACATCGCGTTCTGTACCATGCAGCGCAACGGCAGAGCGGAATTCTTCCACAACTCCAGTTTTCTCGAATACGGTGGGAGCCCCGATAAGGCGACCAGACTGGCGTTCACCTACGCGGTGGACAAATATCTGAAAAGTCAGAATAAGTACAATAAAAACGAGGCAAAAATCACGTTCGGGGATATTGCGGACAGCCTGTTCATCGTCATCAGCTCCTCCTCGACCGTAACCTCCTATGAAAACCAGACCAAAAAGGCGATCAGTAACCCCTTTATCGCGCGGGCGTTGACCGACTTCATGAAAGCGCAACTGGATTACTACTTTATTGAGAATCCGGCGGCGGGCGCGGCGTTCGCCAACGCCGTCCTTGTCAACAAGCGGGCAAGGGAAAAGGCGGAGGTCACCGTCACCGACATCAAGAAGAAACTCTCCGGCGGCAGCGGCGACAGCGCGCTGTCGAGAGTCGAGAAATTCGTTGCCTGCCGCTCCAAGGATGCCAACGTGCGGGAGCTGTATATCGTGGAGGGCGACTCCGCTTTGTCCTCCTGTAAATTGGGGCGCAACGCCGATTTTCAGGCGATCATCCCGGTGCGCGGCAAGACCCTGAACTGTCTGAAAGCCTCCTACGACCGCATTTTTGAAAGCCCCATCATCGTCGACCTGCTGCGCGTGATCGGCTGCGGGGTGGAGCTCGGCGGCAAAAAACTGAAAGGGGATATTTCTCCGTTCAATTATGAGTCGCTGCGGTGGTCGAAGATTATTCTCTGTACCGATGCGGACGAGGACGGATTCCAGATCCGCACCCTGCTGCTGACCATGTTCTACCGTCTGCTCCCCACGCTTCTGGAAAAGGAAAAGGTCTTTATCGCGGAGTCTCCGCTGTTTGAGATCACCTGCGGGGATCAGACCTATTTCGCTTACAACGAGCCGGAAAAGGTCAGCATTCTCAAAGAACTGGGCAATAAAAAATATATTTTGCAGCGCTCCAAAGGGCTTGGCGAGAACGAGCCCGCCATGATGTGGCAGACGACCATGAACCCCGCCACCCGCCGCCTGATCGCGGTGACCCCCGCGGACGCCGAGCAAACCGCATGGATGTTCGATACCCTGCTCGGAGACGCGATTGCGGAGCGTAAGCAGTTCATTGCCGAAAACGGCGCGCGGTATCTGGCAGACGCCGACGTTTGATTTGACGATTAATTTAACCGAGGTATAGAAAAATGGTACAACAACTGAAGAAATCCAAAAAATTCAAGGGCATTGACGGACCCCTGCTCACCATTGTCATGGACGGCGTGGGGCTTGCCCCCGCAAATGCCGCCAACGCGGTCGCCGCGGCACACACGCCGACGCTGGATCGCCTCATGGCAAACTATCCGACGGTCGCCCTCAAGGCGCACGGCACCGCCGTGGGTCTGCCCACCGACGACGATATGGGCAACTCCGAGGTCGGTCATAACGCTCTCGGCGCGGGGCAGGTTTTCGCGCAGGGCGCCAAGCTTGTTTCCCAGTCGATCGAGAACGGCAAGCTCTTTGAGAGCAGCGCGTGGAAAGACCTGACGTGCGGCGTGAAAGCCAATAGCAGCACGCTGCATTTCATCGGTCTGTTCTCTGACGGAAACGTCCATTCCCACATCGACCATCTGAAAGCCATGATTCTGAAAGCCAAGGAGCAGGGCGTCAAAAAGGTTCGTCTGCACGTTCTCTTGGACGGGCGCGACGTCGGCGAGACCTCTGCGCTTGAATATGTGGTGCCGTTTGAGCAGTTCCTTGACGGGCTCCGCACTCCGGATTTCGACATCTGCATTGCCAGCGGCGGCGGCAGAATGCAGATCACCATGGACCGTTACGAAGCCAACTGGGCAATGGTGGAACGCGGCTGGCAGACCCATGTGCTGGGCGAGGGCAGAGGCTTTGCCTCCGCGCAGGAAGCCGTTGAGACCTATCGCCGCGAAACAGGCGTCATCGACCAGGATCTGCCGCCCTTCGTCATCACGCGCGACGGCAAGCCCGTCGGCGAAATAAAGGACGGCGATTCCGTGATTTTCTATAACTTCCGCGGCGACCGCGCCATTGAAATTTCCCTTGCTTTCGAGGGCGGCGCCGACTTCGATAAGTTTGACCGCAAGCGCGTGCCGCAGGTGCTGTATGCCGGTATGCTCGAATATGACGGAGACCGTCACATTCCCTCCCGCTATCTGGTCAATCCCCCCGAAATCACCAATACCCAGAGCGAATACCTTGTGGCAACCGGCATCCCGCAGCTTGCTATCTCCGAAACGCAGAAATACGGTCATGTCACCTATTTCTGGAACGGCAACCGCTCCGGCAAATTCTCCGAGGAGCTGGAAACCTATATTGAGGTTCCGTCCGACGTGGTGCCGTTTGAACAGCGCCCGTGGATGAAGTGCGCCGAAATCACCGACCGTCTGATCGAGTGCCTGCGCTCCGGCAAGTACCGTTATCTGCGGGTCAACTTCCCGAATGGGGATATGGTCGGTCATACCGGCTCTTTCCTTGCCACAGAATGCTCTATGGAAGCGCTTGATTTGCAGCTTGCGCGCCTGTTGAAGGTCGTTGACGAGTTGCACGGCGTCGCCATCATCACCGCCGATCACGGCAACGCGGACGAGATGTATGAGCTGGACAAAAAGAGCAAGCAGCCCAAGCTGAACAAAGAGGGAACCCCCGTTGCCAAAACCTCGCACACGCTGAACCCCGTTCCCTGCGTGATCTACGATAACTTCTACGCCGACTCCTACACCGTCAAGCGCGACGGCAAGTTCGGGCTTTCCAACGTGGCTGCCACCACGGTGAACCTGCTCGGCTACGAAGCGCCCGAGATGTGGGACGAGTCCATCATCGGCTGAGCCGCACCCCGGCGCTCCGAACGGACGAAAAGAAACGGTATGAAAATAACGCCCAAGCGGCAGAGCCTGCTTGGGCGTTCTCATTTTGTTGAATAGGGAAGACTGCGCGGAGCCGAAAGGGTGCCGCGAAATCTTTTGGACGGCGCCTGACCGCGCCGCGCACGGTGGGCAGAGGGGGTTATTGCGGAATCTCCCGGAACAGGTTGAAGCGGAAGAGCTTGGTTTCATCCTCCGGCAGGTCGCACTGTAGGGTCGCTTCGGCGATGATGCCGCCTTTGATCAGCTGGGTCAGACCCACGATGGCGGACAAACGGGACTTCAGGTTGAAGCAGTCTCCCTCTTTGGTCTTGAGATACACGTTCCCTTTGCATTTTTCTATGGTGCGTACAAGGTCGGTGACGTCAATGTCATGCAATTTCATTTCAGGGCACATATGCAATTCTCCTTTCTTTGATTTCCATTTACATTATATTCCTGTTTTTCTTGAAAAACAATTCGCGATTTAACTATTTGCACAATAAAATGTGATTAAATTTGTGCAATATGATTAAATTCTGCCGTAGAGCTGATTACCGTCGCGCAGGGCGCGGGAATCGAGGGTCAACAGCTGTTCCTTTGTGATACGCCACGACCAGTTGCCGGTCGCCCTGCCGGGGGTGTTCAGGCGGCAGTCGGAGCCGTAGTGCAGCAGGTCCTGAATGGGGAATACCACAAGCGCCGCGTGAGATGCGAGCATGGTGGCGAGAATGCTGTCGTACGAGCGGTTCCAGTCGTCCCCCGCATAGCGGCAGTAACGGAGAATGCGGCGGCGGGTGTGTTCCTTTTGCTCCCACATGAAGCCGAGCAGAGTATTGTTGTCGTGCGTACCGGTATAGGCAACGCAGTTTTCGGGGTAGTTGTGCGGCAGGTGGGGGGAAGCGGGGTCGCCCAGAAAGGCAAATTGGAATACCCGCATTCCGGGCAGCGCCGCGCGCTTCATCAACTCATGGACCGAGGGGGTGATGTCACCGAGGTCCTCGGCGATCAACAGCTTGTCGCCCGCCGCCTCTTTCAGCTTCTTCACAAAGGGGTAGCCGGGGCCTTTCACCCACTTGCCCTCCCGCGCGGTTTCGGCGTCTGCGGGCACCGACCAATAGGAATCCAGCGCGCGGAAATGGTCGATTCGCACGCCGTCAAAGAGGCGGAGCATGGTGCGGATTCGTCTGACCCACCAGTCGTAGCCGTCGGCTTTCATGCGGTCCCAGCGATAGAGGGGATTGCCCCAAAGCTGTCCGTCCGCACAGAAGTAGTCGGGCGGTACCCCCGCGACGTTCTTCGGCTTGCCGTCCGGGGTCAGCTCAAACAGCTCCCGGTTCGCCCACACGTCGGCGCTGTTGTAGGAAACGTAAATCGGAATGTCGCCGATCAACTGTACGCCGCGGTCGTTGGCATACCGCTTGATTTCCTCCCATTGGGCAAAAAAGGTATATTGAATGAACGCCCAGCCGTCGAACAGGCGTTCGTCCGGCTCGCTGACAGTCCAGTCGCACCAGACTTTTCCCCCGTTCTGTTCCCGCAGCGCCATATAGCGGCAGAATTTTTCGATTTCGGGGTTCTCATCGAGAAATGCCTGAATGGGCGCGCGGTTCTGTACCCGCTCCGCCGCGCGGAACAGCAGCGGCAGGCGCTCCTTTTCAAGACGTGCAAATTCGCAGGCGTAGGGGCTCTGCTGTTCGGCGTCTTTGAGCTCGGAGTCTGTCAGCAGCCCGTCGCGGTAAAGGCGCGGCAGGTCAATGAGATAAGGGTTGCCGGCAAAGGCGGAATAGGATTGATAGGGGGACCAGAATTCGTCCGGCATACAGAAGGGCAGCACCTGCCAGAAAGAATAGCCGGCGGCGGCGAGAAAGTCGATAAATTCTTTTGCCTCGTCGCCGAAACTGCCGATTCCGTAGTTGCCCCACAGGCTTGAGATGTGCATCAGCACACCGCTGGAGCGCTTCATGAGTCATTCCTTTCGGGAAAAAATATAAGACAGTCCTATTATAAAGGATTGGGGTCGGGTTCGCAATGGCGAAAAAGCGACAAAATGCGCCCGCCGCCTTGTTCATCCGCTACAAAAAGGGGAATTCTTGATCTCCGGCGCTGTCTCGCAGCTTCCGCGGCACACCTCGCAGACGGTGGCGGTATAGTACATATGCAGCTCGGTCGACAGGAAAACCGGGTATTCTCCGCCGGGACAGCGGATATTCAGTTCTTCTTCAAAATCCGCTTCGCCGGAAATGGCGCACGCCACCGCCGCCGCACAGGCGGAGCAGATCTCTTCGCACGGCTCGGGCAGGGTGGAGCGCAGGGGAGTCACCTCAAGGGCGTTGGGGGCTTCTCCAGCGCGGCGTGTGAACAGGACGGTCACCCCTTGGGGGAAATCGGCAAGAAGCGGAGTCAGGGCTTCCGCTTCCGGCGGGGTCGCGTGTGCGGCGTACAGCACCGCAAATGCACTGCCGACCCGCAGGGCGGTCAGGGCATAGTCCCGCCCTGAAAAGCAAAGCGGGCGGGCGCGGGTCAGCGCGCGGTAACGGCAGGGGACGGCGGCGCCGTCGAGCGTCGGGTAGCCTAAATCCATGCGCACGCCCCACGCCCGCCCGCCGCAGCTTTCCACCCGCAGGCGGCGGGAGCCGCCAGGGTAGGCAAGGCATAGCTCGGTGCGGTTGACCAAAGCCAGATCGTACAGGTATTTCGCGGCGCACGAGAGCGCCGCAAGGGAGGGCGGCACAGCGGCGCCGTCCGGGTTGAGGCACCGGATCCCGTAGTCTCCTCTGTCGGAGGGAGAGAGCAGCAACAGTCCCTCCGCTCCCACTCCGTGTTTGCGCGCGCAGAGCCGGATTGCCGCGGCGGGGGCGTCCATCCCGTTTTCGGGCGCAGCGGCGCAGAGATAATCATGGCCGCAGGCGTAGTATTTGTAAAAGGGAAGCGTCATCTGCTCTCGCCTCCTTTCGTCGGATATGGTTTCATTGTATGCGCGCGGCGTCTTGTCTTATTTCGCCCGATTTCACAAAAAGAGGAATCGAACAGGCAGAAACGGCGCCCTGTTTTCGCGGGGCTGCGACAGAGATTCTGCGGACGCGCGCTCCGCCCGCGTTTTTCGCTTTGCTTTTCGGTTGCGCGCTTTCATTGTTGCCCCGCCGCCTGCATTTTATCACTCTCATGTTGTATAGAAGCGCCGCGGCGTGAAAATTGCAACAAGCAGAAAGAAAACCAAATATGTCTCCCGGTGAATTGTCAAGTGAAGTGCAACGCTCAGAACAATCAATTGCCAATACTCTATGTCAAACAAAAAACGATGCCGCGGCATCGTTTTTTAAGTTGGAACGCTTTAATTTGCGCTTTGCGGGGGCGGCGTTTCGGTTTTCAGTAGCGGCACGATGGTTTCCAGCGCCCGCGCCAGAGCGTCGGGAGTGTTCTCACAGCTGCCGTCAATGACGGCGTCCAGAAGCCGGTTCAGCGCCGCGCCGACGGCGGCGCCGCGCAGGGGGGTGTGCGCGAGAATATAGGCGCCGTCCATGGCAAGGTCACGCAGGCGGTAGCAGGCGCCCGCAGTTTCCAGCTCCATGCCGAGCGCGCGGGTGTGCGCGATACGGTTCAGACCGGAGCGGGTGGCGGGGGAAGCGGGATTGTGGGCACGGGTGTCCGCTTCCTCAAGCGCGAGAAGCAACAGAAAATTCGGATAACCGATTGCGGCAAGGAGGCGCAGGATTTCCGGGCGTCGCGCCGTCGTGCGATCGTCGTGGTGCAGAATGACCGCGCGCACGCAGTCACGGCTTTTATTGTCAAAGCGGAGCCGCGCGAGAATGCCGTCCGCTATCTCTGCGCCGACGGGGGCGTGTCCTTTGAAATGGTCGGTCCCCGCCGCGTCGGTCGTGCGGCAGGCGGGCTTGCCGATGTCGTGCAGCAGCCCCATAAGGCGGAGCAGAGGCTCCTGCGGCAGATTGTCCACCACGCGCAGGGTATGCTCCCATACGTCATAGATGTGATAAGAGGTATTTTGAGGGCACCCGAACAGCGGGATCAACTCCGGGATACAAACCGCGATGACCTCGCGGTATTCCCGCAGGATCTGCGCCGCGTTTTTACCGCCGAGCAGCTTCATCAACTCGTCGCGGATCCTTTCCGCAGAGATGTTTCGCAAAAGCCCGCGGGACGCGAAGATCGCCGCGCGGGTGGAGTCCTCTATGGTAAATCCGAGTACCGCGGCAAAGCGCAGGGCGCGCAGGATACGCAGGGCGTCCTCCTCAAAACGCTTTTCCGGGTTTCCCACCGTGCGGATGATCTGCGCGTCAATATCCCCCATGCCGCCGAACGGGTCGATATACCCCTCCTCCGGGTGAAAGGCAATGGCGTTCATGGTGAAGTCGCGGCGGGCAAGGTCGCCCGTCAGGTCTTTCGTAAAGGATACGCTGTCGGGGTGACGGTGGTCGGCATACGCGCCGTCCACGCGGTAGGTGGTGACCTCGTACGGCTCTCCCTCGCACAGCACCGTGACGGTACCGTGGCGGGCGCCGGTTTCGATCAGGCGCATCCCCGCAAACACCCGGCGCATCTCGTCGGGGGTGGCGTCGGTGGTCATGTCATAGTCATGCGGGGCAATGCCGCGCAGATGGTCGCGCACGGAGCCGCCGACCGTATACACGCGGAAACCGGCGCCCGTCAGCTCTCGCATGACGGCCAGGCAGGATTCCGGCAAGGGCATGGGGGTGAGTTCTTTTTCCATGGCGGCTCCTTTCTATTTTCTTTTGACAAGTATAGCACAAACCGCCCGTGCTGGCAAGAGGATGAAAAGAGAGGGCAAAAGAGCGAAAAATGTGCTGTGGCGGCGCTTTTTGTGCCGCCCCCCTCTTGCGGCGAGCGGCGCAGTTGTGCTACAATATTCGCAGATTGCGCCGCAAATTTTCAGAAATCGAGATTTTGCGTACGTTGCGCGAAGCACAGAACCAAACGGAACGTTCGGTTGATAGATTTTTATTCGGTCGGAGGCAATGATGTCTGTCAGAGAAGAATCGCTTGCAAAGCATTATGAGTGGAAAGGAAAAATCGAGGTGGTCGCCCGTTGCCCCGTCAGGGACAGGCAGGACCTTTCGCTCGCCTATACCCCCGGCGTGGCAGAGCCCTGCCTTGTGATTGAACGGGAGCCGGAAAAGTCGTATGAGCTGACCCGCCGCGCCAATCTGGTCGCCGTGATAACCGACGGCAGCGCGGTACTGGGACTGGGGGACATCGGACCCGAGGCGGGGATGCCCGTCATGGAGGGAAAATGTGCCCTGTTCAAGACCTTTGCGGACGTGGACGCGTTCCCCCTCTGTATCAGAACGCAGGACGTGGACGAGCTTGTCCGTACCATTTATCTGCTGTCCGGCTCGTTCGGCGGGATCAATCTGGAGGACATCAGCGCTCCCCGCTGCTTTGAAGTGGAGCGTCGCCTGAAAGAGATCTGCGATATTCCCGTGTTCCATGACGACCAGCACGGCACCGCCATTGTGGTCGCCGCCGCACTTCTCAACGCCTTAAAGGTCGTCGGCAAGGAGATGGGGCAAATCAGGTGTGTGATCAACGGGGCTGGCAGCGCCGGGATTGCCATCGGCAGGCATTTGCTCAATATGGGGCTTCGGGATCTGACCATGGTGGACCGCGCGGGAATTGTCTGCGAGGGACAGCCGTGGATGAACTCCGCGCAGAGTGAAATGGCGAAGCTCACCAACCGCCGCGGTCTGTGCGGCACGTTGGCGGACGCGATGCGGGGTGCAGACGTGTTCATCGGCGTTTCCGCGCCCGGCGTGGTCAGCGAGGACATGGTGCGTTCCATGGCGCATGACGCCATTGTGTTCCCCATGGCAAATCCCACCCCGGAGATTGAGCCGTCGCTTGCCAAGGCTGCGGGCGCGCGGATTGTGGGGACGGGGCGTTCCGATTTTCCCAACCAGATCAATAATGTGCTTGCGTTCCCCGGTATCTTCCGCGGCGCGCTGGATTGCCGCGCCTCCTGTATCAACGAGGAGATGAAGGTGGCAACCTCTTATGCCATTGCGGGGCTGATTGCGCCGCAGGAGCTCAATGAGGAGAACATTATCCCGTCCGCTCTCGACCCGCGCGTGGCGCCCGCCGTTGCGGAGGCGGTGACCCTTGCGGCATACCGTACCGGCGTGGCGCGGAAACCGAGGAACTGATATGGATACCGTAAAAGGCGCTTTTCACCTCCATACCCACACCACCCGTTGCCACCATGCAGAGGGGGAGGACAGGGCGTATGTCGAGGCTTCCATCCGGGCGGGGTATCGTGTGATCGGCTTCTCCGACCATGCCCCCATGCTGTTTCCCAAGGAAAGCGGTTACGACTCCAATTTCCGGATGTCCCCGCGGGAAGCGGAAGGGTATGTGACAAGCCTGCTCGATTTGCTTATGTGTGATAAAGAAGCAATAGAAGTGCAAAAAATTTTGCCGTTCCT
>CAMEJM010000003.1 GCA_945920215.1 uncultured bacterium
GGACCCCATGTCCCGCGCCGCCGTCGAAACTTTCGCCACGACCGGCATCATCACCGTCATGGGCGAGGTCACGACCGAAGCGTATGTGGATATCCCCGAGGTGGTGAGACGGACGGTGGAGGAAATCGGGTATGACCGCGCCAAATACGGCTTTGACTGCCATACCTGCGCTGTGATGACCTCCATCCACGAGCAGTCCCCCGATATCGCCATGGGGGTCGACCGCTGTGCCGAGGCGAAAGAGGGCACGCTCGGAGACGACCTCGATACCGGCGCGGGCGACCAGGGCATGATGTTCGGTTACGCGTGCGATGAAACGCCGGAGCTGATGCCCCTGCCCATCTCGCTTGCCCATAAACTTGCAAAGCGCCTGACCGAGGTGCGAAAGAACGGGACCCTTTCCTATCTTCGCCCGGACGGAAAAACGCAGGTAACGGTGGAATATGAGGACGATAAGCCCGTGCGCGTGGATACCGTTGTTATCTCCTCGCAGCATTGCGACAGCGTGGAAACCGAGACCATTCGCCGCGACATCATCCGCGAGGTCATAAATCCGGTGATTCCCGCGGGAATGCTGGACGAAAACACCAAGATATTCGTCAATCCCACCGGGCGCTTTGTCATCGGCGGTCCCGCGGGCGATACAGGACTGACCGGCAGAAAAATAATCGTGGACACCTACGGCGGTTACGCCCGCCACGGCGGCGGCGCTTTCTCCGGGAAAGACCCGACCAAAGTGGACAGGAGCGCCGCCTATGCCGCCCGTTATGTGGCAAAGAACATTGTGCGTGCGGGACTGGCGAAGCGCTGCGAAATTCAGATTGCCTACGCCATCGGCGTGGCAAAGCCCGTTTCGGTTATGGCGGACACCTTCGGTACCGGCGTTGTTTCGGATGAGAAACTGTCGGAAGCGGTCATGAAGCTGTTCGACCTGCGCCCGGCGGCAATTATCCGCCGCTTTGACCTGCGCCGCCCCATTTACTGCGACTTTGCGGCATACGGCCATATGGGGAGAGAGGACCTGAGGGCGCCGTGGGAAGAGACGGATATGACGGACGCTTTGCGGGCGGCTGTGCTGTAAAAACAAAATGCGGAAAGCGGACGCACGCAAACGCGCCCGCTTTCCGTTGTATCAAAGGCAACGCCGTGATATGCGCACGGCGCCGGGAATACAGAGAAAGCGAAAGAGAACGGAAAGGAGGATTGCCGTGGAGGAGCAGCAGGACAAGTTCGGTATGGGGCGCGCCCCGGATGCCATTGGCGTGGTGGAAGAGGTTGTGTTCCACAATCCGTCAAACGACTATACGGTGTTGGAGCTGATTGACAGCCGTACTAACGAACTGGTGACAGCCGTCGGCATGATTCCGTATGCCGCGGAGGGAGAAACCCTTCTTCTGTGGGGAGACTGGGCAAACCACCCCGATTACGGGAAGCAACTCTGCGTGACGGTCTATGATAAGCAGTTGCCGACAAACACCTCGGATATTCTGCGGTATCTGTCCTCCAAAACCATTCGCGGGGTGGGACCCTCCACCGCTCTCAAAATGGTCAACCGCTTCGGTGCCGAGACCTTTGACGTCATAGAGAAGCATCCCGAATGGTTGGCGGATATTCCTGGCATTACCCGTAAAAAGGCGGCAGAGATCAACGCCGCATTCCGTCAGCAGGCGGAGCTGCGCTCCCTGATGACCCTCTGCGGTGGGAAGATCGGCGTTGCGGCGGTCAACCGTATCTTTCGGATGTGGGGGAACAGTGCCACCGGGTTCTTGAAGCGCGACCCCTATCGCCTTTGCCGTGACGTCGGCGGAATCAGCTTTGAGAAGGCGGACGAGATTGCCGAGATGCTCGGCGTGGGACGGGAAGCGGATGTCCGCGTCCGCGCGGGAATCGACTACGTGCTTTCCTATAACGCTTCCGTGAACGGTCACAGTTGCTTGCCGCGGGAAAAACTGCTTGCCGCCGCGGCGCAAACGCTGTCGCTGGATGAGGAGTCGGTGGAGGCGGCGCTGGAAGAGGAAGTGCGGCAGGGAAACGCCGCCAGCCATCGGATAGCAGACCGCGAAATGATTTTTTCCCGCACCTGCGAGGAGGCGGAGCAGACTGTCGCCGATCGTCTTTCGGAAATTTCGCGCGGCGCGGTTACATTTGCTCATACCGATTTGGTGCGTCTGATTGATCGTATGGAAACCGAGTGGGGGATTCAGTATGCCGCCATGCAACGGCAGGCGATCGGAGAGGCGCTCTCCTCCGGGGTCATGATTATCACGGGCGGTCCCGGGACAGGGAAAACCACCATTATCCGCGCCTTGCTCCGCATATTTGATATTCTCGGTTTCAAAACCGCCCTTGCCGCCCCGACCGGGCGCGCCGCAAAGCGTATGTCGGAGGCGACGGTACACGAGGCGAAAACCGTACACCGGATGCTGGAAATGGAGCGCACGGCGGAGGACGTGCCGCGCTTCCGCCGCGACTCGGAAAACCCGCTTGACGAAATGGCGGTGATCGTGGACGAGGCCTCCATGATCGATCTGCCGCTGATGGCTTCTCTTGTACGCGCCATGCGGCGCGGAAGCCGCCTGATTTTAGTGGGGGACGCCGATCAATTGCCGTCGGTCGGATGCGGAAATGTTCTGTCGGATCTGATTGCCTCCGGGGCATTCCCGACCGTGCGCCTGACCGAGATTTTCCGGCAGGCGGAAGAGAGCCTGATTGTCACCAACGCACACCGTATCAATGAGGGGCAGATGCCCCTGCTTGACGTCAAAGACGCGGATTTTTTCTTTCTTTCTCGCCCGCAGGAGGAGAGCATTGTCCCCACCGTTGTCTCTTTGATTTCACAGCGCCTTCCGAAAGCCTACGGCGCGGATATCCGCGCGCGTATACAGGTCATCTCCCCCACCCGCCGCGGGCGTGCGGGGACGGAGCAGCTCAATCTGGCTCTGCAAGCTGCCCTCAATCCCCCCGAAAAAGGAAAACGGGAGGTGAAAGCGCACGGTGTTGTCTTCCGCACGGGCGATCGCGTCATGCAGATACGGAATCACTATGACCTGGAGTGGAAAAAAGGAGATTTTGAGGGCATGGGCGTGTTCAACGGCGATATGGGCGAAATTGTGAAAATCGATCCGGAGGAGGAAACGCTGTCTGTATCCTTTGACGAGCGGATCGTCAAATACGAGTTTTCCATGTTGGACGAGCTGGAGCTTGCATATGCCGTCACCGTCCATAAGAGCCAAGGGAGCGAGTATCCCGTGGTGATCATGCCGCTTGCCTCCGCACCCCCGATGCTTCAGACAAGGAACCTGCTCTATACCGCTTTGACCCGCGCGCGGGAGAAAGTCATTCTGGTAGGCAGACGGGAAATTGTCTCTCAAATGGTAGAAAACGACCGCCAGGTATTGCGCTATACCGGCTTGCAGCAGCGCCTTGAGGGCGCACGGTAAAATCCGGCGCGGTCTCACTTTGCGGCACGCCCTGCGATCAGATTTTCGCATTTTTGGTCTTTTCTGCGGGCTTTCGGGCGGCGAAAGAGAGAATGCGCAGGAAAAACATGGCGGAATATGTTTGAATAACGGGTCTTGCATTTGCTGCGTACTTGATATATAATAGCAATAACTTATTTCAGAAAGGATACGTTCATGCACAGTCAGCTGGGACTTGACATCGGCGGCGCGAACCTGTTGGCGTCTGCCGTCGGTCATGGAATCGTGTTGCGCGACCCCTCTGTGATTGCTCAGGACCGCGGAAGCGGCAGAGTGATTGCGGTCGGCGCGGCAGCGGAACAAAAACTGAATGTACCTGACCCGCAGATTGTGTTCAACCGTCCGTTCGGTGGGGGCTTGACTGCGGCGCCGGAGGTCACGGCGGCGGTGCTTTCCTCCTGTATCCTTTCGGCAGGCGGGGAACAGGGCAAGACAGATGTGCTTCTCTCAGTCCCCTGCGATATGACCGACACGCAGGAGGAGTTGCTTGCAAGCATTGCCAAACAGGCGGGCGCGCGCTCCTGCCACCTCGTCTACGCGCCTCTTGCCGCCATGGCGGGGACCTTTCTCAATATGCCGCGCGGCTGCCTTGTCGTGGATATCGGCGCCACAGCCACCCATGTGATGCTGGTCTGCCGCGGGCGTATCTATTATATGAAGACCATTCCCACGGGGGGACAAACCTTTGACCGCGCGATTGCGGATTATTTTCAGCGCCGCCGCAAGGTGCGCATTACCTTGCGTACCGCGGAGACGGTCAAAACCACCATCGGCACCGTTTGGGCGGGCGCCGGCAACGGCGCAATGGATATTCCCGCAAAGGACGCGGGGAATAGACCCGTCACGGTTCACGTGACCTCCTCCGAGCTGTACGACGCATTGGAGGAACCGATCGGCGCCATTCTGGAAGCGGTCTGGATTGCGGTTTCCAAAATCCCGTCCGAGTATGTGAAGTCTGTGTTTGACCTCGGGATTCAGCTTTGCGGCGGCGGCGCCAAGCTGGAGGGGCTTGACAAGATGATAGGCGGCGTCACAGGCGTTGCCGCGCACCGGGTGGATGACCCCATCGGATGTACCGCGCTCGGGCTTGCCGAAATGCTGGAGCAGCTTCCGCGCGACATTCCCCCTGCGTTCCGCAATATTTCCGAGATTTACATGAAGCACGTCTATTCCGGTAAAAGAGGAGACAATGTATGAGCAACACACAAAAACCCAAGAGAGATAAACGTATGTTCGCCTATCGGCTGGTCGCTTTGATTCTTGCCGGTCTGATGATAGGCGGCGCGGTGTTCTCGCTGGTCTATTATCTGTCATTCTGAAATGATTGCAATGGGGTGCCTGATTTTTAGGCGCCTCTCTGTGTTTAGGCATTTTTGTGGGTAAATATAAAAGCGGCAGAAGCCGCTTTTTTATTTCGGAAATATCAAAGTGTTTTTTTGTCGTCAAAGAATGACGGCTGCGCCGCGGTAGGAGAATAGGGGAGCCCAAGATGGTCGTATGCCAGCTTGGTGACGCAACGCCCGCGCGGGGTGCGGGACAGAAAGCCGATCTGCAACAGATATGGCTCGTACACGTCCTCAATGGTCACGGCTTCCTCCCCTGTTGTCGCAGCCAGGGTTTCCAGCCCGACGGGGCCGCCGCCGTAATACTGAATGATGGCGGTCAGCATTCTGCGGTCGGTGGCGTCCAAGCCCAGCTTGTCGATGTCGAGCATATCCAGCGCCATGCGTGCGATGTCGGCGGTGATCACGCCGTCTCCCTTGACAAGCGCGAAGTCGCGGATGCGCTTGAGCAGGCGGTTGGCAATACGCGGAGTGCCGCGGGAGCGGGTGGCGATCTCGTAGGTGCCCTCCTCTGTGATTTCAATGTCCAGCAGCTTTGCGGAGCGCCGCACAATGGCGCCGAGCTCCTCCGGCTTGTATATCTCAAGCTTCAGAAGTACGCCGAAGCGGTCGCGGAGCGGCGTGGTCATTTGCCCGGCGCGGGTGGTTGCCCCGATCAGCGTGAAGTGCGGCAGAGGCAGGCGGATGCTGCGGGCGCTCGGACCCTTGCCGATAATGATGTCGAGCGAGTAGTCCTCCATCGCGGGGTAGAGGATTTCTTCAATCTGGCGGGAAAGACGGTGTATCTCGTCGATGAACAGCACCTCCCCCTCGGAGAGGTTGGTCAGAATCGCCGCGAGGTCCCCCTGCTTTTCGATGGCGGGACCCGAAGTCACACGGATGTTGACCCCCATTTCGTTGGCAATGACGTTAGCCAGCGTGGTCTTGCCGAGACCGGGAGGACCGTAGAGTAGCACATGGTCGAGGGCGCTCTGCCTGCGCTTTGCGGATTCAATATAGATTTTCAGGTTTTCCTTTGCCTTGTCCTGCCCGATATATTCGTCAAGGTTCTGCGGGCGCAGGCTGACCTCGGCGGTATCCTCGTTCGGGGTATATTCGCCGGACATGATCCGGTCTTCAAAATCGAATTCTGTCTCCATGACGTCCCCTTACAGAAATTTTTTGAGCGCCTGCGCGATAATGTCGTTGACGCTGAGTTTTTCGTGGTCGATTCCGCGGAGGGCGTTCAGCGCGGTGGAGCGGTCATAGCCGAGGGCGATCAGCGCCTCCACGGCATCTCCCAGTTTTCCGCTTACGGCGGAGGGGGCGGGCGCGGCCGCGTCTGCGGCGCCGGCGGTTGCGGTGCCGTTCATGATGTCGTTCGCCACTTTGTCCTTGAGTTCGAGTACGATGCGCGCCGCCGTCTTGGCGCCGACGTTCGGGGCTTTTGCAAGCGCGCGGGTGTCTTCGGTGCAGACAGCCAAACGGAAGCGGTCGGGGGTCAGGATGGAGAGGATAGACATTGCCGCTTTGGGACCCACGCCGGAAACCCCGGTCAGGAGCCTGAATGCTTCCAGCTCCTCGCCGCTGATAAAGCCGAACAGCTCCACGCCGTCCTCCCGCACCTGTAGGTGGGTCATCAGCTTGGTCTGCGCCCCCATTCTTTTGGAGAGCGCCTCCGAGGTATTGGTGCTGACAGTCAGGCGGTAGCCCACCCCGCCGCAGTCAAGGACGGCGGTGGTCTGGTCGCGGTATACAAGCGTGCCGTTCAGGTAGTAAAACATAGACTTCTCCTTGCGGCTTACAGCCGCTGTTTCTTCCATAAAAGTATAGCATACTCCCCGCCAAATGTAAAGACGGAAATACGCCGCCTGTCGGGCGTGTTTGCCGCCGCGCTTCCGGCGGTGATATTGATTTTGCGCTGAAAAAAGTGAAAAAATTGACTTTACGATAAATAAATGCTATACTACTATGAATGAGTATTCGGCAAAGTGAGGACGAACATGATTATTCTCGGGATTGACCCCGGGTACGCCATTGTCGGCTGGGGGGTCGTGGAGGTAAAGAACGGGCGCTTCCGCCCGATTGCCTGCGGCGATATCCGTACGCCCGCGCACACCGAGGTTTCGGGGCGGCTCCAGACCATTTACGAGGAGCTTTCACGGATCATCGAAAAGTATCACCCCGAGGAGATGGCGGTGGAGGAGCTGTTTTTCAACACCAATATCACGACGGGAATCAAGGTGGCGGAAGCGCGCGGCGTGATTCTGCTCTGCGCCCGACAGTACGGCGTCAAGGTTGCCGAATATACGCCGTTACAGGTCAAACAGGCGGTCGTGGGGTACGGTCTGGCGGAAAAGAAACAGGTCATCGCCATGGTCACCTCCATTTTACACTTAAAGGAAGCGCCCAAGCCTGACGACACGGCAGACGCGCTTGCCATCGCCCTCTGTCACGGGCAGAGCCGTGGCTCCGGGCTTGCGGATTTTTACAATCACTGAAAAGGACAGGCATATGTGGATTTGCGACGCGTGGAAAGACTATGAATTGATAGACGCCTCCTGCGGGGAGAAGCTGGAGAGGTGGGGGAGTTTTACCCTGATTCGTCCCGACCCCCAGGTCATCTGGCATACCGAGCGGAAAGACCCGCTGTGGCAGGCGGCGGACGCTTCCTACCGCCGTTCCCATTCGGGCGGCGGCGCGTGGAGTGAAAACCGATTGCCGGAGAAGTGGACGGTCGGCTACCGCGACCTGCGCTTCTGCGTCCGCCCCATGGGCTTCAAGCATACAGGGCTGTTTCCGGAGCAGGGCGTGAACTGGGATTGGTTTTCGGCTCTGATCCGCGGCGCGGGCAGACCTATTAAGGTACTGAACCTCTTCGCCTATACCGGCGGCGCCACTATCGCGGCGGCAAAAGCGGGCGCCTCCGTGTGCCATGTGGACGCGGCGAAAGGCATGGTGGCGGCGGCAAAGGAAAACGCCGTCCTCTCCGGGCTTGCAGACGCGCCCATCCGCTATATTGTGGACGATTGCCGCAAGTTCGTGGAGCGCGAGATACGCCGCGGCAACCGTTATGACGGGATCATCATGGACCCTCCGTCCTACGGGCGCGGCCCCACGGGCGAGGTCTGGAAGATAGAAGAAAACATTGACGATCTGGTGAAGCTGGTGGACGGCGTATTCAGCGAGAAGCCTCTGTTTTTCCTGCTCAACTCCTATACCACCGGGCTCAGCGCCTCCGCAATGAAGTATATTACCTCCGTGCGCATTGCCGCCCACCGCGGCGGAACGACCGTGGCGGACGAAATCGGACTCCCGGTGACCGACAGCGGGCTTGTCCTTCCTTGCGGCTCCAGCGTGCGGCATACCTTTGAGGAGCAAATATGAAAGAACTGATCAGATGTGAACACCTCTCGTTCTCCTATGAGGGAGAGGGGAGCAACGTCATTCCCGCGCTGCGCGACGTCAGCCTGTCGGTAGGGGCGGGCGAGTATGTGGCGGTGCTGGGGCATAACGGCTCCGGCAAGTCCACTTTGGCAAAGCTGCTCAACCTGATTCTGACCCCGAAATCCGGCAAAATTGTGATTGGCGGCAGGGAAGTGACCACACCGGATTTCACAGAGGACGATCTCTTTGACATTCGCCGCAAGGTGGGGATGGTATTTCAGAATCCGGACAATCAGATGGTTGCCACCATTGTGGAGGAGGATGTGGCGTTCGGCCCCGAAAATCTCGGCTTGCCGCGCGAGGAGCTGCGCCGCCGTGTTGACGACGCGCTGGAAACGGTGGGCATGACCGCGTATGCGCAGCACTCCACCCATAAGCTCTCCGGCGGGCAGAAGCAGCGCGTTGCGATCGCGGGAATCATCGCCATGATGCCGGAATGTATTATTTTCGATGAATCCACCGCCATGCTGGACCCGATGGGCAGACATGAGGTCATGGATACCATCGAGCACCTGAACCGCGACCGCGGAATCACCATTCTGCATATCACCCACTACATGGACGAAGCGGCGCGCGCCGACCGCGTGGTGGTCATGAACGACGGAAGTATCGCCATGGACGGTACGCCGCGCGAGGTTTTTTCACAGGTGGAGCGGATGCGCGCGCTGGGGCTTGAAGTGCCGCAGGCAACCGAACTGTTATACCGGCTCCGCCGCGAAGGCTACGACCTGCCCGCCGACTGCCTGACCGCGGAGGAATGCGCGGCGGCGCTCAAAGAATTGTTTTCTTCCCGGAATATCGCTGAATAAGGATTGAAATGGATATACTGACACTGAATCATGTTTCCTATACCTATGGCAGAGGCACCCCGTTCTGCGTGGACGCCCTGCGCGACGTCAGTGTGGGATTCGAGAAAGGAAAAATCACAGGTCTGATAGGGCATACGGGCAGCGGGAAATCCACGCTGGTTCAGATGCTCAACGGTCTGTTGAAGCCGGACGAGGGGCAGGTCCTGCTCGACGGCGCGGATATATGGGAGAAGCCGAAGGAGATCCGTTCGGTGCGCTTCCGGGTGGGGCTTGTGATGCAGTACCCGGAGTATCAGCTCTTTGACGAGACGGTACGCGCGGACATCGGTTTTGCCCTGCGGAATATGGGAACGCCAAAGGAAGAGATTGACGAACGGGTGCGCGAGGTTGCCGGCTTTGTGGGAATCGGGGAGGACCTGCTCAACAAATCTCCCTTTGACCTTTCCGGCGGACAGAAGCGCCGTGTGGCAATCGCCGGAGTGCTCGCCATGCAGCCCGAGGTGCTGGTACTGGACGAACCTGCCGCCGGGCTTGATCCCCGCGGGCGCCGTGAGATCCTCGGCGGCTTGTGTAAATACAGAGAGAAAAATCACGCCAGTATTATTTTGGTTTCCCACAGCATGGAGGATATGGCTGCCTATTGCGACAATGTTGTCGTCATGCGGGGCGCGGAGTTGTTTGCACAGGGAACCACCGTGGAGGTCTTTGCCCGTGCGGAGGAACTTCAGAAGGTCGGACTTGACACGCCTCAGATTTCCCATGTCGCCGCCAAGTTGCGGGAGGCGGGAATTCCCCTGGAGGGCGAGCTGTACACCGTGGACGGTGTGGCAGAGGCAGTGCTGAAACTGCTGAGAGGGGAGGGAAAAGCATGATTTCCGACATCACTCTCGGGCAGTTTTTTCCCGGCAAATCCCTTTTGCACCGCATGGATCCGCGCGTCAAGGTTCTGCTCGCCATCGCGTTTATCGTGGCGATTTTTCTGTGCAAATATGTATTGACGTACGCGCTGATTCTGCTGTTCACCCTCTTTCTGATTGCCGTGAGCGGCATTCCGTTTTCCACAATTCTGAAGAGCCTGAAGCCGATTCTGTTCATTCTGGTGATTACCACCGTGATCAACCTGCTGTTCACGGGCGGCGAGGGCGAACCCCTCTTTTCGTGGTGGAAAATCAGAATTTACGAGGTAAGTCTGTGGCGCGCCGGTTTCATGGCGCTGCGCGTGGTTCTTCTGGTCATCGCGGCAAGTCTGTTCCTCACCTATACCACCTCTCCCATCGCGCTGACGGACGCCATCGAGTCGCTGCTCAAGCCGCTCTCTTATCTGAAAGTGCCGGTGCATGAGTTTGCCATGATGATGACCATCGCCCTGCGCTTCATTCCGATACTGATTGAGGAAACCGAAAAAATCATGAACGCGCAGAAATCCCGCGGCGCCGATCTTTCCTCCGGAGGGCTGATCCGCCGCGTGCGCGCACTGATTCCCATTATCGTCCCGCTTTTCATCTCGGCTTTTCAGCGTGCCTTTGATTTGGCGACAGCCATGGAATGCCGCTGCTATCGCGGCGGGAACGGAAGAACAAAGCTCCGCTGCTATAAAATCCATTTTATCGATGTTTTCATGCTGCTTCTGTTCAGCGTGCTGATCGCCGCCATTTGCCTCGGCAACCGTTATCTGCCGGGGATTGTCGGCTGGGGGTATTCGCTGTGAAATACCTGATGAAGCTTCGTTATGTCGGCACGGATTTCTGTGGCTCTCAGATTCAACCGAACGTCCGCACCGTACAAGGGGTTCTCAACCAAGCGTTTACGGCGGTTTTCGGCACTGTGTGCCGGGTGACCTCCTGTTCCCGCACGGACAGCGGCGTGCACGCCAACGCCGCCACCCTGACCGTGGAGCTGCCGGACGGTTCTGTCCCGATTCCCGCCGAGAAGCTGCCGCTGGCAGTCTCGCCCCATCTCCCGCCGGACGTCATGGTCTTTGACGCCTGCCTGCGGGACGACACATTCCATGTCCGACATGACGTGGTGGGGAAAGAATATGTGTATCTGATTCATAACGCCTGCCTGCGGGACCCTTTTATGCGTGATCGCGCTTGGTTTTATCCGCGCCGGATCGACGACGCGGGTCTTGCCGCCATGCGGGCGGCGGCTGCGCACTTGGTCGGCAAGCATGATTTTGCCGCTTTTATGGCGCAGGGCTCTCCTGTCGCCACTACGGAACGCACCGTGCGGTATCTCCGTGTGGAGCGTGCGGGAGACTTGCTGCGCTTCTCGGCTTGCGCGGATGGCTTTTTGTATAACATGGTGCGGATCATTGTCGGTACGCTGACAGAGGTTGCCGCCGGAAGAATCGCTCCCGACGAAATTCCGGGGATTCTTGCCTCCCGTGACCGTGCCCGCGCGGGTATGACGGCACCGCCGGAGGGGCTGTATCTCAACGCTGTTTTTTACGAATAAATTTTGCAATCATGTCAGGAATTGCATTTGCTTTTTCGACATGAGAGTATGCTGCTTCGTTCATACTAACGTCAGTATGCAACGGAGGCAAACGGGAACTGTTGCATGTCCATATGCGATGCGGGCGGCGACAGTTCTTTTTATATAATTATGAAAGCAAAAGAGAAACGCAAGGGCAAAACAGCGGGGCGCGCGGGGAAAATCATGCAGCGTACTCTGACGGTGCTTGCCTGCCTCCTGCTCGCCCTGCTGCTCGCGGGTACGGGTGCCGTGGCTTGGACGGCGGCGCATCTGGACGACGAGGCGGACATGGAGGTCATGGAGGCCATGCGCGGCTCCCGCACCAGCCGCCTGTACGCGCCGGACGGTAAAGTTCCGCGCGCGTCATTGACGCTCGACAATTACCGCCCCGTGGAAACCGATATTCTTTTCGGAGACGAGAATATGGTCTGGGCGCAGAGTGAGGAATTGCCCGATACCCTGAAGCACGCTTTTATCGCCATTGAAGATCAGCGCTTTTACAGCCACCGCGGCGTGGATTGGCGCAGGACAGGCCTTGCGGCGCTCAATTATGTGTTTCATTTCCGCGATACCTTCGGCGGCTCCACCATCACGCAGCAACTCATCAAAAACGTACATGGGGAAAAGGACGTTTCCGCGACGCGCAAATTGAAAGAGATCATTCGTGCGGGACGCCTCGAAAAGGAATACAGCAAGGATGAGATTCTGACGTATTACCTGAATATCGTCCCTTTGGGGCATCGGTGCGTGGGCGTGAAATCCGCGGCACGGTATTATTTCGGAAAAGCGCTGTCTGAACTGACAGACGAGGAATGCGCCGCACTGGCAGCCATCACCAACGCGCCCGCGCGGTATGAACCCGTCGGACATATGCGGGAAAATGACAGCCGGCGGGCACTGGTGCTGCGCGCCATGTATGAAAACGGATATCTGACGTCCGCCGCATATGAGTGTGCCGCCGCGACACCGCTGACTCTGAACGTCACCGACCCGGTCTATACCCGCGCGGGGCATAACTGGTATACGGAAACCGTGATAGAGGACGTCATTCGCGACCTTTCCGCACAAATGGGAATCTCCGAGGCGGCGGCTTCCGCCATGCTGTACCGCGGCGGTTTGGAAATCTACACCCTGATGGACCCCGACATTCAGAAAGTGCTGGACGAATACTTTTCCGACCTGTCTCATTTCCCGGAATACGACGGAAAGCAAATCAACGGCGGCATGATTGTGTCGGACCCCGCCACGGGAGATTTGCTCGGCATCGCGGGCGGCGTCGGCGAAAAGGAGGGAGCGCGACTTTTTAACCGTGCCACCGGCGGGTACTATCCGCCCGGTTCCTCCCTCAAACCGCTCGCCCTGTACGGACCCGCCATTGAGAAGAATCTCATCACCTACGCAACGGTGTTTGACGATGTTCCGTCAGAGACCGAGAAAGGGCTGTGGCCGCACAACAGCCCGAACGTATATGCCGGATATATGCCGGTACACGAGGCGTTGGCGCGTTCCAAAAACACGGTTGCCGTGAAACTGTTGAACCTGTTGGGCAAGGAGAGCGTATACAGGCATCTGGAGGACAATCTTCATTTCTCCGGCATGGTGAACGGCGCGAGGGGAGAGCTGTCCGACAAGGCGGCGGCGCCGTTGGCGCTGGGGCAACTCTCCCACGGCGTGACGATGCGGGAAATGAACGCGGCGTTCGGCAGTTTTGCAAACGGCGGCAGATATGAAAAGCCTCGCACCTATCTGGCTGTCTATGACGCCAAAGGAGAACTTTTGCTTCGGAACGAACGCGCCGAAAACCGCGTCTGGAGCGAGCAAACCGCATATATTATGACCAAAATGATGTCGGAGGTGGTGGATTGGGGCACCGCACACCGCCTGACGATCAAAGAAACCGTGGATACCGCCGGAAAAACCGGTACCTCCGGCGGAGATAAAGACAAATGGTTTGTCGGTTATACGCCGTATTATGTCGCGTCGTTCCGCTGCGGAATCGACGACGGCACGGCGTTGCCGGCGGGGACCGTCGCCCACCTGACGGTGTGGGACGAGGTGATGAAAGCGGTACACAGAGTGAAACTTGCTCCGGGAGAGGACGTGCGGGGCTTTGAAATGCCGGAGGGAATTGTGACGGCGGAATATTGCCGCGACAGCGGCATGGTGCCAACCGAGGCTTGCAGAAAAGAATTGCGGGGAAGCCGCACGGAAATCGGTATTTTCAAGGCAGGGACCGTTCCTTACGAGACTTGCAACCGCCATGTGGAGGGACATTTTGACCTTTGTGCGGAGGAATACGGCAGAGGTACGGGTGACCCTATGACAGCGGTGCCGTTTTACGTCCTTTCCGTCCCTGATCGCAGGGTTCCGGGAGGGGTATATCCGACTGACGGGGAATACACCCTTGAGCATCTGATGCAAAGCCACGCCGATGAGGGGGCGGAGGAAGAAGACCGCACGGAGAATCCGGCTGCGCCATCGGAGTAATGGAAGCCGAAAACAGAAGAAAATCATTTGTCTTTTGTTCTGAACGCTCGAATTTTTACGGCAATGTGAAATAATTATGAATTCCCGCGAATTGTATTGACAGTATCTGTTGACCCGTATATAATTAGCATACTAACTAATTGGAGGCTGATATGGAAGCGACAGATACGCAGCAGGTTATTGACTGCATGATCCGCACCGATCGCCGTCACCGCGCTCTGTGCGACCGCGAGACGGCAGTCATCGGCTTGCACCGAAGCCAGGGAAGAATGCTCGGTTATTTGTTCCGCCGCGGCGGTGCCGCATCGCAGAAAGAGATAGCGGAAGAGATGAATATTACTCCCGCGGTGGTGACGGTTTCGCTTAAAAAACTCGTACAGGACGGGTATGCGGAACGCACGCCCGCCAAGGACGACAAACGCTCTTTCAGGGTTACGCTGACGGAGAAGGGCGAGCGCGTCATTATGCAGGCACACGCGATTTTACAGCGCATCGATACCCGTATGCTTCGCGGGTTTTCACAGGCAGAACTGGCGACTCTCACGGATTTTTATCGCCGTATGCTTGACAACATGGATCAGCCGGAGGAGGGGGAGAGGATATGATGCGCTGGACAAAATATATTAAGCCGTATCTTCCTTATTTCATACTCGGTCCGATCTGTATGATCGTCGAGGTGATAGGCGAAGTTGTGATGCCGAAATTGCTTTCCGTAGTGATCAATCGGGGAAACGAGGGAACCATTACGGTGGGAATCAGCGTCGGAATCATGGTTGCCATGATAGGCATTGCCGTTCTGATGATGGCGGGCGGCGTCGGAGGCGCTTATTTCGGCGCCAAGGCGTCGGTAAATTTTGCGACCGATCTGCGTGCCGACGCCTATGCCGCGGTACAGCGGTATTCCTTTGCCAATATCGACAGGTTTTCCACAGGCTCCTTGGTGACCCGTCTGACAAACGACGTGACGCAGGTGCAGAATTTTGTCAATATGCTGTTGCGTATGGCATTGCGCGCGCCGGGAATGCTGATTGCCGCTTTGATTATGGCAATTATGATCAAGCCGCCGCTTGCCGTTGTGTTCGCCGTGACGGTGCCGCTGATGCTGATTGCCATTTTGGGGATCATTCTCATCGGTTTTCCACGCTTTAACCGTCTGCAAGGCAAGATTGACCGTCTCAACTCAACGGTGCAGGAGAACATCACCAACGTGCGCGTGGTCAAATCGTTTGTGCGGCAGGATCATGAGATCAAGAAATTCCGCAAGTCCAATGCAGATCTGAAAGAAGCCGGCGTTTCCGCCATGAAAGTGGTTATCTTTATGGAGCCGGTGATGACCGCGTTTATGTATGCTACGGTCATTGCGGTGATTTGGTTCGGCGGGAAATTCGTGCTGACCGGCGGGATGCAGATAGGAGATCTGACCGCGTTCATTACATATGTCAATCAGATATTGATGTCGCTGATGATGGTGACCATGCTGCTCATGACTTCTTCCCGGGCGCTTGCGTCCACACGCCGCATTCGTGCGGTGATTGAAGAAAAGCCGGAAATTGACGATGCGGGGGCGGATCCCACCCAGAAAGTCAGCAAGGGAGACGTTGAGTTCCGCAACGTATCGTTCCGGTATTACAAAGACAGCGAGGAGCAGGTACTCAACCATATCAATCTGCACATTCCCGCCCGTTCCACCGTCGGGATCATCGGTTCCACTGGGTGCGGAAAAAGCACGCTGATTTCACTGATTACACGCCTGTATGACCCGGACGAAGGTGAGGTGCTGGTGGACGGAAAGAACGTGAAGGAATACTCTCTGACAAATCTGCGCGACGGGATTGGGGTTGTGCTGCAAAAGAATACCCTGTTCACGGGGACTATTGCGGAGAATCTGCGTTGGGGGAATGAAAACGCCACCGACGAAGAACTGCGGCAGGCGGCGGAATGGGCGCAGGCGGATAAATTCGTTTCGTCTTTCCCCCTCGGGTACGATACCCCCATTGAACAGGGCGGCAACAATGTCTCCGGTGGGCAAAAGCAGCGATTGTGCCTTGCCCGCGCGATGCTGCGCCATCCCAAGGTGCTGATACTGGACGATTCCACATCTGCGGTCGATACCGCTACAGAGCGGCAGATACGCCGTGCGCTGACTGAAGAGCTACCCGATACCACAAAAGTGATCATTGCACAGCGAATCAATTCCGTGATGGAGGCGGACTGCATTGTCGTAATGAACGAAGGGAAGATCACAGGCATAGGTACGCACAGGGAGCTGCTCGAAAGCTGTGAGGAATACCGGGAAATCTATGATTCTCAAATGAGCGGAGAGGAGGTGCAGGGCAATGGCGCGGAGTCTTGAAGAACTGCAAGCAAACTATCAAGGTACCTCTCAACACCCGCAAAAGAAGGGTATGAGAATGGGAAGACCCGGTCCCGGCGGACCCGGCGGTCCGGGTGGCGCTGCCATGGGAGGGGGCAAGCCGAAAAACAAACGGGCGATTATCCGCCGTTTGCTCTCCTATCTCGGGGCATATAAATTCCGGCTGCTGTTGGTGCTGTTTTGTATGCTTCTTTCCACTTGCGCGTCTTTGGTTGCTTCCTATATGCTGGCACCCATTATCGACCGCCTGATTTTGGAAATCAATCCGAACGCAGCCATTGAGATGAGCGCGGCGGAACAGATAGCGGACAGAGTCATCGGGCGCTTTACGGAGCCGGTCAGCCGCTTCATGCACAGCGCTGTGCTGACCTATATTCTGACGGCGGTCATCATTCTCGCGGCGGTATATCTGATAGGAATCATATCCACTTATGTGCAGGGCAGATTGATGCTCTCCGTTTCTCAGGGGACAACGCAACGTATCCGCAACGAGCTGTTTGATAAGATGCAGAGCCTGCCGCTGAAATACTTTGACGGTCATCCGACAGGGGAAGTCATGTCGCGCTTTACCAACGACATTGACAACATCGACACGATGCTGTCCAACTCCCTGACCACGCTGTTTTCAGGGGCTGTCACGTTGGTCGGCACGTTTGTTTTCATGCTGACCACCAACTGGATTCTGACGCTTGTCACAATTGCTTTCATTCCCGTATTCTTGCGGGGCGGAGCCATCATCGGGAAACTGAGCTCCAAGCATTACGGCGCACAGCAGGCAGCGCTCGGCGCACTGAACGGCTATGTGGAAGAAAGCGTGACGGGCGCCAAGGTTGTGAAAGTATTCCACCACGAGGACGAGTGCAACGCCGAGTTCGGACTGCTCAATGACGATATGAGAGAAAAGAACTTCAAGGCGCAATTCTGGGGCGGCGTGATGGGGCCTATTATGGGGAACACGTCTCAGATTTCCTATGCCGTCACCGTCGGCGTCGGTGGGGTGCTGATGTGCACCGCGGGATTGACCCCCGGCGCGCTGACCGTCTTTGCCAACTATTCCAAGCAATTTTCGCGCCCCATCAGTACGATCTCCATGCAGATGTCCACCATATTTGCCGCTCTTGCCGGAGCGGAAAGGGTCTTTGCGGTCATGGATGAGGTGCCCGAGGAACCGGATCGCCCCGAGGCACTGCCTGTGGGAGAAATCAGCGGGGACGTCCGCTTCGATCATGTTACATTCGGCTATGTACCGGGCAAAACGGTACTGGACGACCTGAGTCTCTATGCAAAACCCGGACAGAAAATTGCCTTTGTCGGCTCAACCGGGGCAGGGAAAACCACAATCACCAATCTGCTCAACCGCTTCTATGATATTGAGTCCGGCACCATTACCATTGACGGGGTCGATATCCGCGATTACAAGCGCGACGACCTGCGGCGCAGCGTTGCCATGGTCTTGCAGGATACCCATCTGTTTACCGGCACCGTCATGGAGAATATCCGTTACGGCAGACTGGACGCAACAGACGAAGAGGTCATTGCCGCGGCTAAGGTCGCTTCTGCCCATTCGATGATCATGCGCCTCTCCGACGGGTATCAAACGGTATTGGAACGGGACGGCTCCAACCTTTCGCAGGGGCAGCGCCAGCTGCTCAATATTGCGCGCGCCGCCCTCTCCCGTGCGCCGATATTGGTACTTGACGAGGCGACAAGCTCGGTGGATACGCGCACCGAAAGGCATATCGAACACGGCATGGATCGCCTGATGAAATCCCGCACCACATTCGTGATTGCGCACCGTCTTTCCACCGTACGGAACGCCAATGCCATCATGGTTCTTGAGGCAGGGAAGATTATCGAGCGCGGCACGCATGAACAGTTGCTTGCTCTCCATGGGCGTTACTATGAGTTGTATATGGGGATACGTGAATTGGCATAACCCCTCAGAAGTGCAGAAGCGGAGCCATGGCTCCGCTTCTTTGCGCCTTTGATAGTAGAAACCGAAAACATAAGAAAAAGAACGGCGCCCGCATGGGTGTTCCCGTTAGGGAAATTCCAAAAGAATAAGAAAAATAAAGAAAAGCTCACGATACCTTGCATTGAAAGAAAGTGAGCTTTTTGAGTTATAGGATATTGTTTGCGCTGCAAACAGTGATATTTTTGTCTTTCAGACAAAAGTGATATTTCGGCTTTCAGCCGAAGCGATATTATATTTGCCTTAACTTTCCCGATAGGGAAAACATCACTTTGCTTTTAGCAAAATATCGCGCCGAAGGCATATCGCTTGCCGCAAGGCAAATATAGTTGTGGCGTAGCGATAGGGATTTATCGCTACGCCACTTATGGGGTGCCGTTCTTGTCGCTTTTGATAAGAAATCAGTCGATGGAACCTGCGATATAGGGTGCCATTTCTTCTCTTTCCTTTGCGCGTTCTTCAGCTTCGCGCTTAGCTTCTTCAGCGCGTTCTGCGCGTTCAGCCGCGCGTGCCGCTTCTTCTTCTGCACGCTTCTGTGCTTCGAGAATGGCGCGGATGGAAAGGGCAAGCTGGCGCTTCTCGGTGTTGATTTCGGTGATCTGCACCTGTACCTCCTGACCGACGGAAAGCACGGTCTCGGGCTTGTCAACACGTTCGAGAGAAATGCGGGAATTGTGAATCAGACCGTCCACATCCTCTGCCACTTCCGCAAAAGCGCCGAAAGGAACAATGGATACGATCTTTGCGGTCACAATATCGCCGACGTTGTGTTCAGCCGCGTACTTTGCGAATGCGTCCATGTCGGGGGTCTTGTAGCCGAGCGAGATGCGGTGGTTCTCAGGGTCGATTTCCTTGATGTAAACCTCGACTTCCTGACCGACGGAGACAACCTGCGCCGGGTTCTTGATGTTCTTCCAAGACAGCTCCGACTTGTGAATCATCCCGTCCACACCGCCAAGGTCCACAAAAGCGCCGTAGGAGGTGAGGTTCTTGATTTTGGTCTTGAATTTCTGACCGACTTCAAGATGGCTGAAAGCCTCGAGACGTGCTGCGTCACGCGCTTCACGAGCGGCGCGGCGCTCTGCATACTGATAGGACTTGATGGAAGCGACGGTGCGCTTCTTTGCTTCGTCCACTTCGATGATCTTGACTTTCTGGGTGGTGCCGACCAGTGCGGAGAGGTCGCCGTCCTTCGCCACACCGCTCTGCGATGCGGGAACGAACACGCGGTAACCCTCGATGTCCATGGTCAGACCGCCTTTGACAACTGCGGTCACCTTTCCTTCTTTGATGGGGTCCTCGGCAACGTCAGCAACAAACTTGAACCAGCCGGCGTCCTTATCGACACGCAGCTTGTCCAGCTGAACCTCGCCTTCCTTGTCGTCCACGCGGACGACGAATGCCTTGATTTCATCCCCGACTTTATACATTTCGGAAATCTTCGCATTGGGGTCGGCAGTCAGCTTATCGGCTTCAATCACGCCGGTCTGCTTTGTACCGAGGTCGAGATAAACACATTTATCTGTAACAGCCTGTACGGTGCCGACAACAATGTCTCCTGTATGTATAGTTTTGAGGGATTCGTCAAGCAGGGATGCATAATCTTCCATGCTCATTGTTTGGTATACCTCCGTAATAATGCCGTCAGGCGTGGAAGCGCCCGCGGTAATTGAAATCCGCCCCCCGATAGGTTTATCCCCAAGATCCCGCACCGATTCGATCCATCGTGTGTCTTTGCACCGCTCCGCGCACACTTCATACAGTTTCCGCGTGTTGGAGGAGTCAAAACCGCCGATGACAATCATGCAGTCTGAGTTTTCCGCGAGGGTAATCGCCTCATGCTGGCGAGTTTCGGTAACATTACATATTGTATCAAAAAAAATCGCGTTTGTATAGAGGTTTTTGAGATATTTTTGAGTTTTTTTCCACTCTGAGACGCTGTGAGTGGTCTGCGCGGCGACAATCAGGCGCTTTTGGTCGTCCTCATGCTCTTTGAGATACTTCAGAACCGACTCTGCGTCCGAAAAAACGGCTTTTTCACCTTTTGCGTAGCTCAGGGTACCGATGGCTTCCGCGTGCGTTTCGCTGCCGAGCAGAATGAAACGGGTATGCTCCGCGTCTGTCTGCTCCGCCGCAATGGCGTGGATGCGTTTCACAAACGGGCAGGTCATGTCCGTGACATGAAAGTGGGGGTGCTTTTTTTCAAGAGTCTGCAGAACCGCTTCGTCCTCGCGGGGGATACCGTGGGCGCGGATTACCAGTACCGTGTTTCCGCACTTGTCGCTTGCCGCCGCGATTTTCGGCGCTTCTTCTATGCCGATGGCACGGATACCGGCTTGCGCCAGCTCCTCCACATACAGACGGTTGTGAATCAGGGTGCCGAGCGTGTAGATGTGTTTGACGGATTGGTCACGGCGCAATTTTTCAATTTCGTCGGTGGCGCGCTTGACGCCGAAACAGAAGCCTGCGGTTGCGGCAAGAGTGACGCTCATGCGTTGTTCACCTCCGGCGTGATTTGCGCCGGTGCGCTAAGACGGGGAGGTATGTATCCGCCCAGCAGGCAGGTATTTGAGAAAAAGATGTTCGCTGCGCGCTCGTATCCCTCCCGTCCGCTCTCACAGCCGCAGATGTCCGCGTAGGAAATCGGCGCGCCGATGATGACGTCGACGCGGCGGAACAGGCAATAGCGCTGTTTCTTCATTTTCAGGCATACGGGCAGAACCGGCGCGCCGCTGCGGTACGCCATCATGCCGATTCCGTATTTGATGGGAGTTTGGGCGGGGTTTTTTCCCTTAAAGCGGTGTCCCTGCGGGAAGATCGCCACCATATCGCCGTCCTGTGCGAGAGAAACTGCCTTTTTAATGGCGCCGACGTCGGCGGAATCCCGCGTCACGCTGACCGCGCCCATCGCGCGGGCGAACGGCGCCAGCAGCGGAACATGAAATAATTCTTCCTTGGCGAGAAAATGTAATTGCCGCGGGAAAGCGGCGGCAAGCACCAGCGCGTCCGGGTATCCCGTGTGATTGGCGCAGACAATGCACCCGCCCGCGGGAATGTTTTCAAGACCGGTCACATGGACGCGGAAAAAGAACCGGATGATTTTTGCCCCCCAAGAGCGCAGGCGCATATAGGAGGACCTCTTCTGCTTCTTTTTGTCCTTTTTACTCATTGCGATCCCCCAGTTTCCGGCGGATAATTTCCAAAACTGCCGCAACGCTTTGGTCGGGCGTATACCCGGTGTTGTCGAGCAGAACGGCGTCCTCTGCGGGGCGCAGGGGCGCCACCGAGCGGGTGGAGTCGTTATGGTCGCGGGTTTTGATGTCCGACAGTACCTGCTCGTAATCGACTTTTTCACCCCGTGCAATCAGTTCGTCATAGCGGCGCTTCGCGCGATTTTCCGCCGATGCGGTGAGGAAGATCTTTACCTCCGCGTCGGGAAAGATCACGGTGCCGATGTCACGTCCGTCCATAACGATCGACTGCGTTTTGGCAATATCGCGCTGGGCGTCCAGAAGAAAGGCGCGAACGGCAGGGTGCGCGGAAACGAGGGAGGCGTACATGGAGATTTCCTGTGTGCGGATGCTGTCAGAGACGTTCTGTCCGTTGAGATACAGATTCTGTACGCCGTTTTCATAGGCAAGACGGATTTTGATGTCGGGCAGCAGATCCTCCACCGCGGCGGCGTCCTTCGGATTAACGCCCCGCTGCTTGACGTACAACCCCACCGTGCGATACAGCGCGCCGGTGTCTACATAGGTAATTCCGAGCTTTTCGGCAACGGCTTTTGCTACCGTACTTTTTCCTGCCCCGCCGGGGCCGTCAATCGCGATTTTATACATATTTGCTCCTTACGGTATCGATCAGTCTGACGCGGCGTTGCGCGCCGCAAGATAGGCGGTTGAAAAGGCAATTTGAAGATTGTAGCCGCCCGTGTAGGCGTCCAAATCCAGTATTTCGCCCGCGAAATAGAGGTTGGCGACTTTGCGGCTCATCATCGTGGAGGGGGAGACTTCACGTACGTCGACGCCCCCCGCCGTCACGACGGCTTCTTTCAGGGGGCGAAAACCGCTCAGCGGAACGGAAAAGCATTTGAGAGTTCGGAGAATCCGCCTGCGTTCTTCACGGGTAATATCATGCACTTTTTTGTGCGGATCTATTCCGGCACGGTCGGAAAAGGGAAGAATCATCTTCTGGGGAAGCAGCGCCGCCAGTTCATTGGCAAAATCCTTGTTGGCGTTTTTGGAAAAGTCGGAAAGCAGACGCGCGTCCAGCGCGTGCTCGTTAAGGGCGGGCTTCAGGTCTATTTCCGCACTGACATGGGAAAAATCCAAGCCGCGCAGGTGCGCGGATGCGGAGAGAATCACAGGACCGCTCACCCCGAAATGGGTAAAGAGCATCTCGCCGAAATCCTCATAGACCTTTTTTCCGCCGGCGCGTATCGTCAACGCAATATTTTTTAAGGACAATCCCTGCATTTGGGAACAGACAGGGTCGGGAGAGGTCATCGGCACAAGCGAGGGGGAAAGAGGAGTGACCGTATGCCCGACCGCACGTGCAAGCGCGTAGCCGGACCCGTCGGAGCCGGTCAGGGGATAAGAGGCGCCGCCGGTTGCCAGTACCACACTGTCAAAGAAATCATCGCGCGCCGCGGTGCGCACCCCTGTAACTCTGCCGTTTTCCGTGAGGATTTCCGTGACGTTTTCATAGACGAACGTCGCGTCCTTTGCCGCGGCTTTCAAAGCGCGGAGAATGTCTGCGGAACGGTCGCTGACCGGGAACACGCGTCTGCCGCGCTCGGTCTTGAGCGGCACGCCTTGTCTCTCAAAAAAAGAGACGGTATCTGCCGGGGAAAACGCGTTGATGGCGGAATACAGAAAGCGTGGGTTGGAGATGACGTTGGAAAGAAATTCCTCGGGGGTGCAGTTGTTGGTCACATTACAGCGCCCCTTACCGGTGATCAGAAGTTTGGTGCCGACGCGCGGCATATGCTCGAATACGGTGACGGAGGCGCCGAGCGGAAGTGCCGTCGCCGCGGCAAACAATCCTGCGGCGCCGCCGCCGACGATCGCGATACGGCGCGCGTCAGCGTTTAGTGTAGACATCGTATTCGTCCCAGATGCGTTCGAGCCGGTCAAGCCGCGCGCGCACCTCGTCAGGCTTTTTGCTTGCGACAGCCGCGATCAGGGCATTGATGACGGCGAGCGGCGCAATCAAGGAATCAACAAAGGAAACCATGTCACTCTGCGCCGCGAGTAGGCAATCCGCCCCCTCCGCGATAGGTGAGAGTTGGCTGTCTGTCAGGGCAATGACGGCGGCGCCGTTTGCTTTTGCGTATTTCACCGCGCGCCGGACGCGGGAGGAGTAGCGGGGGAAGCTGATGGCAATCATCACGTCATCCTTGCCGATGTCAAGGATCTGCTCGAACATCTCGCCCGCGCCGGTCAGCTGTACCAGGTGCACGTTGGAGCAGATCATGGTCAGGTTGATATGCAGAAAGGAAGCAAGAGCGGAGGAGGAACCCACGCCCATGATATAAATATTCTTAGCGTGCGTAATGGCGTCAACCGCCGCTTCAAATGCGGTGCGGTCGAGGGTTTCCATCGTGTATTTGATTTTTTCGATTTCGCCGTTCATCACTTTGGAGAACAGATCCCCACCGCCGATGCGGGCACTGGTCACTTCAATTCTCTGATTGGGCGTCAGCTTGGCACGAACCATTTCCTGCACAGCGTGCTGAAATTCGGGGTATCCCTCAAAGCCCAACTCGTTTGCAAAGCGCACAACGGTGGATTCGGAAACGCCCACCGTCTGACCGAGCTTGGCGGCAGTCATGTAGGCGGTTTTGTCGTAGTCGCGGAGAATGGCGTCCGCGATACGGCGCTGTCCCTTGGAAAATGAGGGCATATTCTCCCGGATGAGTTCTGAAATATCGGTTTTCATAGTAGCCTCGTTCGTATTTGAGTCATCGTTAATTGTAGAGAAAGAACAGGGTCAGGCAAACTTGGCAAGCCCGCCTTCCATGCGGCGCATGGTTTCTTCCCGTCCGATGACAGCCATGATCTCCGTGGCGCCGCCGGGGGTAACGGTCATGCCGGAGAGGGCAATGCGCGCGCACCACAGGAGGGCGCCGGACTTCACGCCGAGTTCCTCCGCTTTGGCTGAGAAAAGCGCAAAGAGGGCGTCGCTTGTCCATTCCGTCGCGCCCAAGAGAATGTCGTAGGCGCTTTGGAGCAGAGGCAGGGCGTTCTCGGCGGTGACTTTGTTCTTCTTGTTGAGGAACAGCTCCGTTCCGTATTCGCAAGGCTCGATAAAACACGCGATCTTGTCGTTGATTTCGCTGAGTTTGGCAAGTCTGCCGTGCAGAAGAGACAGCATCAGAGTCCGGTCAATGTTCGCCGGCAAGTCGGTGCGGAGGAACGGCTTCACGCGCTCCGTAAAGTCCTCAAAAGACAGGCGGCGGATATACTCGCCGTTGAACCACAGCATTTTGTCAAAGTCGAAAACAGCGGGAGATTTATTGACCCCTTCAATGGAGAATGCGGCTTTCAGCTCGTCCAGTGTGAAAAACTCCTGCTCCGCAAGTTCCTTTTTGGGGTTCCAGCCCAACAGGGCGATATAGTTGATGATTGCCTCGGGCAGGTAACCGTCTTTGACCAGATCCTGAAAACTGACGGCGCCGTGGCGCTTGGAAAGTTTGGAAACCGTTCCGTCCGGATTCTTGCCCATCAGGAGCGGCAGGTGTACATAAGTCGGGCGCTCCCAACCGAGAGCGTCGTAGAGCAGTGCGTACTTGGGGGTGGAGGTAATATATTCGCTGCCGCGCACCACGTGGGTTACGCCCATCAGATGGTCGTCAATCACATGCGCGAAATTGTAGGTGGGGTATCCGTCCGCTTTCATCAGGATCTGATCCTGAAGTTCCTTACATTCGCAGCTGATTTCACCGAACACCGCGTCGTGATAGGTGACGGTGCCCTCTGTCGGCATCTTCTGACGAATCACGTAAGGAATGCCTGCGGCAAGGTTGCGGGCAACCTCTTCGGCGGGAAGATTGCGGCAATGGCGGTCATAGCCGCCGTTCGCCTCTTCCTCATGGAGCTGTTCAAGGCGTTCCTTAGAGCAGAAGCAATAGTAAGCGTGTCCGCTCTTCACCAACTGTTCAGCATACTTGGGGTAAATGTCTTTGCGCTCACTCTGAATGTAAGGACCGTGTTCACCGCCGACGCCGGGTCCCTCGTCGTATGACAATCCGGTCATTTCAAGGGTGGAAAGGATGACGTCTGTGGCGCCCTCTACAAGCCGCTCTCTGTCCGTGTCCTCAATGCGGAGGATAAACTTGCCGCCTGCGTGCTTGGCAGTCAGATAAGAATAAAGCGCGGTGCGTAGATTCCCGATGTGCATATAACCGGTGGGGCTGGGTGCAAAACGGGTGACAACTGTTTGATTCATATTGAAAACCTCATTGGAAACGCGCATACGCGTAAATTTATAACAGTCCTATTTTAGCATACTACTCTCCGTCCGTCAATCGTTTTCGCAAAATGTTTGACACGCACCGCGGGCGGCGGTATAATAGAGCCACCAAGAGGCAAGGAGAGACAGAACGTGTACAAAAGCGTATTTACGAAATATATGGTGGCGTTTGCCGTGATTATATTTATCAGCTTTTTTCTGCTTGCGTTCATTATCAGTTCCATTATCAACAAGTACGCAACGAATACGGTGAAAGACGAAGTCAGCAATACTGCCGAGGTGGCGGTAAACGTACTGGAATACAACTATAAGCACAGTGGCAGAGACAAGACGTTTGAAGAATATCTCGGATATTATCAGGACGCTGTGCAGAATCTGCTTTCCGGCGTTGGAAAACGGTCGAACGAACGCCTGCTTCTGATTTCGGATATGGAGGGGAAGATACTTTTCGGCATGAATGCCGAGGGGGAGATTTTGCTCGGTGTGGATAAGGATGGGAAACTGATCGGCAATTCCTATGATCCGCTTCCGATACCGGCGCAGGTAATGCAGGAGCTGTCGGAAAACGGCAGATACGAGTCGGAAGACAATATGCTGGGGTACTTCGTCAATCGCTTTATCGTCTGCGCCATCGCGGTGCACGACTCTGACGGCGAGGGGATCGGCGCCGTCTTTTCCTGCTCCTCCTCCGCCGGTGAGGACGCGCTGATACGCACCATGAACCGCACGGTGATTATGGTCAGCCTTTGGGTCATGCTGGCGGCAATGATAGCCGTTTACTTCATCAGCGACCGTATTACAAGCCCGTTGCGCTCCATGACAAATGTAGCAAAGGATTTTGCACACGGTAAAATGGACAGCCGCGTAAACGTGAACGGCAAGGATGAGATAGCCGAGCTTGGTACGGCGTTCAACAATATGGCGGAGTCCCTCCAGGAGAATGAAAAAATGCGCAACGCATTTCTTGCCAATGTCTCCCATGACCTGCGCACCCCCATGACGACGATCGCCGGCTTTGTCGACGGCATGATCAGCGGCGCTATCCCGCAGGACAAGCAGCCTGAATACCTTGAGATTGTATCCTCCGAGGTGCACAGGCTTTCCCGCCTTGTCAGCCAGATCCTTGACGTGTCGCGCCTGGAATCGGGAGAACGCAAGTTTACGTTTGTGCGTTTTGACATCTGCGAAATGGCTCGCCTGATTTTGATTTCCTTTGAGCAGAAGATTGAAGAGAAGAAGCTGGAAGTGGTGTTTGAATGCGACCGTGATTCCATGTACGCCAACGGCGACAGCGACGCCATTCATCAAGTACTGTATAATCTCTGCGACAACGCCATTAAATTCTCGCGGGAAAGTGGGCTCCTGCGCCTGAACATCGCCGTCAAGGCGCCTGGAAAAATCCAAGTGACCGTTTATAATGAAGGTCAGGGAATTCCCGCGGAGGATTTGCCGTATGTCTTTGAACGCTTCTATAAGAGCGATAAGAGCCGCGGACTGGATAAGACAGGCGTCGGACTCGGGCTTTATATTGTGAAAACCATTCTGGAAGCGCAACATCAGAGCATTGAGGTGGAAAGCGTGCAAAACCAGTACTGCGAATTTCGTTTCACGCTGAAAGAGGATAAAAGCGAGTGAGAGGGAACGCGCGCCGGTTTGCGCGGCTTTCAATGACAGTATTACGTTTCAAGCAAAACTTATTTAACGAAAAAAGAGCCGTTTCGCGGCTCTTTTTTCATGCTGATTGTGCAGTTGCAGATGAGAAATCAAAGTGGAATCAATACGGAGCCGTTGCGGGCAGGGTCGTCCGCCTCATGGCTGACCCCGATGACCAAACGCTTCTCGGATTCCCGTATGATGACGGCGGAGAGAATGTCCCGGTTCTGCTTGTCAAGCTCCTTGAACGGTTCGTCCAGCAACAGAACGTCGGCAGGGTAAAAAACAGCGCGCGCAATCGCCGTTCTCTGCTGCATACCGCCGGAGAGTGCCTGCGGGCGTTTCGATAAGTCTTCCTCGGTAAAGTTCATCGAGAGAAGCAATTCTGCGGCTGCCTCTTTGACAGCCGCACGGTCGCAACCGCGCTTTTCGTTGACGATGGCAACATTTTCAAGCGCTGTGAGATTACCGAACAGGCGCTTGTCCTGAAATAGAAGGGAGCAGGAAGCATTGCCGGTTACGGAGCCGGTAAAGTCCCGATCCAGCCCTGCGATGATTCGTAAGAGAGTGGTTTTTCCGCGTCCGCTGTCTCCTGTCAGATAATACAGACCGCGGTCCGGGAATGAGTAGGAGAAATCGCTGAGGACGCATTGCTCCCCAAAATATTTTGTTACATTGTGAATCTCAAGCGACATTTCCGCTCTCCTTTCTAAGTTTCAGAAGCAGACGGAAGAGGTACTCGAACAGCAAACTGATGAAAATCACGGTAAGGGTCCATGCAAAGAGAAGCGTGGAATCGACGTTCCATGATTTTGCGTCCCAGATGGCATAGCCGATGGAGTCCTTTGTTTTGACGATAATCTCCGCCGCGATACCTGCTTTCCACGCCAAGCCGATGCAGTTGACCAGAGCGGCGGTAGCATGCGGGAGAAGGGCGGGAAGATAGCAGGTGCGTACCCGCTGGAAAAATGTCAGGCGATACAGATATGCAGCTTCCAGCAGGGCGCCGTCGGTGGATTTGAGTCCGGTCAGAGTCCCTGTCATCATGACCGGCGCAACCATGAGCGCCGCAATGAAAACCGGGAGTTGTGCGGAGCCGATGAAAACCCACGCCAGAATGATAAAGCAGGCGACAGGGGTGGCGCGGATGACGGAAAACAGGGGAGAGAGCAGGGTGCGCACGGTATCGGATGCAGCGGAGAGGATCCCTGCGAGGAAGCCGACGATCAGACCGGCTGCGGCACCGAGAGAGATTCGCAGCACGGAAAGACCGACGGATTTCCAAAAAACAGCCGTGCCGAGCAGTTGCCCCAACGCTTTCAAGACCGGGAGAGGCTTCGGCAGAATCAGCGGAATGTCAAAGGCGGCTGCGGCGATGTGCCAAAGAAGAAAGAGAATGAGCGCGCCTGCCGTCAACAGAAGCGGTTTGCGAAACCGATAAAAAAGGGTTTTCATTATAAGAATTAATTTGCGTTTTGTGCGGCTGCGTAGAGATTACCGGCAACGGTTACCTTCGGCTCCGGAAGAACGGCAATTGTTACAATTCCTTGGGCTATGACATTGGGCAGAGTATCGAGGTTGTATTCCATGCTGATTTCGGCTTCCACCCCCGCTCTCTCTAAGATATACTGGAGTACCAGTTTGGGAGCCTGTTCGGGCACATAGATGGTTTTTCCGGCAAGATCGGAAAGAGAAGAAACGGAGGTGCCGTTTGTGCAGACATACAGCACGCCGAGGGTATTGATAGCCAGCATTTGTACGCCTTGATTTGACTGCGTGTAAACATTAGGCGCGGCATTGGTGGGGAGGGCGGCTATATCCACGTCCCCCTTGACAATGGCGGGTATGATAGTCGTAGGACCGTCATATTGGGTAAAGGTGTACTTGCTGTCTGCGTCGGAAATCATTTTAGCCATGCCGATACCGGTTGTGCCGGAAAAGTATCCGACGCGAATCTGATTTTCAGCGCTTGCAAGAGATTTATCGCCGGTGTTGGCATAATAAAAAGCATCGTCGGGAGAATTAAGGGACAGAGCGTTATAAAATCCCTGTGCGGCTGCTTTCATAGCAGCGCCGTCCATGTAGGCAATGTTGGAGCGCGGGATTGCCTGCTTTGCCACATTTACGTTCGGGAGAATTCCGGCATTGACAACCATTTGAGCGGCTGTATTGATATTCTCCTCATTTTTAATGAAGTCAATAGAATTTTTATAATCGGAAAGGAAACTTGCCAATTCGTTTGTATGGCTTTCGGCAAATTTCTTATTGACAATCAAGCACCCCTGTACAAGCTCTGTGTCGCTGACCTTATCCCATTCTTTTGTCAGGTCAAGGGCTACCGTATAGCCGGAGGACGTGGGGGAGTTGCTGTTTTCGTCGTTCCCGCCGGCACTGTCCTCATCGTTCGGAGTTGTAGAATTTGCGCAGGAAATAAGGGAAATACAGAGAAAAAGAATCAGTGTAAATGCGAGTAAAATGCGTTTTTTCATGATTTGTTTGCCAACCTTTCAAGTTCATTTTGATTACAAATAATGATGTTTCCCCCGTCCATTGAAATGATTCCGCGGGCAGCAAGACTTTGCAGCTGGCGGTAGAGTGAAGCCCTGCCGATGTCGAGGGAGGAAGCAACTTTGCTCATGTTCGCTCCGCTATGTAAAGTTTCCTTTCCGAAATAGTCTAAAATGAATTTAGAAACTTTACTTTCCGTGTTTCTGCCGGTCAGAGTATCCAGCTTCTCGTTCAGAAATCGAATCCTGTTGCTAAGAAACCGAATATGGGAAATGGCGGCGGAGGGATATTTCTCAAACAGAGTGCACAGCGCGTCTTCGCTGATCGCAGCGGCAATACATTGACCTTTTGCTATGACGGTGGTAGGGAAGCGTTCACAGCTTCCGAACATGGACGCAGCGCCGAAACAGTCTCCCTCGGAAAGAGAATTGAGCAAAATATGCTTGTCCTCACACATTCGCCACACTTCCGCTTTCCCGGATAAGATGCATAGAAGCGTCGGAGAAAAATTCTCGCCGGATAATATGGTTTCGTTCGCTTTGAATTCACCGATAGAGACGGTCAGCTCTTCTATCGCTGCTTTCCGTTGCTGATTGTCGAGAGATTCAAAGAGATAACATTCTGACAGAACTGACAGATATTTTTCTTTCATTTTGTTCTCCGAATATGTCTCATATGAGACAATTTTATACTTAAAAGGAGAAAATGTCAAGGCGTTTCTTGGAGAAAATGCCATATATATCAAGCAGCGGTTTGTGAAAATGCACGAAATTTTATCTCAAATTTAAAATTTGGCGATAGCGTTTGCTTTTTATTCTTTTGTATGTTATAATAATTATACTTTCCGCGGAAAACATATGAATCCGCGTTAATTGATAGATGAAAGACGGCACATAACGTGCTTGAGATAGATAAATGTTTTTGAATATTTTGGCGCAACTTCCGCCGCTTTTGGCGCGGACGTTTGTTTCGTCGTTTTTTTCCGCCTTTTCAGAGCGAATTGCCTCTGTAAACTGGTTTGAAGTCGCCTTGATCGTTTTGATCGGAGCAGCGATTTCCACCGTCTTTTTCCTCCAACGCAGCTTTACGTACCGCTGCCTTGCCCTGAACACCTGTATTTGCGCCGCCATGCTTGTCGTGTCGGTGATATTTCAGATTCGTTTTTTGATGTACTTTTCACTTGCCGTTCTGCTGTTATTTGTGATTCTGTATCAGCAGGAACTGCGTGAACTGGTACTGAAAATCAGCGGAGCACGTGCTTTTTCCGCCAAACGTGCAGGCGCAACGCTGGATATGCAGCGCGAAGCAATTGACGCGGTTTGCCAAGCCGCGGTTGAGATGTCCCGCAACAAAACCGGCGCCTTGATTGTCATGGAACGGCACATTAAGCTTGACGATGTGGCGCGCTCCGGGATTGAGGTGGACGCAAAGACAAGCCCGTATTTGCTCCGTAACGTTTTTTTCGACAAAGCACCTCTTCATGATGGTGCTGTCATTATACGCAACTGCCGTATCTGGTCCGCCGGATGTATTCTTCCCCTGACCTCCCGCACGGACGTCGATCCTGATCTTGGGACCCGTCACCGTGCCGCCATCGGGCTCAGTGAGATTTGCGACGCCGTCGTTGTGGTTGTTTCCGAAGAGACCGGCACGATTTCTGTGGCATACCAGTCGGTTCTCACAAGAGATTATACATTCCGCACGTTGCACACCACACTCACCAAAAACCTCTTGCATGAGGATGAAGAAACGACAGAGGACTGATGGCAGATTTGTTACAACATACGCTTGTAGTGAGCGGCATACGCCTTCCCCTCGATGCTATCGAGGGGGATGTGTATTTTAAGGCGAAAAAAGAATTGAAGCGCTTGGGACTTGCGTCCGAGAACGCACAATACCGTATTTGGCGCCGTTCGGTGGACGCTCGGAAAAAGGACGATATCCGGCTTGTTTGGTCGGTCGCCGTGACCTGCCCCATAAGTGACGCGGTGCGGGAGCGGATTGAGGCGGGCGCCATCCCCGGCGTTTCCCTTTTGAAAGAAGAGCCGATTCCGGAGCCTTCCGGCACACAGCCCCTCCCGCACCCGCCGGTGGTAGTCGGCTCCGGCCCCGCTGGCTTGTTCTGCGCACTGCTGCTTGCCCGCAACGGGTATCGCCCCACTCTTTTGGAGCGCGGGGGAAATGTGCAGGAGCGCAAAGCGGCGATTGCCGCCTTTTCCGCAAGCAGGGTTCTGGATACGGAAACCAACGTACAGTTTGGCTGCGGCGGGGCAGGGACTTTCTCGGACGGAAAGCTTGTCACCCGTGTCAATGACCCGCTGACCGCTTTTGTGATGGACACTTTTGTGCATTTCGGCGCTCCGGAGGATATCCGCATCAATGCAAAGCCGCATATCGGCACGGATATTCTCTGTCACGTGACGGAGCGCATGATTGACGAGATAGAAAAACTGGGCGGAAAGGTACTATTCCATACCCGCCTTGACGGAATGACAGCACACGGCGGAAATATAACGGCGGCTGTTACTAACCGCGGAGAAATACCGGCGGGCGCATTGGTGCTTGCAGTCGGTCACAGTGCGCGCGATACCTACTCCATGCTGATGGAGCGAGGCTGCGCTATGGAGGCAAAGCCCTTTTCGGTCGGCGTGCGGGTAGAGCATCTGCAATCCGATATAGACGCGGCGCTGTACGGCAGGTTTGCGGGTCATCCGGCGCTCGGTCACGCGGAATACCATCTTTCCCATAATACTCATGAACGGGGTGTGTACTCATTTTGTATGTGCCCCGGCGGTTATGTGATGGCGGCGAGCAGCGAGGAGGGCGGCGTGGTGGTAAACGGTATGTCGCGCCGCGCGCGCGACGGTGCAAACGCCAACAGCGCCATTGCCGTTTCTGTATTTCCGAGCGATTTCGGGGGGACACCCCGCGGGGCGTTGGCGCTGCAAAGGCAAATCGAGCACGCGGCGTTCCTTGCGGGAGGAGCGGATTATTCCGTGCCGCTGACCACCATGGGAGACTTTCTCGGCGATACCTCCGTGCGCCGCATCGGACGGGTACAGCCCACCTATATGGACGGCGCCGCATATCGCTTTGCCACCCCCGGGGACTATTTGCCCTCTTTTGCTACCGACGCTTTGCGCGGGGCGATGAGAGCGTTTGAAAGGAATATCCGCGGCTTTACGGCGCCTGACACGCTGCTGAGTGGGGCGGAGACCCGTACTTCGGCGCCTTTGCGGATTCTCCGCGTGCCTGAAACGCGTACCGCCGTGGGGTATGACAATTTTTACCCTGCGGGGGAGGGCGCCGGATATGCCGGCGGAATCACAAGCGCGGCGCTGGACGGTTTGCGTACCGCCATGGCGATCATGAGCCGTTACCGCGCTCTCTGATAGATCGTTAATTCGTGGCTTTTCCCGCAGCGCCGTGGGCGCGCGGTATAAAAAGCCATTCGGCTTTTCGCTCCGTTTGGGCGGAGGGGTGCCTGTACCGGACGGGCTTTGATAGGATTATAATAAAGGGCGGTTGCAACAGTGACCGCGACAGGAAACAGATATGCAGAAGATATTTGCCAAGGGGAAGGAGAAAACATGGTTCATCCGTGCCGAGCAGACTCCTGTCCCGCAGGCGGAGATTGCAAGAATATCCAACAGTCTTGAACGCTCTCCGATCGTTGCGGAGCTGCTTTGGCTTCGCGGGTATCATGATACAGAGGAAGCCGCAGACTTTCTCTCCATGCGTACCGAGTTGATGTACGACCCTCGCGGATTGCGGGATATAGACCGCGCTTCCGCCCGGATTCGCGCGGCAATTGAACAGCATGAAAAAATTGTGATTTACGGCGACTATGACGTAGACGGCGTGACCGCCGTCTGTACCCTGTACCTGTACCTGCGGGACAAGGGAGCCGACGTTGCCTACTATATCCCGAACCGAACAAGCGAGGGCTATGGCGTATCGGTGCAGGCGGTCGACAAGCTCATTGAAGCGGGGGCGCGGTTGATCATCACGGTCGATACCGGTATTACGGCGAGCGAGGAAGTCGCGTATGCCAAAGAGCGCGGGGTGGATTTCGTGATTACGGATCACCATGAGTGCAGGGCGGAGTTGCCCGGCGCAGTTGCGGTGATTAATCCGCATCGTCCCGACGACGAATACCCGTTCAAGGAACTTGCCGGAGTGGGCGTGGTATTCAAGCTTCTGTGCGTGCTTGAGCATGACCTGTCCGGCGACAGCATGATGGAAAGCGTGCGGCGCATTTGCTATGCGTATGCCGACTTGGTGGCAATCGGTACGGTTGCCGACGTCATGCCGATGAGAAGCGAGAATAAGATCATCGTCAAGCTCGGCTTGCCTTTAATTGAAAATACTGCCCGCCCCGGACTGCGCGCATTGCTCGACGCGGTGAACGCGCCCGCCGACGATCGCCAGAGGGCGCGGAAGAAAACCAAGCTCACGTCGGGTTTTATCGGCTATGTCCTCGCGCCGCGTATCAACGCGGCAGGGCGTATCCGTTCCGCTTCCATCGCGGTTGAGCTTTTTCTGTCGGATGACCCTGCGCGCGCGGCGGAACTGGCACAAGAACTTTGCGTTGCGAACAAAGAGCGGCAGGCGGAAGAAAACACCATCATGCAGGAGGCTTACGCCAAGATTGAAGCCGAGCATGATTTTGAGAATGATCCGGTCATTATTCTGGATTCCGATCACTGGCATCACGGCGTGATCGGGATTGTGTCCTCCCGCATAACGGAACACTACGGTTTGCCCTCCATTCTGATCTCCTTTGAAGGAGCGGAGGATCACGGAGGGGAAGATATCGGCAAAGGCTCCGGTAGGAGTATCAAGGGCATGAATTTAGTCGATGCGCTTGTCCATTCCTCTGAGCATCTTGTGAAGTTCGGCGGGCATGAACTGGCGGCGGGGCTGAGCGTTACGCGCTCCGAATTGCCTGCTTTCCGCGAGGCAATCAACCGTTACGCCAGAGAAGTGCTGACCGAAGAAGCGTTGACCCCCACGCTGGACGCCGACATGGAACTGGCGCCGGAGGATATCACCATGGATCTCGCGGAAGAACTGACGCTGCTGGAGCCGTACGGCGCAGGCAACCCCATGCCTGTATTTGTTCTTCGCGATATGGAACTGGCGGAATGTACGCCCATCAGCGGCGGAAAGCATACAAGGCTTTTGGTTACGCGCGGGGGAAAGAGCCTGCAAGCCATGTTCTTTTCCTGCCCCTCCTCCGAGTTGGATTTGTTTGTGGGGGATACGGTGGATTTGGTATTTACCGTTGACATCAATGAGTATAACGGCAGACGCAGCGTGCAACTGATCGGACGAGACGTTCGCCTGTCACAGAACGAGAATGACAGGATGCGTTTCGAAAAGCAACGCTTCGAACGCATTTGGAGCGGGGAGAGTTTTACGGAGGCGGATCTGCTGCCTACCCGAGACGATTTTGCCGCCGTATATACCTTGGTGCGGCGCAGCGTGCGGTGCGGTATTGACGAGATGAGCCACCGCGCTTTGCTGACCAAGCTACATACCTCCGTTCCCGCCTTGAAAGTGGGGTATGTCAAACTCAAGTTCATTATCCGGGTTCTGCAAGAGCTGAATCTGCTCGGCATCGAGGAGGTCAGCGACGAGTTCTATCACTTCCGTTTGAATTATGCGGACCGGAAAACCGATTTGGACAAATCAAATCTGCTTCGCCGACTGCGCACGCAGTACCGACAGGCATGACAGGTATGAATAATGGATGACGGATTCAAAACACTGATAGCCGAAATTGAACAAACCGGCAAAAAATACGATATTGAAAAAATCAAAAATGCGTATGAATACGCCGCAAAAATGCACGAGGGGCAGTATCGCCTGAGCGGGGAACCGTATATCACGCACCCCGTGGCGGTAGCGCAGATCGTGCTTGGGTTGGAACTGGACACCGACTCCATCTGCGCGGCGTTGCTTCACGATACGGTCGAGGATTGTTCCGATAAAACCAATCTTGAGACCATTCGCTCGCTGTTCGGTGAGGAAGTGATGCAGCTGGTGGACGGTCTGACGAAAATCAAGCAATTGCAGGTGCGGGATAAGGAAGAAGCGCATATAGAGAATATCCGCAAAATGCTTCTTGCCATGAACCGCGATATCCGCGTGATTTTCATCAAGCTCTGTGACCGTCTGCACAATATGCGCACGCTGTCCGCAAAAGCGGAGGAAAGACGTCGTGATATCGCGCTGGAGACCATGCACATCTACGCGCCGCTTGCGCACCGTCTCGGTATGCAGCGGATCAAGCATGAACTCGAAAACCTCAGCCTCAAATACCTTGACCCAATCGGGTACAATGAGGTCGTCGAGAAGATCAAACAGAAATACGGGCAGAGCGCAGGCTTGATTGAAAACGCACGGAAAATCATTCAGGAACGCCTGGATGAAGCGCATATCCCCTGCACCATTGAATCCCGTACCAAATCGGTGTACAGCTTGTACCGCAAGATGTACAACCTGCATAAGAATTTCGATGAGATATACGATTTCTATGCACTGCGGGTCATTGTGGAAACGGAATTGGAGTGCTATACGGTTCTCGGCATTATTCACGAGGCGTTCAATTCAATTCCGGGCAGATTCAAGGATTATATATCCACTCCGAAGCCCAACCTTTACCGCTCGCTTCACACCACGGTCATCGGGCACGACGGAATTCCCTTTGAGGTGCAAATCCGCACCTATGAAATGCATGAGGTGGCGGAGTACGGTATCGCGGCGCACTGGAAATACAAGAGCGGCGAACGCTCGAAAGAAAACATTGACGAGAAACTGCGCTGGATTGCTTCACTTCTTGAGGCAAACGACAACACAAGGGACCCGGATGAGTTCATGCGGTCTTTCAAAACCGATATTTTCCACGATGAGACCTTTGTGTTTACGCCGAAAGGCGACGTGATTTCACTTCCGCTCGGCGCTACGGTCATCGACTTCGCCTATGCCATACACAGCGCCGTGGGCAACAAGATGATTGGCGCGAAGGTCAACGGTATGATTGTGCCGATTGACCGTGTTCCGCAGAACGGCGATATTGTGGAGATTCTTACTTCATCGGCTTCCAAGGGACCCAGCCGCGACTGGCTGAATATCGTCAAGACGGGAGAGGCGCGCAATAAAATCCGCGCGTGGTTCAAAAAAGAAAAGCGGGAAGAGAACATCGAGGTCGGTATTTCCGAACTCGATAAGGAACTCAAACGCATCGGACGCCCGTATAACGACAAGCAGCGGGACGAGGTGGCGATGGCGGTCGGTCGTGCCGTCGGGATTAACGGCGGGGCAGATGATTTTTACAGCACCATCGGCTTCGGCGGACTGACGGTTTCCCGTCTGACAAAGCGTATCCACGAGGAATTTGACCGCGTTTGTCCGCCGCCCGCGGTTCCCGAAGAGGCGCCGAAGCCCATCGAGGATACGTTGGCGCAAAATAAGAAAGACTTGCACCGCGTTAAGCGCGGCAGCGGGATCGTGGTGGACGGCGAGCAGGGCTGCGAGGTCAAATTTGCGAAATGCTGCAATCCTTTGCCGGGAGATAAGGTCATCGGATTTATCACGAAAGGCTTCGGCATTTCCATTCATAAGCAGGGATGCCCGAATGTCACTGCCGGTATGCGGGACGAAAACAACCGCGACCGTTGGGTCGAAGCCCATTGGGAGGGCGGAAACAACGACGCAGGGAAAGACCTGTACGAGGCGATTCTCTGTATTCGCGCGCTCGATCGTATCGGCGCCTTGGCGGAGATCACCGCTGCGCTTGCAGATATGAAAGTGCCGATTCTCAATGTTGCCATCAAACAAAATGCGGGGAATGGGACCTCCATGATCAATCTGACGGTCGCAAGCAAGAATGTCAGCCATGTGGAAACCATTATTTCCCGCCTGCGCACGCTCAGTGCGGTGGAAAGCGTCTACCGTGGAAGCAACGGGTGACGGCAGATGAAAGCAGTATTACAGAGAGTTAAAAACGCCTCTGTCACAGCCGATGGAGCCCCTGCAGGCAAGTGCGGGGCGGGACTTCTGATTCTTCTCGGCGTCACGCGGGGAGATGCCGAGGAGGATGCGCTTGCCATGGCTGAAAAAATTGCAAAGATGCGCATTTTTTCGGACGAAAACGGGAAAATGAATCTTTCATGCGCCGATATAGGCGGAGAGGCTTTGGTCGTTTCCAATTTTACCCTGAACGCGAATTATGCCAAGGGGAATCGCCCCGATTATTTTGCGGGGGCGGTGCCGGATGAAGCGAACCGCCTGTATGAGTATTTTATCAAGCTGCTGCGCGAACGCATCTCTCATGTTGAAAGCGGTGTGTTCGGGGCGGATATGCAGATAGCGTGCGTGTGCGACGGACCGGTGACGATTTGTATGGACAGCGCTGTTCTCACGAAAGGGAAGCAAACATGATTCTACGTATCAACGGGGATATTAATCCGTACTATGTACAAACTCTGTGCATGGTATTTTTTCCGGGCGCAAAATTCGGGACGACCGATGTCACGCCCCAGACACCGCGCGTTACGGTGAATCTTCGCCGCTATAAGAGCGGCAGCGTAAAAGCGACGGTGGAAATCAAGGCGTTCGGCAAGGTGAGCCGCGCCGAGGAAACGGTGGAACCGTCACAGGATATCCTGAACAGCAGAATTGCAAAAATTGCGGTCGGGCGCGCGATGTTTGCCGCCGGGAAAGAACTGTTCGGGCATATCCCGCCGTGGGGAATTCTGACCGGGGTCAGACCTGCGAAGGTGGCGACGGAGCTGATTGAAAAAGGAAACGGGATCATCCGTTCCAAGCGGATTCTGCGGGACGAGTATTTTCTGAACCCGCAGAAAGCCGCGCTTGCCGTTTCGGTCGCCAATACGGAAATGGCGCTCACCAAGAAGTTACCGGATAACCTTTGCAGTATCTACATTTCCATCCCGTTCTGTCCGAGTCGTTGCGCATACTGCTCTTTTGTGTCATATACCTCCGCAAAGCTGCTATCCCTTATCGACGAGTATCTTCTGAAGTTGTATGTCGACTTGGAAAACATGGTAGGAATTATCCGGGAGTTGGGGCTCAGAATCGCCACCGTCTATATCGGAGGCGGCACGCCGACGGTTCTATCTGCTTCCCAGCTCGATACGCTTCTCGGAAAAATCGGAGAGTTGGTTGACGTCTCCGATCTGATGGAGTATACATTGGAGAGCGGCAGACCGGATACCATCACGGCGGAGAAATTGGCTGTGGCGAAAGCGCACGGCGTCACCCGCATCAGCGTTAATCCGCAGACACTCTCGGATGCGGTGCTTGAGCGGATCGGGCGCAAGCATACCGTGGCGGATTTTTACCGCGCCTATGAGATCGCACGCGCATCCGGGATTCCTCATATCAACGTCGATGTGATAGCCGGCTTGCCGGGAGATGATTTCGGGGAATTTTCTCATACGATTGACGGCATTATCGCGCTCAATCCGGACAATATTACGGTGCATACCTTCTGCGTGAAAAAGTCGGCGGATATGCTGCGTGAAAACAGCAACATTTATTCCTTGACCGGCGGAGACGTGGGAAAGTGCGTTTCTTACTCGCAGCTCAAGGCGAAATTCGCGGGTTACAGACCCTATTACCTCTACCGTCAGAAGAATACGGTCGGCAATCTTGAAAACGTCGGGTACGCCAAAGAGGGCGCCGAGGGAATGTATAATATATTTATGATGGAAGAATTGCACAGCATTTTCTCGGTGGGCGCCGGTGCGGTGACAAAACTTGTTTCCAAACGGCAGCCGGGCGACGGCGGACGGCTCATCTCGCGCATTTTTACGCCGAAGTACCCCTATGAGTATTTACGGGACGCAGACGTGCTGCGCGAGGGCGACCCGGCGACAGGGAAGCAGTCCATACGGGATAAAATCATGCAGTTCTATCGGGAAAACCATCTTCTGAATCAATAAGTTTGTTTTTTGTACAGAAAATCCGCATTGCAGGCTCACTTATATGAACAGCGCTTTTTGCATATACTTGTTCGTATCAGTGAGTCTTTTTTTGCGGAGGTGGCTGTGAAAGAACGTGCAATCAGGCGCAACAGCGTGGCAGGCGGTGTGGCGGTACTGACGCTGGCAAGCGTTTTGGTAAAACTGACCGGGCTGCTGTATAAGATCCCGCTGACTTATGTTCTCGGGGACGAGGGTATGGGGTATTTCAACGCCGCCTATACAATATACGCGTGGTTGTATATGCTGTCTACGGCAGGGTTACCGATAGCGGTTTCCATTATGGTGAGCGAGGCGCGCGCAAAGGGGCACCGCGAAGTGGTGAAACGGGTGTTGCGCGTCACTTCCGTCTCCCTGATTTTGATCGGAAGCGTCACAACGGCTTTTATGGTGATCTTTGCGCGGCAAATCGCGGCTTTGCTCGGCACTGCCGACGCTTATTACACAATGTTCGCGATTGCCCCTACGCTGTTTTTTATTTGCTTGACATCTCTGTTCCGCGGGATTTTTCAAGGATATCAGAACATGGTGCCGACGGCGGTTTCTCAGCTGATTGAGGCGGTCGGAAAGGTGGCAGTCGGAATGGGGCTTGCCGCTTTAGCTGTACAGAGGGGGAAAAGCCTGCCCGTTGTTTCCGCGTACGCTGTGATCGGGGTCAGCGCGGGTACGCTGCTCGGTACCCTGTATCTTTCCGTGCGGTATCTGATAGCGAAACTGCGCGGAGAACTTGTCATAGAGGAAAAAACAGAGGCGGCGGTATCGACCGCGGGGATCGGGCGCCGTCTTCTGACCATTGCATTGCCTGTTACCGTAAGCGCTTCCGTCATGAGTCTGACAGGGCTGATTGACCTCGGAATGATTATCCGCAGACTTGTTTCCATCGGATATACGCAGGCGGAGGCAACCGCGCTTTACGGGAACTATACGACCCTTGTGGTTCCGATGTTCAATCTGCCGTCCGTGCTGGTAGCGCCTGTGGCTTCCGGCATTATTCCGGCTCTTTCCGCCGCATTTTCATGCGGAGACCGCGAGGGCTGCCGCCACATTATGGACGGTGCGTTCAGAATGTGCGCCATCATCGCAGTGCCCGCAGCGATGGGGCTTGCTATGTTTGCGCGTCCGATCCTGGCGCTCCTGTATCCCGCAGCAAGCGTTGAAACGGCATATCAGTTGCTGGCAATCATATCGCCCGCCGTATATTTTGTTTGTATTCTGACAGTATCCAACGCCGTCCTCCAGTCTTTCGGCAGGGCCAAAACGCCGATGATCACCATGTTGATCGGAGGCATTATCAAAGTCATTGCGGGATATGTTTTGCTGGGTAGGGAAGAGATCGGGATTCTCGGTTCGCCTATCGGAACCGTGTTGTGCTACGGGGTGGCGCTGTTGCTCAATCTGATTGTGATTGCGAGCCGAATCGAGTATATTCCGTCCGTCACATCGCTTGTCTGGCGCCCTCTTGCCTCCGCTGTTTGCAGTATCGGTCCTGCGGCGTTGTTGTACTATCGTTTCTTACAGGCGCACAGCGCGCGCACCGGCACGCTTGTGTGTATGATCATGGCTATGGCGCTGTATTTGATTTTTTCGCTTCTGACCGGTTCAGTCAAGCAAGAGGATGTCGGGAAAATTCTGGGTAGAAAGGGCGCTCCATCGAGGGAAAGCGGCGTATGAAAAATACGCAGCAGTAAAATAGAACGATTCCGCGATTTTGAAATTCCTTTGTATTTCTGAAAATGTGCCTTGAAAATACAGCATTATTTACAAATCATGAACCTTTCAATTGCCGTTTTTTAACGAAGATTGACCTGAAATTGCAAAAACACTTGCATATCCGCAACGGAAATGTTATACTGCAAGTGGATTAAACCAAAACATTAAGAAAGGTTGAAAAAATTATGAACAAAACTCAATTGATTCAGGTCGTTGCTGAAAAGACCGAGCTTACCAGAAAGGAAGCAGAGGCAGCCGTCAATGCAACCTTTGAGGCAATTGTCGAAGCAATGAAGGCTGGCGACAAGGTTCAGCTCGTCGGCTTCGGCGCATTCGGCGTGAAGGATGTTGCAGCTAAAGAATACGTCAACCGTTTCGGCGAAGGTCAGAAGGTTCAGAAGCCCGCTTGCAAGAAGCCCACTTTCGTTGCCGGCAAGGGTCTGAAAGACGCCCTCAACTGAGAATGACTTATGCGTCTCGATAAGTATTTGAAGGTTTCGCGCATCATCAAACGGCGTACCGTTGCCAACGATGCGTGCGACGCTTCCCATGTGACCGTCAACGGCAAGGGCGCTAAGGCGTCCTACGATGTCAAAATCGGCGACGTCATTGAAGTCAGTTTTGGGCAGCGTACACTTCGCGTCAAGGTGACGGACATTAAAGATACGACGAAAAAGGCGGAATCCTCCGATATGTACGAGGTGCTCCCTTAAGTCATACCCATAAAAGCTTCCGCATAGATTGAAGTACAGTCTGTGCGGAGGTTTTTATTATGCCAGAAGAACAATATGCCGCGGGGCACCACGCGCTCAGCATGAACGATTGTAAACGCCTGACCCTGTCCGGCGTCCAAGAAGTGCAGAGTTTTGATGAAATGACCGTTGTGCTTCTCACTTGCTGTGGGCTGTTGACTGTTGAGGGAGACGGGTTGCACGTCTCTCGCCTTGATCTCGACAGGGGAGAGTGCGATGTCGACGGTCAGATCAGCGGCTTTTTCTATTCAAAAATGAAGGATAAAAGCGGCGGCTTTTTCAGACGGGGAAAATAAATGAATATTGATATGGGGTCGCTTGCCCTCGGAATGCTTTCCGCGGTATTCTTCGGCGCGCTGATGTGGGTGCTGTCTGCAGTTCTCGTGTTCTTATCCATGCTCTTTTTCGGGATAAGCAGACGAGCGGACGCGAGACGCGAGAAAGTCAGACATGAGGTCTTTCTTTGCCTTTTTGCCGTATTTGCCACGCTGGCCGCAGTGGTATTCCTGTATGCGGTAAACCGCGGCGTTTATCGCTGGTTTTTGTTTTTGGGAATGCTCGGCGGTTTTATTGCCTGCCGGCATACGCTTGGCGGCACCGCGCGCGGATTCGGGGAAAAAACGGCGGAGGGAGTACGGCATGCCATCAAATGCGGGGTGTATTGGATGACGTTTCCGCTTCGCGTTTTTGTACGTGCTTTTTATCGGATATTTGCACGGATTTATCGCAAAATCTACTTGCGGGCGCACGATATGTATGATAAAATAAATATAAAGAATTATAACAGAAAGATGAGAGAGCACATTGGTCGCAGCGCAGGACGTGAGCTGGACGCATTGTGCCGCTCGCAGAATCTATGAAAGAAATACGTGTCATTCCGGCATCTGACGTAACGGAAGCAGTCTGCAAGCTCTTTTTGGAGGCTAACTCCACACTCTCTCCTGATATGGAGGTATGCGTGCGACAGGCGCCCGCAAAGGAACAGGACCCTCTTGCAAGAAGCGTCCTTTGCCGCCTTGCGGATAATCTGGACGCGGCGCGCGAGCTCGATCTGCCGATTTGCCAGGATACCGGTATGGCGGTCGTATTCGCAGATGTGGGAGAACAGGTCCATATCGACGGCGCCACCTTGCAGGAAGCCGTGGATGCCGGTGTGGCGCGCGCATATCGCGACGGCGCGCTTCGTTGCTCTATCGTGACGGATCCCCTTTTTGACCGTGTCAACACAACGGATAATACCCCTGCCGTGTTGCACATCCGTACCGTTCCTGGAGACCGCCTGACATTGACTGCGGCGCCGAAAGGCTTCGGAAGCGAAAATATGAGCGCCGCCCGTATGTTTACTCCCGCTGCAACCGCTTCTGATATCGCCGATTTCGTCGTTGAAGCGGTGAGGCGTGCCGGCTCCAATCCTTGTCCTCCGATTACGGTCGGCGTGGGAATCGGCTCGGATTTTGAGGGGGTAGCGTGCCTTTCAAAAAGAGCGTTGCTTGTTCCGGTGGGGATCCGTCATGCGGACGAGCGCTATGCGGAGTTGGAGCGGACGATTCTTGCGCGCGTCAACGATCTCGGCATCGGGCCTCAGGGCTTTGGAGGCAATACCACAGCTTTTGAAGTCCATATTCTGACAGCGCCGACCCACATCGCGGGGCTGCCATGCGCAGTCAATATCAACTGCCATGTGAACCGTCATGCCGTTTTAACGCTATGAGAGCAGGCAAAATTTGTTTTGCCTGCTAAATTTTTGTGCATTTGGAACAATTTTGATTTCATGTTATAATATAAATTAGAGAAATTGCGAAAATCATTGACTTATAGAACGTTGTTTGATACAATAAAACTATAAATATAATTATAAATAATAGTCATAATCGCGCAAATGCGCGCATATGATGATTTAGTGACTATTTTTTGGGGAGGACAGGATGGTGCAGCAGACCACCGAACTTGCAGAATACCTGTTTCATCAAGGGACAAACTATTACGCTTACCGTTTCTTGGGGTGCCACGAAAGCAGACATCGCACAGGAACATACACCTATACTTTCCGAGTATGGGCGCCGAACGCCATCTCTGTGTATGTGGTCGGTGATTTCTGCGACTGGAACGAAGGAATCCCAATGCGGAAATCCCATGATGCAAGCGTGTGGGAACTTGTTTACGATTCGGATTGCTCCTTGGAAGGAAAACTCTATAAGTACCGTGTTTGCTCCAAAGCAGGGGTGCATCTGAAAGGCGACCCGTATGCGTTTTACTCCCGCGGCGGCGCGGACGGCGCTACCGTCATATGTCATGCGTCGCAGTTCACATGGGACGACGCGCGTTGGTTTGACCATCGCCGCAACACGATATGTGCCCGACAGGGGTCATATCTTGCCACTCCCTTGAATATCTATGAAATACATCTCGGTTCCTTTATGAAGCATGAGGACGGCTCCTATCTGACTTACCGCGAATCGGCGGACAAACTGGCGCCGTATCTCAAAACCATGGGATATACTCATGTGGAACTGATGCCCATCACAGAATACCCCTTTGACCGTTCGTGGGGGTATCAGGTATGCGGCTTTTTCGCCTCTACTTCGCGGTACGGCTCGCCGGACGACCTCCGTTATTTTGTCAATAAGCTGCATAGCGTCGGCATCGGAGTATTGCTCGACTGGGTACCCGCGCATTTCCCGAAAGATGGATGGGGATTGTACGAATTTGACGGCAGTCCGCTGTATGAGTATCAGGGAAAGGACAGGCAGGAATCTCCTTCGTGGGGGACGCGCTTCTTTGACGTCGGGCGCCCTGAGGTGCAGTCTTTCCTGATTTCCAGCGCTATGTATTGGCTGGAGGAATTCCACATTGACGGGCTGCGCGTGGACGCCGTTTCTTCCATGCTGTACCTCGACTATGACCGCAAGCCCGGCGAATGGTTCCCGAATATGTACGGGGACAACAAGAATCTGGAGTCCATTGCTTTCTTCCGTAAATTAAATTCCTATATTTTCGGCAAACACCCTGACGTGCTGATGATTGCGGAGGAATCAACGGCGTTCCCCAGGATCACTCACCCGACAAGCGAGGGAGGACTCGGCTTCAACCTGAAGTGGAACATGGGTTGGGCAAATGACTTTTTCGATTATCTGTCTATGAACCCTGTTTTCCGCAAGTATCATCATCATGCGCTGAACTTCCCGATTATGTATGCTTATAATGAGAACTATATTCTTCCTGTTTCTCATGATGAGGTTGTATACGGGAAGAAATCGCTGATTGACAAGCCGTTCGGCACTTATGAGGAAAAATTCCGTCAATACAGAACTGCCGTCATGTTGCAGGCGACATACCCCGGTAAAAAAATGACCTTTATGGGGACGGAATTCGGCCAGTTTGCGGAGTGGGATTTTGCCAAAGGGCTGGAATGGTTCATGCTCGACTATCCCGCACATCGGGAGCTGCGGGAATATGTGGCTGCACTCAACCGCTTCTATCTTGAAAACCCGGCTCTTTGGGAGCAGGATTTCCGTCCGGAGGGCTTCAGTTGGATCTATGCGGATGATGCAGATCGGAACATGATTGCGTATCAGCGCCACGCGCTCGACGGATCCTCTCTGACGGTGATACTGTCTTTCAGCGGCAGCGATACCACTGTGCGCATGCCCGCGCGTGAGGGCGAAGTATATGACGTGGTGTTTTCCACAGAGGGTAACGGCGAGCCCACCGCGCCGTTCAAACCCGTGCGCCGCGTTTATGAGGTGACTGTGATGCCGGAGGTCAAAAAAGAGGCAGAACCGGTTGCACAGGTTAAGAAGGGCAGGAAGAAAAAAACCGCCGGGAAAGCAGTGCCGGAAGTGCCGGTACCGCGGGTCGAACAGCGGGAAGAGTGGTATTTTGACCTACCGCTGCCCTATATGTCGGGAATGATTCTTCGCGCGCGCCGCGAAGAGAACAATACGATTCAACTTTGAGGAGGTCCATTATGTATTGTAAGAAAGAATGCATTGCAATGCTACTCGCCGGCGGTCAGGGAAGCCGTCTGTACGAGTTGACCCAGCAAACAGCGAAACCCGCTGTGACCTTCGGGGGAAAGTATAAAATCATCGATTTCCCGCTCTCAAACTGTATCAATTCCGGAATCGATACGGTGGGGGTCCTGACGCAGTATCAGCCGCTTGCCCTGAACGAGTACGTCGGCAACGGCGCCCCGTGGGATTTGGACCGTTCGCGCGGAGGCTTGACGGTATTGCCGCCGTATATGGGAAGCCGCCGTTCCGACTGGTACAAAGGCACCGCAAACGCCATATACCAGAATATCAATTTCATCAAGCAGTATTCTCCCGATTATGTTCTGATTCTTTCGGGAGACCATATCTATCGCATGGATTACTCTTTGATGCTTAAGCAGCACAAGGAAACCGGCGCCGCCTGCACCATTGCAACCATTTCCGTGCCGATGGAGGAAGCGAGCCGTTTCGGGATCTGCAACACCAATCCGGACGGCAGCATTTATGAGTTTGAGGAAAAACCAAAGGTGCCGAAAAACAATCAGGCATCTATGGGAATTTACATTTTTTCCGCCGATGTTCTGATTAAATATCTTGAAATCGATGAGGCGGACGAGAAGTCTCAGAACGACTTCGGTAAAAATATCATTCCCAATCTGCTTGCCAACGGGGAAAAGGTGTATGCATATCGGTTCAACGACTACTGGAAGGATGTCGGAACCATTACGTCCCTGTGGGAAGCCAATATGGATCTGCTCGGCGAAAAAGCGACCATCAACCTTTCCCAACGATCTTTCCGAATTTTGTCCCGCAATGTGGCGCGCGCGCCGCAGCATATCGGTGCCAACGCGAGAATTTCCAATTCTCTGATATCCGAAGGCTGTGAGATCAACGGCGTGGTTATCAATTCGGTATTGTCGGGAGGCGTTATTGTCGAGGAGGGCGCAGTGGTGCGCAACTCCGTCATTATGGAGGACGTACATATCTGCAAAGGCGCAAGCGTCGACTATGCAATCATAGACAGCGACAGCGTGATATGCGAGGGCGCCAAAATCGGGCGTGAAGACGCAGGTAAGAATGACATCAAGGTCATTGCAAAGGGAAGCGAGGTAAAGTGATATGAGTAACGCAGCAGGCATCATTTTTTCCAATCTGAACGATAATACGCTTTCCCGTCTGACGACGGATCGTACCGTTGCGGCGATTCCGTTCGGTTGCAGATACCGTTTGGTAGACTTTGCGTTGTCCAACATGGTCAACGCGGGAATTACAGCGATTTCCATCATTGCCAACTACAATTTCCGCTCGCTTTCCGAGCATATCGGTTCCGGTAAAGACTGGGATCTGGCGCGGCGTGAGGGTGGTATTCAATTTATTTCTCCGTATCAGACCGCGCGCACGCCCAACGCTGCGATGTATTCTCATCATCTGGAAGCGCTGAAAAGTATGCAGGAGTTCATTCGGGAAATCAAGGAAGAAACCGTTGTCATGAGTGACACGGACAATCTTTGCAATATTGACCTTGCTCATGTCATTGAGGTGCATAAGGAAAGAAACGCGGATCTGACCGTTGTCACCACCAAATGCCCTGCGGATTTTACCTCTAAGACCTCGGTGATGCTGGTGGATGCAGACAAGAAGGGCAAAATCAAACGTATCACGAAAGCAAATAAGCACATTGCCGGTTTTGACCGTTTTATCAATATCTATGTGGTGCGTACCGCGTATCTGCTCACGCTCCTGGACGAAGCTCTTGCAAACAACTATAAGAGTATGTCCGAGGATATGCTGATGAACCACCCGGAGCAGCATAATTACTATGCTTACCTCTACGACGGTTTTGTCGCGCCCGTGTCTTCTTTTCAGGATTATTATCGCCACAGCATCGCTCTTGCAACAGATGAAAAGCTGCGGGCAGAGCTCTTCGGGGAAAGAGAAAGACCTATCTATACCAACGTACACAATTCGCCTCCCGTCATGTATGCGGACGGCTCGACCGTGAAGAATTCCATGATAGCGGACGGCTGTACAATTGAAGGCACGGTGGAAAATTCCGTTCTCTTCCGCGGTGTAAAGGTAGGGCGCGGCGCGGTCGTGAAAAATTCCGTGCTGTTCGCCGGCACGGTGATCGGAGACGGCTCAATGATCGACTGCGTTGTGACAGACAAGAATGTCATCGTATCTCCGCGCAGTACGTTGTCCGGTGCCCCGACGCTGCCTTTCTATATTTCAAAGGGACGTAACGTCTGAAGAAAAAGGATAAACGGATATGAAGATTTTATATGTGACAAGCGAAGCAGCGCCGTTTGCCGCGTCCGGCGGTCTCGGGGATGTGATGGGTGCGCTCCCGAAAACTGTGAAAGCGCAGGTAGGCAAAGGAGACGAGGTAGGCGTCATTATGCCGCTTTACAGTCAGATTTCGCCGAAAATGCGCGAACAAATGAAATACGTGACTTCGTATCAGATCGATTATTCGTGGCGCCGTGAATACTGCGGTATTTTTGAGGCGACAGTGGAAGGAGTCAAGTATTATTTCATTGACAATGAGCAGTACTTCAAGCGCGGAGGAGGACTGTACGGTCAGTTTGACGACGGGGAACGCTTTGCGTATTTCTGCATTGCGGTCATGGAGTTTATGCTCCGTACCAATCACATTCCGGATATTCTGCACGCCAACGACTGGCAGACAGCCATGACGGTGGTATATCTGCGTACGAAGTACGCCTCCTGCGGGGCTCTCAGAAACGTCAAAGCGGTGTATACCATACACAATATTGAATACCAGGGGAAATTTGACCCCTATATTTTGGGAAATGTATTTGCCCTTGACGAGCGTTATAAGTCTATTCTCGAGTTCGACGGCTGTCTGAATCTGATGAAAGGGGCGATTGTCTGCGCCGACCGCGTCACCACTGTCAGCCCGAATTATGCAAATGAATTGCGCCATGCGTTCTTTGCCTGCGGGTTGCAGAATATCATCAATATGTACGCATACAAGATTTCCGGCGTTATTAACGGGATTGACACGGTATACTTCTCTCCCGACAAAGGCGGAGATATCTGCTACCCGTACACAGACAAGACGGTGAAAGAAGGAAAGGCAAAGAATAAGCTTGCCCTTCAAGCAGAACTCGGTCTGCCGCAGAATGCCGAAACACCCCTGATCATCATGATCACCCGTCTGACTCATGCCAAAGGGATTGATTTGGTGCTGCGTATTTTCGAGGAACTCATGCACGAGGATGTGCAGTTCGTTCTGTTGGGGACAGGCGACGAGGGATATGAACGTATCTTTTCCAACCTCAGTGCCCGGAATCAGAATAAGAGCCGCGCGCTTATCAAGTTTGACCGTGTGCTTTCCAAGAAGATGTATGCGTCAGCCGACCTGTTTCTGATGCCCTCTAAGAGCGAGCCGTGCGGGCTTTCGCAGATGATTGCCTGCTCTTACGGGACGATTCCTGTAGTGCGTGCGGTGGGCGGTCTGTATGATTCCATCATGCCTTACGGCGCTCCCGGCTCCAACGGCTTCCAGTTCAACAATTTCAACGCGCACGAAATGCTGTTCAAGATCAAAGACGCGCTGAATGTCTATCGCTTTGCAAAAGGTGAATGGAATGCTTTGGTGCAGCGCGCGATGCATACAGATTTTACTTGGAAAAATTCCGCAGAAAAGTATTTACAGATTTATAGAAATTTAGTATAATAAACTATGATTCTATATTACGCACAATATTCTATGAGAGCAGGAATTACGAATTAAATGAATAACGCAAACAAAAAAGCGACAAAGAATGCGGAAAGAGAGAACCTGACAGAGGCGCAGCTTCGTGATAAAATCGAAGCAAAACTTCTGACACGTGGTATCTCCAACCCCGCTGCTGCAAGCTCCGAGCAGCTTTATCAGGCAACCGTTGCCGTCATGAAAGACATCATGACCAAGAATCGCACCGCTTTCAAAAAGCGTATCAAAGCGCAGGAGAGCAAAAAGGTATGTTACCTCTGCATGGAATTTCTGCTGGGTCGTTCTTTGCTCAACAATGCAAAGAATCTCGGTATTTACGACAATCTTTGCAAGGTGCTGAACTCTTTCGGGTCGTCCTTTGACAACATTTTTGCGTGCGAAATCGACCCCGGTTTGGGCAATGGCGGTCTTGGCAGACTAGCCGCTTGTTTTATGGACTCCCTGAGCAACCTCAATTATGCCGCCAACGGTTACTCGCTCTGCTATGAGAACGGTTTGTTCAAACAGAAGCTCATTGACGGCGAACAGGTTGAGTTGCCGGACGAGTGGATGGAGAAAGGCGGCGCATGGCTATTCCCGCGTCCCGAAAAGAGCGTATCCGTTCGCTTCGGCGGTCAGGTCTCCGAGACTTGGGAAAACGGGGGGCTCAAAATTCAGCATACCGAGTATGATGAAGTGCGCGCTGTCCCGTATGACGTCATGATTCCCGGCGCCGATAGCGATGCTACTAACACCATCCGTCTTTGGAGAGCAAGAGAAAATCGGAGTACGCCGATCGGCTGCGCATCGCAAGGGACTTATCTGAAAGCGATGGAGGAGAAAGGAAACGCAGAGGAAATCACGCGGCAGTTGTATCCGCCGGATCATCACGATTCCGGGAAGCTTCTGCGCCTGACGCAGCAGTATTTCCTTGTTTCCGCTTCCTTGCAGTCCATTATCCGCGACTATTTTGCGGAAAACGGATCTCTTGAAAACTTTGAAAACCGTGTAGCCATTCATATCAATGATACCCATCCGGCTCTCGCAATTCCCGAATTGATGAGAATCCTCATGGATGTGTATTCCTACAACTGGGATCAGGCTTGGAGCGTCATTACCAAGTGTATCACTTATACCAACCATACGGTGATGCCAGAAGCGCTTGAATGCTGGAGAATCGATCTGTTCAAGATGAAGCTTCCGCGCCTGTTCTCCATCGTCACGGAAATCAACCGCCGCTTCTGCGCAGACTTGTGGAACCTCTATCCCGGCGATTGGGACAGAATTTCCCGCATGGCTGTCGTAGGGTACGGACAGGTACGCATGGCAAATATGTGCGTGGTGGCTTCACACACCGTAAACGGCGTGTCTGCCTTGCACTCCGAAATTCTGAAGAACACCATCTTCCACGACTATTACAAGATGACCCCGTGGAAGTTTACCAATGTTACAAACGGTGTGGTACACCGCCGCTGGCTCAGTTATGCAAATCCGGGGCTGGATAAACTTCTGACCGACTGTATCGGTAAGGAATTCCGTCAGTCGCCGTCTTTGCTCGCCAACTTCGAGGGGTACGCTTCCGATGAAGAAGTCCTTACCCGTTTGGCAAAGGTCAAGCAGGAGAATAAGGAACGGTTTGCAAAGTGGGCTCACGAGAAATCCGGCGTTGTTATCGACCCGACCTCTTTCTTCGACGTACAGATCAAGCGCCTGCATGAGTATAAGCGCCAGCTTCTGAACGTGCTGAAGATTATGTGCATCTATAACGAGATGGTTTCCAACCCCAACGCAGAATTCCCGCCGCAGACCTTTATATTCGGTGCAAAAGCGGCGCCCGGTTATGTGATGGCAAAGAAGATCATTCGTTTGATTTGCTTCCTTGCCAAGGAACTTGAGCAGAATCCCCGTACCAGAGACACCATCAAGATTGTCTTTATGGAGGATTATAACGTCTCCATGGCAGAGGTTCTGATTCCGGCAGCCGATTTGTCAGAGCAGATTTCGCTCGCAGGAAAAGAAGCTTCCGGCACCAGCAACATGAAACTGATGATGAACGGCGCGATTACGATCGGCACGATGGACGGTGCAAATGTTGAGATTTGCAACTCCGTAGGGGACGACAACTGCTATATTTTCGGTCTCAACAGCTGGGAAGTGGAGGAACTCTGGCGCCAGGGTTATGAGGCAAGAGAGTACTATCACAATTCCGAGAGGATTCGCTCCGTCATTGACCGTTTCAGCCATCCCATTGGCGGGGAAGACTTCTCCGCTATTGCGGATTATTTGGTCAACGGCGGTTACAGCGTTGCCGACCCGTATATGTGTCTGGCGGACTTCGACTCTTATTACAATGAGTATCAGAGAGCCATCACGGACTATACGACCAACCCGATGGAGTGGTCCAGAAAAGCATTGGTCAATATCGCTTCTTCCGGCCGATTCTCCTCGGATATCAGCATTCATAACTACGCCAATAACATTTGGCGTATTTCCCCCGTCAGACGAGGTAACTGATGAAAGAGCTTCGTCTTGACGCACACCATGTGCTGTGCTGTACCGGCAGCGTCCGATATGGCAACGGAACGGAGAATTCAGATAGTCGCCGCGCATTCGTGCGCGGCGATCTGTTGTACTTTGCTGTGCGTGTTCCGCGGCAGATCGGTGCCGTATGTGCATCGGTGCGCATTCGTTCAGACTCCACAAAAAGTATCAAGGAGGTGCCGTTGAAATGGCTCCGCCTTGACGATAAATGTGAGATTTGGCAAGGAGAGCTCCCTCCGAACAGCCTCGACAGCGGCTTGTATTTCCTGCGCGCCGAAATGGATACTGCCGTTGGAACGGCAATGACCGTTCGCACGCAAGGAGAAGAATGCACGTTCCGTTTTGCCGATGAGGAGATATGGTCTTATCAACTCACTGTCTGTGATTTCTCATATCCCGCACCTGAGTGGATTTTCGGAGGGACGGTGTATCAGGTCTTTGTGGACCGTTTCCGCCGCGGTGCCGATACGCCCGTAAAAAAGGACGCCATATGGAACGCGGATTGGGAGAACGGTATGCCGCAGTATCCTGCCTATCCCGGCGCGCCGCTTGCCAACAATATGTTCTTCGGCGGCAATCTGAACGGTGTGACCGAAAAACTTGATTACATTGCCTCGCTCGGTGTGAACTGTATCTATTTGAGTCCGGTTTTTGAGGCATACTCCAATCACAAGTATGACACCGGCGATTATTTCAAGATTGACGAGATGTTCGGCGGAGAGGAAGCCTTTGACGAACTGATTGCAGAGGCGGAGAAACGCAATATCCGGATCGTATTGGACGGCGTGTTCAATCATACAGGCGATGACAGCGTTTATTTCAACCGTTACGGTCATTACCCGAGCCTCGGCGCCTATCAGTCCAAGGATTCCCCTTATTATCCCTGGTACTCCTTTCAGAAATATCCGGATGAATATACTTGCTGGTGGAATATCAAAATTCTGCCGCGCATTCATACCGAAGTACCCGCGTGCCGTGAATTCTTTCTTGGAGAAAGCGGCGTGATCGCTCACTACGCCAAGCGGGGCATCGGCGGTTTCCGTTTGGATGTGGCAGATGAGTTGCCGGACGTGTTCTTGGATGGCGTCAAAGCCCGCCTTGCCGAAGCGGACCCGGAAAACATTCTGTGGGGCGAGGTTTGGGAGGATGCGTCAAACAAGGTCGCTTACGGGAAACGCCGCAGATATTTTCAGGGCAAACAGTTGGACGGCGTGATGAACTATGAGCTGCGTACCGGGTTGATACGGTATCTGCGCTTAGGGGATGTTTCGGCTTTGCGATATGCCATTTGCGAAGTGATGCCGAATGCGCCGAAACGTGTGCAGGACGCGCAGATGAATTTGTTCGGTACGCATGATACGGTGCGGATTCTGACAGCTCTTGCAGGGAAAGATGCGGAGGGGCGCACAAACGATGAACTTGCGGTTGCGCGTATGACCGCTGAGGAACGGGAGCTTGGGTTAAAGCGCTTGAGAATCGCTTATCTGATTTTGGCGACTCTTCCGGGCGTGCCGCTTATCTATTACGGCGATGAGGTGGGAATGGAAGGGTATGCCGATCCCTTTAACCGTATGCCTTTCCCATGGCAACGCATGGATGAGGATCTGCTCGGCTTCTACCGCGCGGTCGGTCGGGTGCGCACCTCTCATGAAGTTTATCGTGAGGGAGTGTTCAAACTGTTGCGTCTCGATCAGAGTTTCTTTATCTTCGAGCGTGTTTCGGGAAAAGAAATCTGCATGACGGCAGTGAACGTAGGCACCGAAACGTATGCGCTCTCCTTCCCGGCAACGCCGGAAGCAACAGCGCTTTTGGGAGAGACGTGTGAGGACGGCAGCGTTCTGCTACCTGCGCTCAGCGGCGCGATCATATCCTTGCCGGCTAATGCGGCGGGCAGCCTTGCGCACCTGAAAGCTGTACAGTAAAAATTAAAAAGAGGCAATCGTGCGTTGCCTCTTATTTCTTTTTGTAGCCCTGTGCCGCATATTCTTTCGATAGTGATAAAAGCCGGTAGAGCGTCACTTCCGCTTCCCCCATGGTATTAAAAGCACCGGCAGAAATCCGGACAAGCCCGCCCTCGGGCGTGCCCAAAGACCGATGAGCCAGCGGGGAACAGTGATAGCCGCCACGCACGCAGATGCCGAAGCCGTCAAGCCTCTCCGCAACTTCGTCGGCGGGAACTCCCGCGATATTGAATGCGACAATGCCGCTTTCGGGTTTGGAATATAGAATGACATTGGGCAAATCGGATAGATATTCATGCAGACGGCGGCTGAAGCTTCGCTCTCTGTTTTCGATATTTTCAACACCTTGTGCTTCCACCCAAGCGATTCCCGCACCGAGGGAAGCAATTGCAGGGGTAGACAAGGTGCCCGCCTCAAATCTGTCCGGCAGATAGTCAGGCATTTCCGGCGACAGCGAATGGGCTCCGCTTCCGCCCTGGAATACGTCTTTCAGCCCCTGCGCTTCCCGCACATAGAAAAATCCCGATCCCTGAATCCCGTATAGCCCCTTATGTCCGGGCGCGCAAAGAGCGTCGCAGTCAATTTTGTCGACCGTGACAGCGCGATGACCGATACTCTGTGAGGCATCGACGATCATATAGATACCGCGTGCTCGGCAAAAGAAAGCGATTTCTTCAAGCGGAAAGACAAATCCGTTGACATTGGAAATGTGCGTGCAGATGAGTATATCTGTTTTTCGGGTCAACTTTTCTTGAATGTTTTTGCGGATATCCCCCTCGTGCGAAAAGAGAGAGTAGGTAATCAGTCCGTCCTGTGCAAGCCGCCATATGGGACGCCAGACGGAGTTGTGTTCCATATCGCTCAGCAGGACATGAGAACCGGCTTTGACTTTTGCACGGAGAATGGTATTGATTGCATAGGTTGCATTCTGTGTGAAAATAATGTTTTCTTCGCTCTTTGCACCAATGTGCTTCGCAACTGCCGACCGGGTGCGAAAGACAATTTCAGAGGCGGCGAGAGACAGGCGATGTCCGCTTCTTCCGGGGTTACCACCGCACTCCGTGATGACGCGCACGACCTGCTCTGTGACGCATTCCGGCTTCGGGTAGGATGTTGCCGCATTGTCAAGATAAATCATTCGTTATACATCTCATAGCCGATGTTTAACGGGCGGAGAATGGCAGCCACAGTCAACAACTGCCCGGCAGGTAACTCAAGGCCATAAGAACAGCCACGGCGGTTGCTTCCGTCCAACTTGCGCACCCGCGCCCGGATTCCAGCCTCTCGCAGCGCATTCTTTGCTTTGAGCGCATAGGTGATGGAGCCGATGACAATAATGTCGGTAAGCATATGCGCCCCCCTTTCTGTATGACATCTACAATAGTAGTTTATGCGCGTCGGAGCAGTGGGTGAAAAGCGGAAGAAAACTTCAATGGGGCATGGACAAATGGAGAATCGTATGTTATAATACACGCAGTACGTCTTGCAAAGCAAGCCGAGGGCGCTTGCGCGCCAGAACACATACGTGTTCCTGCGTTCCTTGAAGCACTGCGCAAAAATGTCCGTGCAAGCACACATTTTTGCTGGTGTTATAATTACCCGCAGTACGTCTTGCAAAGCAAGCCGAGGGCGCTTGCGCGCCCGAACTCTTGAGTGTTCCTGTGCTATTAAGCACATATTCTGCCTGAAAAAGGACGCTGTATGAAAGTAACCAATCTTTGCCGCGGCGGCTGGGGCTCCGCGTGTTATTATGTGACGGATGACGCGGAAGAACACGCTGTGCTGATTGATCCGAGCGCGCCGCCTGCGGCGTTACCGCATTTGACGGGGCGGAATGCGCCGCAGCCGGAAGCACTTCTTTTAACCCACGCGCATTATGATCACATGATTGCGCTTGACGCGTGGCGTGAGCAGGGAATCCCGTTGTTTATAACGGCGGCGGACGCACCCGGTCTTGCGGACGCGAGCCTGAATGTGTCCGAAATGATTGTGGGGCGTGCTATTACGTTCGCCCCCGCTGACAGGCTGCTTTACGAAGGCGATGTTATTTCGCTGGGTAATGAGAGTTTGACAGTGATTCTGACGCCGGGACACACGAGTGGAAGCTGCTGCTATTTCGGTGACGGCATACTGTTTTCGGGAGACACTGTCTTTTCAGACGGCAGTTTCGGCAGGTGCGATCTGCCGGGAGGTTCATTTACCGCAATCGGGGAATCGCTGAAACGGATTCTGGCACTGCCGCCCGAGACGCGGATCTTTCCGGGGCACGGCGCCCCTACTACCGTCGGGACAGAGCGGTATTATCACGGTATTGTTTAAGGCTATTGAGGAGGGCGGCATAGCCGCGTAATTTCATGGAAACCGAAATCAAAGGCAACTTTATACATGACATCATTGACGAGGATTTATCTGTTAATCCGTCGCTGAAGGTCCATACACGTTTCCCGCCGGAGCCGAACGGGTATCTGCACATCGGCAGTGCCAAGGCCATCTGGATCAACTATATGACCGCTAAAAAGTACGGAGGACTTTTCAATCTCCGTTATGACGACACCAATCCTTCCAAAGAGGATAACGAATATGTGGAGTCGATCTATGAGGACCTGAAATGGCTGGGCTGTGAGCCGACCGGGGGTATTTTCTATGGGTCCGATTACTTTGACAAGTGTTATGAGTTTGCCGTTCAGCTGATTCGGCAGGGCGACGCCTATGTGTGCGACCTTTCGCAGGACGAAATGCGCGAATACCGTGGGACTCTGACAGAACCCGGGAAAAACAGTCCGTACCGCGACAGAAGCGTGGAGGAAAACCTGGAGCTTTTTGAGCGCATGAAGAACGGGGAATTCCCGAACGGGGCAAAAACGTTGCGCGCAAAGATTGACATGGCGTCCCCTAACCTCAATATGCGTGATCCTGCGATTTACCGTATTGTTCATACGCCGCACCACAGACAGGGAAACAAGTGGTGCATTTACCCGCTCTATGACTATGCGCACCCGATTCAGGACGCGCTGGAAGGTATTACGCACTCCCTCTGCTCCATTGAATTTGAGAACCACCGTCCGCTGTATGAATGGGTGGTAGACCACATCAATCTCGGCGGGGAGGTCAAGCATCGGGAATTCCCCAAGCAGCGTGAGTTCGCCCGCCTGAACGTCACTCATACGGTGATGAGCAAGCGCTATCTTCGTCAGCTTGTGGAAGAACGTCTGGTAGACGGTTGGGACGACCCCAGAATGCCTACCCTGTGCGCACTCCGCCGCCGCGGTTACACGCCCCACGCCATTTTTGATTTTGTGGAGCGCGCAGGGGTCAGCAAGGCGCTGAGCGTGGTGGATATCGAACTGTTGGAGCATTGTATCCGCGAGGAATTGAATGAGAGTGCGCCGCGCCGTATCGCCGTGCTGCATCCGGTCAAGGTGGTGATTACCAACTATCCTGAGGATAAGACCGAATATTTCACATTGCCCAATCACCCTCAGCACCCCGAAATGGGAACGCGTGAGCTGCCCTTTACCCGCGAACTGTATATTGACGCCGACGATTTTGCCGAGGTACCGCCGCCTAAGTTCTTCCGTCTGAAACCCGATGGAGAAGTCCGTTTGATGGGCGCGTATATCATCCGCCTGAATGAGATCGTCAAGAACGAGGACGGAACCGTCAGGGAATTGCGTTGCACTGCCGATTTGGAAAGCGGGAACGGCAATCCTGTGGACGGGCGGAAAATCAAAGGAACCATCCATTGGCTTTCAGCCGCGTATGCGCACGATACCAACGTCATGCTGTACGACCATCTGTTTACGCTTGAGAATGTGGCGGATATTCCGGAGGGCAAGGGATTTGACGACTATCTCAACCTGAATTCCGTTGTCAGACTGGAGCATGTCAAAGCAGAACCCTCTTTGGCAGGGATTCAACCGGGAGAGCGCTTCCAGTTCGTGCGTACAGGTTATTTTATCTCCGACAGCAAGTATGAAAACACTTTCAACTGCATTGTCGGTCTCAAAGACAGTTATAAAGCATAACAGCACAAAAACCCGACTCAGTCGGGTTTTTGCATAGGAGGAAAACTTGGAATCGGTCTGTTCTTTTGAATGCGCCTCTCATTCTGTCATGAATATCTGGGAGCGCGGGATTGCCCTTTTTGAGGCGATTCACCCTTCCGATATGCTACGATTGGGCAAAGACCCCGCCGGCTTCTGCGTATATCTGCAAACCTATCTGCTTCTGACTGCGGACGTCATCGGAGCCGGAGAGTTGATGATACAAATGAGAGAGCATCTGAGAGCCTCCATGAAGGCTCCGACCGCGCAGACGGCGATGTCCTGCTGCCTGTATGCTTCGGCGCTGTTAGGGTATCTGACCTATCGGGGAGAAGACACAGAGGCAGAATGCTTTGTTGCGGGTGCGGAAGAGTTGCTGAGTCTTGCCGAGAAGTTTGAAAAGGAATCAGACAGACAGAACGTGGTGCTTACCGCTCACCGATTGGGCGCGCGCTTGGTGATGCAGCGAATTTACGCCGCCTGCGCCTTGCCGTTTGAGCGCGCAGCCTTAGGAAAGGAAATTGGGGATTTTCATCGCGCGTATTATCGGAGGAATAGTCGGTTATACATGGTAAACGGGCAACCGTCCGTTTCCCTCAATGCTTTACCGCCCTATTATGGTTTTGAGAGCGATGACGGTCAGGAAGCGGTGCGGGAGTATCTTGTGACGCATTCGTTTGAAATGCCCCGTGCAGAGCGTGGTTTCCTTTACGGCGCGCTCTATCATCTGGAAGCATATGATTCTCTTTTGCCGATCGTTCTGGAAGCGGGGCTACCGGAGCAGGACGCTTCTCCCGCGGCTTTATCGGGTTTGCTGGCACTTTTGACCATGCTGTGTGGGGTGGACGTTGCCATGCTCGGCAAAGGGATTCACTGTGCGCAGCCGCGGCTGCCGGAGTATATCGGTTACCGTCTGACCCTGCCGTCTGTCGGCGGTATGATTCTCTTCGATGAGGGAGAGCTGTCAGATGACTTCATGGTGTGAAAATCTGCTGCGCTTTTTGTTTCCGCCGCGCTGTGCGGCGTGCAGAACACTGCTCTCGCGTGACGAAAAGTATCTCTGCCGTTTATGCGCCGCGTCCTATGCGGACGCCAAAGAGCGCAATTGCCCGCGTTGCTTACAGCCGATGCACCTTTGCGACTGTCCGAGCCGGTTTATGGAGCATAAAAGCCTGCATGTGCTGATAAAACTGTATCGGTATCGTCCGCAGATGAGAGAATTACCGGAGAACAAACTGATATATCGCCTGAAACGCGCCAATTCCGCCGCTGTCACGGATTTCCTGGCGGAAGAACTTGCACCGGGTATTCGCCGTCATATGAAACAGGGGCATGAGTACGTAATCGTCGGTGCGCCGCGCTCCAAATCCGCAATACGCAAATACGGGTTTGACCACGTTGAACAGTTGGGGAAAAGCCTTTCCCGTTTATTGAAAATATCGTATGTTCCCGCCGTCAGAAGAATAGGGAACACCGGGCAGCAGAAAAAGAAAAACCGCAAGGAGAGGTTGGAAGCGGCGGCGGTATCCTATTGTGCGCGTGAGGATGTTTCGTTGAAAGGAAAAGTAGTAATTCTTCTGGATGATGTTGCCACAACCGGCGCGACTCTGACTGCATGCGCCAAGGAGATCAGGGCCATCGGCGCGCGGACCGTGATTTGCGCGGTCATCGGCAGCAGTTTTCATTACTCGGAAATTGAGGAACGGAAGATTTACGAAACTGCAAGGAAAAGACTCATGTTCCCCTATCAATTCAAACGGTAGCCGTTTGTATGTGACATCCCGATAAGCATTCAGAGCGAGCTTGTCAATGAAATGGAAAAGCCCCGGCAATGCGCCGGGGCTTTCGCGGTATGATACGTTATTGAATGGTCGGTTCGTCCTGCTTGATGTGGACGTCCATCTGCGGATAGGGAATATCGATGTGGTTGCTGTCAAGTGCGGCTTTGACTTGTTCCGTCAGTTCGTAATATACGGTCCAGTAATCGGAATTGTTGCACCAGACACGCAGGAAAAAGTCAAGCGATGAGTCGTTACACTTATCAAGTTTCGCCGCAGGAGCGGGATCTTTCAGAACAAGCGGATGTGCTTCCGCCACTTCTGTCAGGACGCGTTTCACAAGGTCTGTATCCGTGCCGTATGCACAAGAAGCGGGGATATCCAGACGGCGTGTTTCCTTTTCCGAGAAATTGATTACTTCCGTGTTGGAGAGAGCGCCGTTCGGACAGTGAATCACCTTATTATCGGGGGTAGTCAGAACTGTGTAAAATACAGTGATATCGGCTACGGTACCTTTTACATCTCCCGATTCAATGTAGTCTCCTGTGCGGAACGGTTTGAAGAGCAGTATCATGATGCCGCCCGCAAAATTTGACAGGGAGCCTTGTAGCGCGAGACCGATGGCAACGCCGGCAGAGGTCAGGATCGCGACAAAGGAAGTTGCGGGAACGCCCAGTATCAGAGCGGCGGATACAAAAATAAGGACCCGCAGCGTTACATTGATCATGTTGATAAGAAAATGAGATACGGAGGTCTCCATTTTTGAAAACAGTTTTGCCTTGCGCAGTCTCTTGACGAGAATACTGACGAGCTTGGAGCCGACAATAATCAGCAACACGGCATAGAGGAGACGAAGACCGACGGTGGTAGCTAATTGCCATAAGAAGTTCAAAATGTTTGTTTTGATTGTTTCCCAATTCATATGATTTCTCCTAAAAATAATAAAAAGCGAAACCCAACGAAGTCGAGTCTCGCTTTCTCAGATTGAAAATCAGCCGAGCTTTGCGTAGTTGACCTTTACGCCGGGGCCCATGGTAGAAGCAACGACGCAGCTCTTGATATACTGACCTTTTGCCGCAGCAGGCTTTGCTTTGATAACAGCAGTCATCAGAGCGTTGAAGTTCTCTGCGAGCTTTTCAGCTCCGAAAGAAGCCTTGCCGATCGGGCAGTGAATGATGTTGGTCTTGTCCAGACGATATTCAATCTTACCTGCCTTAGCTTCTTTAACAGCCTTTGCGGGGTCGGGAGTAACGGTACCTGCCTTCGGGTTAGGCATCAAGCCCTTAGGACCGAGGACCTTACCGAGACGACCGATCACACCCATCATGTCAGGGGTTGCGATGACAACGTCGAAATCAAACCAACCGCCCTGAATCTGTGCGACAAATTCTTCTGCGCCGACATAATCGGCACCTGCGGCCTTTGCAGCCTCTGCCTTATCGCCACGTGCGAACACGAGGGTGCGGACAGTCTTACCGGTACCGTTAGGGAGAACGATAGCGCCGCGCACCTGCTGGTCAGCGTGACGGGAGTCAACGCCGAGGCGGACGTGAATTTCAATGGTTTCATCAAATTTTGCTTTAGCGGTTTCGCAAACGAGAGCCATTGCTTCGTCGGAGTCGTAAAGCTTGGATTTGTCAATCAGCTTTGCGCTGTCGATATACTTTTTGCTCATCTTCTTTTCCTCCCTTATTCCTCAACCGTGATACCCATGCTGCGTGCGGTACCCTTGATCATGCTGATAGCACTCTCGACGGAGGACGCGTTCAGGTCGGGCAACTTGGTCTCTGCGATCTTGCGTACCTGCTCCATGGTCAGGGATGCAACCTTGGCCTTGTTCGGGGTAGCCGATGCGGTTTCGATGCCGGCTGCTTTCTTAATCAGAACTGCAGCGGGAGGAGTTTTGGTGATAAAGGTGAAAGAACGGTCTGCGTAAACTGTGATGACAACGGGGATAATCAGACCGATGTCATTTTTGGTTCTTTCGTTGAACTCTTTTGTAAAGTTAGGAATGGATACGCCGTACTGACCCAGTGCAGGACCGATAGGCGGCTGGGGAGTTGCCTTTCCGGCAGGGATCTGAAGTTTGATATAACCCGTGATTTTCTTTGCCATAATGAATACACCTCCATATGTGGTTCATTGCGGGAGACCTGAAAATTATCTCCCTCCCACGAATTCTCCGCGCAGGGCGGAGTGCGGCAAACGCCGGTAAAAAGGGTTGTTTTTACTCGGCGGCTTTGATGTCTGCGGCTTCCACGAAAACGGGAATGTCGCGCGTTCCGGTCGAGACAAGCAAAGTGATGTCTTTCTTGTCTTCGCTGATATCCGTAATGGTACCTTTGTAACCTTCAAACATACCGGAAATAACGGATACTTTGTCACCAACCTTGAAAGTGAAGTTCTCATTGCGGACTTCCACATTAAAGGATTCCACTTCTTCTTCGGTCAGCGGCACCGGCTTGGAGCCGGGACCCACAAAGCCGGTCACGCCGGTAATGTTTCTTACCGCATGCCAGGATTCGTCGGTCATGGTCATTTTGACGAGAACATAGGAGGGGAAGAGCTTTTCCTCCACTTCTTTCTTTTCCCCCTTGTCATTGACGACGGTTTCGATAACGGTCGGAACCTTGACGTCATAAATCAAGTGAGACAGATTTCTGTTCTCGACGATTTTTTCGAGATTGGTTTTTACCTTGTTTTCGTAGCCTGAGTAGGTATGAATCACGTACCATCTGGGACCCTGGTTCAGTTCATTGAAATCACTCATGGATTAACCTACCATTCCAGCAAGGCCCTTGATGATTTCGCCGAAAGCGGTATCTACAATGCCAATGGCAATGCTGAAAACGATGACGGCGCAAACAACAAGCAGCGTATGCTTTTTAACGTCTTTCCAGGGCATCCAGACAACCTTTTTCAGTTCGCTGGTATATTCCTTCCAGAACTTTTTCAATCTGCGACCGATGCGGACGAAAATGTTAGCCTTTGCTTTTTTAGGCTTAGACTCTTTTACTTTGGGCGACTTTACGGATGTAGCCTCCGCAGCCGGTTGGGTTGCTTCGGTATCCTTTTCGATATCTGCCATTTCAAATCATCCTCTCTCGATTACTTTGTCTCTTTGTGCAAAGTGTGTTTCTTGCAGAAGCGGCAGAACTTATTCATTTCAAGTCTGTCCGGGTCGTTTTTCTTGTTTTTGGTTGTGTCATAATTTCTTGCCTTGCATTCGGAGCAGGCGAGTGTAATTTTGACTCTCATATCGGCACCTCCTGATAGATTCGGGTAAAACCCGTGAATACCTCCCTCATGACCGGGGATTCATGCGTCCCAAATACATGAAAAAAACCTCCGGCAGAGGTAATGACATTCTAACACATATGGGATTGCTTGTCAAGAGAAATCTAAATATTAATATAAATATTTTATTTCGCTTCAATTTATGTCTTTCACGGTAAAGGGAAGCGGGTAAAATGCCCGCAAAGACAGGGAACCAGGAGTGAACATATAAAAAAGGAGCCGCCCCAAAAAGGCGGCTCCGAGAGACAAACGATTTGTCAGAGGCTCAGCAGGCTCACGTTGTCAAGTTCAACGGTATCTCCCGCGTCTCCGTTCACAATAAAGTCGACAGTCAGTTCTGTCGCATTCTCCGGGACGAAGTCGGAGAGCAGGTGGTAGCAGTGATATCCGCCGCCGAAGAGAGAACCGGCAGGAACGGTGAGGGTACCTGCCTTGTCTTTGCTTTCACCTGCGGTGTAAGTGAGGTCGACTGTCAAAGCGGCGGTCTCCGAGACGGAACGCGCGAAGAAAGTCAATAGATAATGGGTTGTGCCTTTAGCTGTCAGAGCAATGGTCTGCGACAGCACCGCGCCGTTTGAAAGGGCAACTGCCGAGGTACCCGTATACACATGGCCGGGGCACGTGACAGGGGACACACGCGTGCTTTGATTGACTTGCCAGCCGGCCGGCACGACTCCTTTGAATGAATCAAATCCGTTGTTGAAAAGCAGTTCTTGCCGGTGGCAGCAGGGACCCGTGGGACCTTTTTCACCGGTGGCGCCTTTTTCGCCGGTAGGACCGATGGGACCACGACATCCCATGGGTCCGCGTGGCCCGGTTGCCCCACGAGGGCACGGTGTGGGAGTATCACAAGGTTCCGGGTCATGACGACACCCGGAATATCTGTTATTTCTGTATGCGTCAGAATTCATTGCATACGCTCCTTAACTGTAGTGAGGAAGAAGATTCCTCAATCCATTTTATCCCTCTTCTTTCGCCGAAGTTCGGCTTCTGAAATATGCAAGATTGCTCAGATATGCAGGCGAAAGAGGGCGGTAATGCCCGGCCCGAAGATTATATTGCTCTGCCTTTTGAAAATCCCCCATTCTGTCGTAGCATACACAGAGTTGAATATTCGGCAGGTAACCGTAACAGTTCAGATCTACAAAGCTGCCGTCTCGGAATTGCGGCGTGCAACGTAAGGCCGTTTCGTACCAGTAGGCAGCCGATGAATATTGTCCCTTTTCCATCAGTCCCGCGCCGATTTCACAACAGATTTCCGCACGGGGCAGGTCGTACAGAAAGGATTCGCACAGGCATTGATGCGCGGCATGCGTATTACCGAGCGCGGTATAGCAGCCGGCGCTGATTTTACAGGCTTCGATGATATTTTCAACCCATCCGCCGCCCGCCTCTATAAAACTCTTCAGAACGGCGAGCGCGCGCCAGTATTGTCTGTGATAGCAAAGCTCCCGCCCGAAGTAAAACATATCGCGTGGGGAAAAACCGACGCCTGTCGCCAATTGTTTTTCATATATCCTCAGATTGCGATCGGGGTATTCTTCCTTGACCGAGCGGTGCGACACTGCAATGTCCGTGTGGAGGATTGGTCCTTCATAGGATAACACCTCGTGCACAAATCCGACCCACTCATGAGGTGCGTCCCGCCTGATAATCCGTTCCCGTTCGTAAGAAAAGGTTACGTTTCCGCTTTCGTCATAGGCTGTATCATAGCGCAGACCGACAGCGGAGAAGTCGGACGGAACGCCGCGTTCTTTAAGACTCAGAAAGGCGTCTTTGTTTTCAGAAGTCAGGATATCGTCCGCGTCCAACCACATGATCCATTCACATGTAGCCTTTGAGAACGAAAAATTGCGGGCAGCTGCAAAATCATCACACCATTCAAAGTCATAGACCTGCGCGGTGAATTGCGCCGCAATTTCTTTGGTATTGTCCGTGCTTCCTGTATCGACAATGATTAGTTCATCAAAACACCCTGTCACGCTGTTCAGGCACCTCGCCAGAACTTTCTCCTCGTTTTTTACAATCATACATAAACTGACACGCATTTCAATTCCTCCGTTGTTGACAGAATAAGCGGCACAGCACGGGCACGCTTGCACCGGACGGCGGAATGAGTTATAATCATAGCATCGAAAGAATGGGAGAAAAACATATGGAAACTATCAGACCAGGCAGGTACCGCCATTTCAAGGGCGGGGAATATGAAGTCATCGCACTTGCCCGCCATTCTGAAACAGGGGAGAAAATGGTGGTCTACCGCGCGCTGTACGGCGCGGGGGAATACTGGGTACGTCCTGCCGCCATGTGGAATGAAACGGTGGAGCGCGACGGGAAAAGCTATCGCCGTTTTACTTATGTGGGAGATGAAAAAGGTGACTGAGGAAACGTCGGCTGCACAGAAGGCAAGAGCAGGACTCCTCGCACGCGCGGACGGCGCTTATCGGGATTTTCAATCCCGTCTGATGCCGGAAATACCGAAAGAGAGAATCATCGGGGTGCGGATGCCTGCCTTGCGGGACTTCTCAAAAGAGTTTTCAAGAGAGCCGTTTGTCTCGGATTTTCTTACCGAACTGCCTCATTTTTACTATGAGGAGAATAATCTTCACGCCTGTTTGATAGAAAGAATCGGGGACTATGAGCAAACGGTAACGGAACTGGACGCATTTTTGCCGTATGTGGACAACTGGGCGACCTGTGACTTGATGAACCCAAAGGTGCTTGGTAAGTTTCCGAAAAAAACCGAGGTACATATCCGTCGTTGGCTTTCGTCATCCGCTCCTTACGCGGTGCGGTTCGGGATAGGCTGTTTGATGAGATGGTATCTGAACGACGGCGTTTTCTGTGAGACATATTTGAATACCGTCGCGTCGCTGGACAGGGAAGAATACTATATCCGCATGATGCAGGCATGGTTCTTTGCGACGGCACTGGCAAAACGGTACGAGAGCACCTTGCCATATATAGAAGGGCATCTTCTCGGCGAGTGGGTTCGTCGTAAGGCTATACAGAAGGCATGTGAAAGCCGACGCCTCACAGATGCGCAGAAGGCAAAATTAAGATCTCTGCGCGCAAAAGAGTGAGAAATCGGAAAACGGCAAGCTTATACCGACTTCAAATCAGAATACCATGACTTCTGAATATAATGAGGCGGCGCCTTATATTTTAGGCTCCGCCCCGTTTGTTTTATTAGGGCATCGGGTATATAGACGAGTGTTGTATTAAATCGATTTGTCTAATCTTTATATCTCAACCGGAGTAATATAGGCGCATGATTCTTGTCCCCTAAGCATCTTTGTGTGGTTTCAACAAAAATAGAGTTAGCCAATGCTAACCATTTTTTAAAAAGTGCCGAAATTAAAAAGAATGGTTTGATTTCAATTGACAAAAAACAAGGAAGCGCATATAATTAGCATAGTTAGCAACGGCTAACCAAAATACATAAGACCGATTTGGAGAGGATCAGAATGATGCCGTTATTATTTGCCAACATCGGGGAAGAAAGCCTGATCAAGAGGGTAGGCGGCATGCCGGAAGTCAAAAAGCACCTTGAGAATTTGGGCTTTGTGCCGGGGAGCCGCGTCACGGTCGTAACCGCAATGGCAGGGAACCTGATTGTGAACATCAAAGACTCCCGTGTGGCAATCAGCCGTGAAATGGCGCAGAAAATTATGATATAATTCAAAGGTATATGAATGATTGGAAAGGAGAGACACATGAAAACTCTGAGAGACGTGAAAGTCGGAGAGACGGCAACGGTGGTGCGCCTGCACGGTGAGGGAGCAGTGAAACGCCGTATCATGGATATGGGTTTGACCCGAGGGGTACAATTAACTATCCGAAAAGTGGCGCCGCTCGGCGATCCGATTGAAATGACGGTTCGCGGCTATGAGCTGACGCTGCGTAAAGATGACGCTGCTATGATTGAGGTGGAATAAAATACTCGCGGGAGTTTCCCGCATTCATTTTTGCCCGCAAGTTAGCAATTGCTAACCGAAAGAAAGGAGAATTCAATGGAGCGCAAGACAATCAGGATTGCTTTGGCAGGCAACCCCAATGCCGGTAAAACCACATTATTCAACGCACTGACAGGATCCAACCAGTTCGTAGGGAACTGGCCGGGGGTGACTGTCGAGAAAAAGGAGGGAAAGCTCAAGCGTCACGACAATGTCATCGTGACAGATCTTCCCGGTATCTATTCTCTTTCCCCGTATACGCCGGAAGAGGTGGTCGCCCGCGACTATTTAGTCGGAGAAAGACCCGATGCCATTCTCAATATCGTGGACGGTACAAATCTGGAACGTAACCTGTATCTGACCACACAGCTGACCGAAATCGGGATTCCGGTTGTGGTGGCAATCAACATGATGGATGTGGTTCGGAAGAGGGGCGATCGCATCAACACAGCGGAACTTTCGAGACAGCTCGGTTGCCCCGTCGTCGAAATATCCGCATTGAAGGGAAACGGTATCGATGAGGCGGCGGAAGCCGCCATCGCAGCTTCCGAGAAAGGCGATACTAAGCCGATGCATACCTTTTCCGGCGCTGTGGAACACGCTATCGCGCATATTGAGGAAGCTGCTTTGCACGATATGCCTGAGCAGATGCAGAGATGGTATGCCATCAAGATTTTCGAGCGTGATCAAAAGGTACTTGAGCAACTGACTATTGCGCCCGAAACCCTTGCGCATATTGAGCAGGACATCCGGGCGGCCGAAAAAGAATGCGATGATGACGCGGAGAGTATGATTACCAATGAAAGGTATGTATATATTGCTTCCATCATCGCCGGTTGCTACCGCAAGAAAGAAAAAGGAAAACTCTCCGTCAGCGATAAGATTGACCGCGTGGTGACAAACCGCTGGGCGGCGCTTCCGATCTTCGCTGTCATTATGTTCCTTGTGTATTTCATCTCGGTTTCCACCATCGGCACTTTTGTGACGGATTGGGCAAACGACGGCGTCTTTGGCGACGGCTGGCACCTTTTCGGAATCGGGTCATCCGCATATGAAAAAGACGCGAACGCATATGCCGAAGAATACATTTTCACAGATGAAGTGAAAGGAATCGTCCAAGCGGCGGCAGAGCAGGGCGTAGTCGGCGCCGCTGATATTCAGAGCGCAATAGAGGGTGGCAGTTTCGCCGATTTTGAGGAAGCGTACGGTACATACGGCGATTCGCTTGCGGAAGCGGGCTTTGATTTGTCAGAGTTGGTTGTTCCGGCTTTGGAAGCGGAGGAGGTGCCCGATACTGCCGCGTATGGTGTGTGGGTACCGGGGATTCCCGTATTGCTCGGCAGGTTGCTGGACGCCATGCATTGCGCGTCATGGCTGGAAAGCCTGATTCTTGACGGAATTGTAGCGGGCGTCGGCGCTGTTCTCGGTTTCGTGCCGCAGATGATAGTGCTGTTTATTTTGCTGGCGTTTTTGGAGGCGTGCGGTTATATGGCGCGCATCGCATTCGTGCTGGACCGTGTATTCAGGCGGTTCGGTCTGTCCGGAAAGTCCTTTATCCCGATGCTGATTGGAACCGGCTGCGGCGTGCCGGGAATTATGGCAAGCCGTACAATCGAGAATGAACGTGACCGCCGCATGACGATTATGACCACCACGTTCATCCCTTGCGGCGCAAAGCTTCCTATCATTGCATTGATTGCGTCTGCTTTGTTCGGCGGCGCATGGTGGGTAGCGCCCAGCGCATATTTTATCGGGATTGCGGCAATTCTTGTGTCGGGCATCATGCTCAAGAAAACAAAGTTGTTTGCAGGAGATCCCGCCCCCTTTGTGATGGAACTTCCCGCCTACCATATGCCTACCTTCGGCAACCTGATGCGTTCCATGTGGGAGAGAGCAAGCTCGTTTATCAGAAAAGCGGGCACCATCATTCTTCTCTCATCGATTTTCATTTGGCTTTTCTCACGGCTCGGTATAGAGAACGGAACATTCGGATTCGATGTGGATATGGAACTGGAGGCGAGCCTGCTGGGGATTATCGGCGGAGCCATCTGCTATATCTTCAAACCGCTTGGATTTGGCAATATTCGTTCTACTGTCGCAACCATCATGGGACTTGTGGCGAAAGAGGAAGTAGTCGGCGTTCTCGGCGTGCTTGACTTTGAGGGGATGTCGAAGTTGGCAGCATATTCCTTTCTTATTTTTAATCTGCTGTGCGCTCCCTGCTTTGCGGCAATCGGTGCTATCAAGCGCGAGATGAACAGCGCGAAGTGGACTTGGTTTGCCATTGGATATCAGTGCCTGCTTGCATATGCCGTCTCTCTGATCGTGTATCAAATCGGCTCTGTGTTTGCGGGAAACATTCATGTTGTCGGATTTATCTTTGCGCTCTTGGTACTTGCAGGTTTTGGATATATGATTTTCCGCCCCCGGAGAAAAAACAACTCTGCGGCGCTTCTGAAGTGACATAGGAGGTAGGAATGCTGTTACATTTTATTGGCGACCATATCGGCACAATCATTGTACTGGCGATTCTGATGATTTGCGTGGGTGCGGTTGTGCGCGGGATGATCAAACGCAAAAAACAAGGGAAATCTGTATGCGGCGGTTGCAGCGGCAGCTGCTCAGGTTGTCCGATGTGCGGACGGTGTCACGCCAACCCCGAGAAGGAAGAGAGAAAAACAGAACAATAAAATTTAAGAGCGGAGCCTCGTCTGAGACTCCGCTTTTATCATAATGGATCAACATCAGAACAGACCGTGAATGACGCCGTTGTCGTCTACGTCAATACGTTCGGCGGCAGGGACTTTCGGCAGTCCGGGCATGGTCATAATATCGCCTGTAAGAACGACAAGGAATCCTGCGCCCGCCGAGACTTTGACGTTTTTCACCGTGACGGTGAAATGCTCCGGCGCGCCGAGTTTTGTCGGGTCATCCGAGAAGCTGTACTGCGTTTTGGCGATACAGACGGGCACCTTATCAAAACCGAGGGCGGCAAGCTGCCGGATTTGTTTGGCGGCGGCGGGAAGAATGTTGATGCCGTCGCCTCCGTAAATTCGCCTGACAACAGCTTCGATCTTTTCCTCGATGGTGGCGTCGATTTCATAACTGAAACGGAAGTCCGGCTTTTCCTCTTCGCACAGGCGGACTACCTCACGCGCAAGCGCTTCGCCGCCTTTGCCGCCCTCTGCCCAAACGGTTGAGAGAACGACATTCACGCCCAAGGCACGGCATTTCTCAATGATGAATTCCACTTCACGGTCAGTGTCGGTCGGGAAACGGTTGACAGCCACCACGCAGGGAAGTCCGTACACGTTTTTGATATTGGAAACATGGCGGAGCAGATTGGGGATCCCTGCTTCGAGCGCCGTCAGGTTCTCGTTTGCCAGTTCGGTTTTTGCAAGACCGCCGTGCATTTTCAGGGCGCGGACAGTGGCAACCACCACAACGGCGGACGGGGTCAGAGAAGCCATGCGGCATTTGATATCGAGGAACTTTTCGGCACCGAGATCCGCACCGAAGCCCGCTTCGGTCACAGCATAATCGCCGAGCTTGAGCGCCATTTTTGTGGCGGTAACCGAGTTGCACCCGTGCGCTATGTTGGCGAAAGGTCCGCCGTGGACAAATGCCGGCGTGCCTTCAAGCGTTTGGACAAGATTGGGCTTGAGAGCGTCCTTGAGCAGCGCCGCCATTGCGCCCTGCGCTTTCAGATCCGCGCAGGTAACGGGTTTGTCATCATAGGTGTAGCCTACGATGATGCGCGCAAGCCGCGCTTTCAGGTCGGAAATAGAGGAGGAAAGGCAGAGAACCGCCATGATTTCACTTGCCACGGTGATGTCGAAGCCGTCCTCACGCGGGGTGCCGTTGGCCTTGCCGCCGAGACCGTCTACCACAAAGCGGAGCTGACGGTCATTCATATCCACACAGCGCTTCCATGTGATTTTTCGAGGGTCAATTCCAAGGGCGTTCCCTTGTTGAATGTGGTTGTCGAGCATTGCGGCGAGAAGATTGTTTGCCGCGCCGATGGCATGAAAGTCACCCGTGAAATGCAGGTTGATATCCTCCATGGGGACCACCTGCGCGTATCCGCCTCCGGCAGCGCCGCCTTTGATTCCGAAAACAGGTCCCAAAGACGGCTCCCGCAGGGCGACAACAGTATTCTTTCCAATGCGTTTCAGACCGTCTGCAAGTCCGATGGTAGTAGTCGTTTTTCCCTCGCCGGCGGGGGTCGGGGTAATGGCGGTCACAAGGATCAGATGTCCGTCCCGTCGATTTGAATCGTTCAGAAGAGACAGGCCTACCTTTGCTTTATACTTTCCGTACTGCTCGAGATAATCGTCTGCGATACCGGCAGTTTTGGCCACCTCGGTAATGGGGCGCATTTTGCACGCCTGTGCAATTTCAATGTCGCTTAAATAAGTCATGCTGTCTCCTTATCTTTGATATCATTTGGTGAAATAATCCACGGCGGAGCGGAACATATGTATATCATATTCTCCCGGCACGTTTTTGTAAAGCCCGTTGCCGATTCTTTCCGAGTGCCCCATTTTACCGAATACGCGCCCGTCGGGGGAGGTGATTCCCTCGATTGCGTACAGGGAGCCGTTTGGATTGAAGCGGATGTCGTCCGTGGCATTTCCGTCAAAGTCCACATACTGCGTCGCAATCTGACCGTTTGCCGCAAGCTCGCGTATCAGCTTTTCATCGGCGATGAAGCGCCCTTCACCGTGGGAAATCGGCACAGTGTAAATCTGACCGACCTCTGTCCCCGCAAGCCACGGAGATTTGTTGGAGGCAATACGGGTTCTGACAAGGCGGGACTGGTGGCGTGCGATGGTATTGTAGGTCAGGGTGGGGCAGTCGGCATCGGTATCGATGATTTTGCCGTAGGGAACCAAGCCAAGCTTGATCAGCGCCTGAAAACCGTTGCAGATGCCGCACATCAGCCCGTCGCGCCGATCGAGAAGTTCCGTCACCGCTTCCTTTACCTCCGCATTGCGGAAGAAAGCCGTGATAAATTTGCCGGAGCCGTCGGGCTCATCGCCGCCGGAGAATCCGCCGGGAATGAAAATCATTTGGGAGTCGCGCGTGCGCGCCGCAAAATCAGAAACGCTGCGGGCAATAGAATCCGAGGTCAGATTGTTGATAACGAATATTTCCGCGTCTGCGCCTGCGTCACGCATGACTTTTGCAGAATCGTACTCGCAGTTAGTACCGGGAAAGACGGGAATCAGTACTCTCGGTTTTGCAACCTTGACAGCGGGTGCCACGCGTTTATCGGATTTGAACGAAAAGGTTTCCAAGGGGGTGCTTTCGTTTTGAATGTTACAGGGAAATACGCTTTCGAGTTTTCCCTCGTACAGGTCGGTGAGAGCATCGAGGGAGAGAGACTCTCCAAAGCCGTCGATCGACGCTTTTTCGGTGGTATGGGCAATGGTTTTTCCCGCTGCTACATCATCGTCGGTTTCTACGACAAAAGCGCCGTAAGCGTATCCGAACAGGTCCTCCAAGGTACAGCTCTCCGTCAGTGCAACGCCCACCTTGTTTCCGATACACATCTTGAAGAGGGCTTCCGCAATCCCGCCGCGGGTAGGGGTGTATGCCGCGTATGCTTTGCCGCTGCGGAAAAGAGCGGTTACGGTTTCAAAGCAGGAGAGCAGGGAGGCAGGCACCGGGAGCCCATTTTCATCATATTCGGGGGAGAAGAGAGCAACGCGGTGACGGGGCGCTTTGAATTCCGGAGAGACAATATGCGAGGTTATGTCGGTTGTGACGGCAAACGAAACAAGGGTCGGGGGAACGTCCAGTTGCTCAAAGGAACCGCTCATGGAGTCCTTACCGCCGATTGAAGCAACCCCGAAATCCAACTGCGCGCGGAATGCGCCAAGCAGAGCGGACAGCGGCTGCCCCCAGCGGGCTTCGTCGCTGCCGGGGTGCGGAAAATACTCCTGAAAAGTCAGGTATACGTCTTCAAAAGAGGCGCCTGTCGCAATCAACTTCGAGATGGACTCCACGACGGCAAGATAAGCGCCATGATAGGGGCTCTTTTCGCTGATGGCAGGATTAAAGCCCCATGCCATCAGAGAGCAGTCGTCCGTATGCTTCTTCTCGACCGAGATTTTCTGCACCATTGCCTGAATGGGGGTCATCTGATACTTGCCGCCGAACGGCATGAGAACGGTACCTGCGCCGATGGTGGAGTCAAAGCGCTCGGACAGCCCGCGTTTGGAGCAGATATTGAGATCACCTACAAGCGCTTCAAAACCCGAGCGGAAATCCGACGGAATATCGGGCGCATAGTCCTGCATTTTCGCGGGAGCAACGGTCACGTGTTTTTCCGCGCCGTTGGAGTTTAAGAATTCGCGGCTGAGGTCGACAATCGCCTTGCCGTTCCAGTACATGGTCAGGCGGGGTTCTTCCTTGACGACCGCCACGCGGGTGGCTTCGAGGTTTTCCTCATACGCGGCGGCAAGAAATGCCGCTTCGTCTTCAGGCGCCACGACTACCGCCATGCGCTCCTGAGATTCGCTGATGGCAAGCTCGGTTCCGTCCAGTCCCTCATACTTTTTCGGCACAGCGTTCAAATTGATTTCAAGACCGTCTGCAAGCTCGCCTATCGCCACAGAGACGCCTCCGGCGCCGAAATCGTTGCAACGCTTGATCATGCGGCAGGCAGCAGGGTCACGGAAGAGCCTTTGCAGCTTGCGTTCTTCAGGCGCGTTGCCTTTTTGGACCTCCGCACCGCAAGTTTCGAGAGAAGTAAGCGTGTGGGACTTAGAAGAACCGGTAGCGCCGCCGCAACCGTCGCGTCCTGTCCTTCCGCCGAGGAGAATGACGACGTCACCCGGCGCAGGGCGTTCCCGGCGTACGTTTTCCTGCGGCGCAGCAGCAATGACGGCGCCGATTTCCATGCGCTTTGCGGCATATCCGCTGTGGTAAATTTCATCGACAATTCCTGTGGCAAGTCCGATCTGGTTGCCGTAGGAGGAATACCCCGCGGCGGCAGTTGTCACAATTTTACGCTGCGGGAGTTTGCCCGGCATGGTTTCAGCAACGGGTTTGAGGGGATCCGCGGCGCCCGTGACGCGCATGGCGCCGTACACAAAGGAACGCCCGGAAAGCGGGTCGCGTATGGCGCCGCCGATACAGGTGGCGGCACCGCCGAAAGGTTCGATTTCCGTGGGGTGATTATGCGTTTCGTTCTTAAAGAGCAGAAGCCAAGGTTCCTCTTTTCCGTCCGCTTTCACATTGATTTTCACCGTGCAGGCGTTGATTTCCTCGGATTCGTCCAATTTGTCGAGTTTGCCGTTCGCACGCAGGTATTTCGCGGCTATGGTGGCAATGTCCATCAGATTGACGGGTTTTGTTCTGCCGAGTTGACGGCGGATTTCCAGATACTCGTCGTACGCCTTTTGCAGGAGCGCGTCCTCAAAGCGGACGCTGTCAATGGTGGTCAGAAAGGTGGTGTGGCGGCAATGGTCGGACCAGTAGGTGTCTATCATGCGGATTTCCGTGACGGTAGGCTCGCGCCCCTCGCTGCGGAAATAATCGCGGCAGAATCTGAGGTCGTCACGGTCCATCGCCAAACCCCATTTGCGGATAAAAGCGTCAATGCCGTCCTCATCCAGTTCACAGAATCCCGTCAGGGTCTGCACTTCGGTCGGAATATCGTACTCCGGGGAGAGGGTAGAGGGCATTTCCAAAGAAGCCTCGCGCGCTTCCACGGGGTTGATAACATATTTTTTGATTTCTTTAAGTTCCTGTTCGGTGCAATTGCCGTACAGCAAATAGATTTTTGCGGTGCGTACGGTGGGGCGTTCCTTGCAGGAAATAATCTGAATGCACTGTGCGGCGGAATCCGCTCTCTGGTCAAACTGTCCGGGCAGATACTCTACCGCAAACACCGCGTCCGCTCCCTCCGGCAACGCTTCGGTGACAATATCGAGCTGCGGCTCGGAAAACACGGTTTTCACGGCGTAGGAGAATAGGGAAGCGTCAATTCCCTCCACATCGTAGCGATTGATGATACGCAGATTCGTCAGGTTCTTGATTTGCAGCAGATGACGGATGTCATAGCGCAGGCTTTTTGCCTCGTTGGCAAGGGCAGGGCGTTTCTCCACATAGACGCGCTGTATCATTTGACTTCCTCCTTGGCTTTCAGGGCTTTCAAACCGATGTCGCGGCGGTAATAAGCATTTTCAAAACGGATTTCGCCCACCTCGCGGTAAGCTTCTTTGACAGCCTCTTCCAATGTGTCGGCAACGGCTGTTACGCCCAGGACACGGCCGCCGTCTGTATACAGCTTGCCGTCTGTGAGCTTGGCACCCGCCACATAGACGTGGGGCAGGACGGCGGGAGCAACGGTGATCTCAAAGCCGCGTTCATAATGCGTGGGATATCCTTGGGAAGCCATGACAACGCAGCAGGCGTGCGCAGGAGAAAATTCAACCTTGCACGACGCCAGCGTTCCGTTGGCTGTGGCTTGCATGACGGTCAGCAAATCCGTTTTGAGAAGCGGGAGCACCACCTGCGTTTCGGGGTCGCCGAAGCGGCAGTTGTATTCAATCACGCGCGGGCCTTTCGGGGTGAGCATCAGACCGAAATACAGACAGCCGCGGAAAGGGCGCCCCTCTGCTTTCATGGCGCGGATGGTGGGTAAAAAGATGGTTTCCATGCAGATGTCTGCAATTTCCGGGGTGTAGTAGGGGTTGGGGGCAACGGTTCCCATACCGCCGGTATTCAGACCGCGGTCGCCGTCCAGAGCGCGTTTGTGATCCATGGAAGAAACCATGGGAATCAGGGTTTCTCCGTCCGTGAAAGACAGAACCGAAACCTCCGGACCCGTCAGAAATTCTTCCACAACGATCCGCGCGCCGCTTTGCCCGAACACCTTGTCTTCCATAATGGTTTTGACGGCGTCATACGCCTGTTCCCGCGTCTCAGCAATAATGACGCCTTTTCCGAGCGCCAGACCGTCCGCTTTGATGACGGCGGGCAGGTGAGCGTCCTTGAGATAGGCAAGCGCGGTTTCCGGAGTATCGAAAACCTCGTAGGACGCGGTGGGGATCCCGTACTTCTTCATCAGGTTCTTTGCAAAAACCTTACTGCCCTCAATCACAGCGGCGGCGCGGTTCGGACCGAAGCAGGGAATGCCGACTTCCGACAGCGCGTCAACCGCGCCGAGAACCAAAGGGTCATCGGGCGCCACAACGGCAAAGTCGACGGCGTGTTCTTTTGCAAAAGAGACAATGGCGGGAATATCCTTGGCGCCAATGCCGACGCAAACGGCATCCGCGGCAATTCCTCCGTTGCCGGGCAACGCGTAAATGGTTTCAACGCTTTGATTCTCTTTCAGTTTCTTTATGATGGCGTGTTCTCTCCCACCGCCACCGACAACCATGATCTTCATATAAAATTCTCCCTGTTATGCAGACAACAGACCGGTCGTTTCTACATCAATGGTGGAACAGGCGCATTCCGGTGAACGCCATCACCATACCGTACTTATTTGCGGTTTCAATGACAAGATCATCGCGGATGGAACCGCCCGGCTCGGCGATATATGTGACGCCGCTGCGTTTGGCGCGTTCAATGTTGTCGCCGAAGGGGAAGAAAGCGTCGGACGCAAGAGAAACTCCGGAGATCCCCGCGAGATAGTCGCGTATTTCGGCATCGGTGAGGGGCTCGGGCCGTCTGGTAAAGTATTTCTGCCAGTTGCCCTCTGCGCACACGTCCTCCTCGTTGCGGTTGATATAGCCGTCGATGACGTTGTCTCTGTCCGGACGGCCGAGCGTGGGGAGAAAGGGAAGCGACAGTACCTTATCGTGCTGGCGAAGCTGCCATGTGTCGGCTTTGGAGCCTGCAAGGCGGGTGCAATGAATGCGCGACTGCTGCCCCGCACCGACCCCGATGGCCTGCCCGTCAACGGCATAGCAGACGGAATTGGATTGGGTGTATTTGAGGGTAATGAGAGCGAGAATCAGGTCGCGCTTTGCGGTCTGCGGCAGATCCTTGTTTTCGGTGACAAGGTTTGAGAGCAGGCCCTCATTGATTTGAAACTCATTCCGCCCCTGCTCAAAGGTAATGCCGTAAACCTGCTTACGTTCCAGCGGCGCGGGAACATAATCCGGGTCAATTTCAACAATGTTATAGTTGCCCTTACGCTTTGTTTTGAGGATTTCAAGCGCGCTGTCAGTATAACCGGGGGCAATCACGCCGTCCGATACTTCACGCTTAAGCAACAGTGCCGTGGTTTCATCACAGACGTCGGACAGTGCCACCCAGTCCCCGAAAGAGCACATTCTGTCAGTGCCTCGCGCTCTGGCATAAGCGCAGGCAAGTGGGGAAGCGTCCAGATTCGGAATATCGTCAACAAAACAGGCTTTTTTCAGCTTGTCCGATAAAGGCAGACCGACAGCCGCAGAGGTGGGGCTGACGTGCTTGAAGGAAGTCGCAGCAGGCATTCCAAGCGCTGTGCGAAGCTCTTTGACAAGCTGCCACGAATTGAATGCGTCCAGGAAGTTGATGTAGCCGGGTCTGCCGCAATGAATCTTGATGGGAAGCTCTTCGCCGTTTTCCATAAAAATCCGCGAGGGCTTCTGATTGGGGTTGCAGCCGTATTTCAACTCGAATTCTTTCATGTGTGTCTCCTTTGTCACTCAGCCTTGTTTTTGTTTATCATGCGGCTCTCCGAGCGTGTGCCGTCGGCAGAGGTGTAACGGACGTACAGGGAAATTTTATTATCGGGGTCAAGGGATGTCCACAACTCCTCTGTCAGGGCGTCAATAGAGTCCGGAATGGCGACGCGCTCCGGCTCACCCTGAAAAGTGGGGATGGGGTTGCCGTCGGTGACATAGGTGTGGAGGAAATGCCCCAAGCCGGGCAGGGAGGGGTATGAGAAGCCGTAACGTGCGCAATCGGTGCCTGCCTCATCAATGCTCTTCAGAATGCTCATGTCATAGTGGAATCCGCCGTTTTCAAAGGTAATCATTCCGCTGATACGGGGGGTGAGGTTGGGGGCGTCCGGCTCAAAGCAGCGGCTTTCCAGCGCCTCGTAAAAGTTCTTGCCGGCAAAGAGACCGTCGCGGATGGTATCCGTCTGGTCGCCGTTTGTCACAATCAGGCGGTTGCCCACCTGACGGATGGCGGCGTAAATAATCAAAGAGGGGTCTTTGACTTTCGCTGCGTCGAACGGCTCTGTAAACAGGGCGCCGTCGCGCTCGACGAAAACGCGGTTCCGACTGTTTTCACTTCTGCCCATGATGAAGTACGCGCTGACAGCGCGCCCGTCGGGCGCGGTGCCAATGATAATGCCGCGGCCAACATAACTGTTGCCGGAGATGCGGGATGCCGGGGTGGGAATGGCATAGATGTTCATATGTCTCTCCTTTGTCTGAACGGTGCTGAAATACAAAACCGAAGATTAGTTTTGGCAGGTCTTACGGCGCGCGATATCCGCGCTGACCAGCTCGGCTGCGGCGGGGAGGAGCTGCCACTCCGCCTGTTCCATGACGCGTTTCTGCAACACTTCCGGCGTGTCGCCCTCCAGCACGGGTACCGCCTTTTGCAGAATGATTTCGCCGCCGTCCGGAATCTCATTGACAAAATGGACGGTTGCGCCCGTCAGTTTTACGCCGCGGGCGAGCGCCGCTTCATGGACGCGCAGACCGTAGTATCCTTTCCCGCAAAATGCGGGAATCAGGGACGGATGAACGTTAATTATGCGGCGGGGGTAACGTGCAACGAAAGAATCGGACAGAATATTGAGAAAGCCCGCCAGAATAATCAATTCAATTCCGTGTGCGGTGAGACAGGATAGGATCGCCTCTTCAAAAGGCGCTTGTCCGCCCAACTCTTTTTTGGAGAAAGAGAGCCCCTGAACACCCGCTTTCGCGGCTCGCTCCAAAGCGTAAGCGTCCCGATGATCGGAAATCACAAGGCAGATTTCTCCGCTCGTCAGAGTCCCGTTTCTTTGCGCGTCCAAAAGGGCTTGGAGATTGGTTCCGCCGCCGGAAACAAATACCGCTATCCGCGTCTTTTGCTGCTTCATCAGCTGTTCCTTTCATTGCAATTTTACTATGCATCGACAAAATCACAGAATTGTGATTTTGTCCTCGGATTTTTCAATTGTGCCTAAAATGTAGGCGTCTTCGCCGTTTTGCTTGAGGATTTGCACAGCTCGGTCGGCGTCCTCCTGACCTACTATCGCGCACATACCCACGCCCATGTTAAAGGTGTTGAACATATCGCGCTCCGGGATTTTTCCAACCTTTGCAAGCAGTTCGAAAATGGGCAGAACACGCACGTTGCGTTTTTCGATGCGGGCGCCGAGCCCGTCGGGAATGGAACGCGGAATATTTTCGTAGAAACCGCCGCCCGTGATATGCGAAACGCCTTTGACGCGTACTTTTTCGAAGAGAGAAAGCATGGGCTTTACGTAAATCTTAGTGGGGGTCAGCAGGGTCTCTCCAACCGATTTGCCGCCGAACTCAGCCACTGGGATATGTAAGTCGTTATTCTCAACGTCGAATACTTTGCGGACAAGAGAGAACCCGTTGGAGTGAACGCCGCTGGACGGCAGGGCGATGATAACGTCTCCCGGTTTCATTTCTTTATTGTTGAGGATTTTTTCCCGATCCACTACGCCGACCGAAAAACCGGCAAGGTCATATTCGTCAATCGGATAAAATCCGGGCATCTCCGCCGTTTCGCCGCCGATCAGAGCCGAACCGCTCTGCACGCAGCCCTCTGCAACACCGCTGACGATCTGCGCGATTTTCTCAGGCACATTTTTACCGCAGGCGATGTAATCAAGGAAAAACAGGGGCTTTGCACCGCAGCAGATCACGTCGTTGACGCACATGGCGACGCAGTCAATACCAACCGTGTCATGCTTGTCCATGAGGAAAGCAAGCTTCAGCTTTGTACCGACTCCGTCTGTGCCGCTGACCAAAACAGGGCGTTTCATGCCTGTTACGTCCAATTCAAACAGACCGCCGAATCCGCCGATGTCGGAGCAAACGCCGGACGTCATAGTGCGTGCGATATGCGCTTTCATAAGCTCCACGGCACGATAGCCGGCAGTGATATCCACGCCTGCTGCGGCGTAACTTTCAGACTTTGAATTTGTGTTCATTGCCTTGTTCCTTTCAATACTGGTATGTGGGGCTGTTCATTTTTGTTTGTCGCATTTTTCGGAAATTTTCCCTTCGAAACGGTCTTTTTCGGTGTGGGAAGGGATTTCCGTCGGGTACGAGCCGTCAAAGCAGGCAGTGCAGAAGCCGTGGGCACCGCGGTTGCCGTTTGCAAGTTTTTTCACACTGTCCACGCTCAGATAGCCAAGCGTGTCTGCACCGATGATCTTGCAGATCTCATCAACGGTATGATGGCAGGCTATCAGATTTTCACGGCTGTCAATATCCGTGCCGTAATAGCAGGGGTTCAGAAAAGGAGGGGCGGAGATGCGCATATGAATTTCGGTTGCGCCCGCATCGCGCAGGAGCTTTACGATTCTTGCACTTGTGGTGCCGCGGACAATCGAGTCGTCTATCAGAACTACGCGTTTTCCGCGAACTGCCGCGGTAATCGGGTTGAGCTTAATGCGCACACGGTCTTCACGGCTTTCCTGACCGGGGGAAATAAAGGTGCGCCCGATGTATTTGTTTTTGATAAAGCCTATCTCGTAGGGAATGCCGGATTGCTTGGAATAGCCGACGGCGGCGTCCAGACCGGAATCCGGCACGCCGATCACGACGTCTGCCTGCACGGGGTGTTCCAGCGCCAGAAATGCTCCGGCACGCAGGCGGGCCTCATGCACGCAGCACCCCTCAATTACCGAGTCGGGTCTTGCAAAATAAATGTACTCGAATACGCAGAAGCTGCGGGGGCATTGATTGCAATGGGTGGTAATGCTGCGGACGCCGTTTTTATCGAATATCAGAATTTCACCCGGCTCCAGATCGCGGATGAAATCGGCGTTGACTGCGTCCAGCGCACAGCTTTCCGAGGCAACCACATATTTGCCGTCTTTGGTTTTGCCGAAGCAAAGAGGGCGGAATCCGTTTCTGTCGCGCACGGCAATCAACTTTGCGGGAGACATGATCACCAAAGAGTATGCGCCGTGGATGCGGTTCATAGCGGCTTCCACCGCTTCCTCAATAGAGCCGGTGTGCAGGCGTTCCTTGGTAATGATATAGGAGATGACTTCCGTGTCGCTGGTCGTGTGGAAAATGGATCCCTCCAGTTCCAATTGCTCGCGCAATTCATAGGAATTGGTGAGATTTCCGTTGTGTGCAAGCGCCATTCTGCCCTTGATGTGATTGACGACGATGGGCTGCGCGTTGTTGCGGTCGTTCGCGCCGGTCGTGCCGTAACGGACGTGACCGATCGCGCTCTGTCCATGTCCGAGTGAGGACAGATTTTCCGGGGTAAACACGTCGTTGACAAGTCCGAGATCCTTGTAGTGGGTAAACAAACCGTCGTCGTTGACAACGATCCCGCAGGACTCCTGTCCGCGGTGTTGCAGCGCATACAACCCGTAGTAGGTCATATGCGCGACATCGGAGTGAACGGGGGAATAGACCCCGAAAACCCCGCATTCTTCGTGTAGAGTGCTCATGCCGGTCTCCTTATGAAGATATAGGGAATACTACCAAGCTGTTTTGACAATTGCGGGACGGCTCATTCGCCGAACACACGGTGCATCATTTCACGGTAAGCGTCTTCGACGCCGCCCATATCGCGACGGAAGCGGTCTTTGTCAAGTTTTTCGTTCGTTTTGGCATCCCAGAAACGGCAGGTGTCGGGAGAGATTTCGTCTGCAAGGACGATTTTACCGTCTGCGGTTCTGCCGAATTCCAGTTTGAAATCGACCAGTTTCACGCCCAGTGTGGAGAAGTATTCTTTGAGCACTTCGTTCACACGGAACGCCATGGACTTGATGGTTTCGATTTCCTCTTTTGTGGCAAGACCGAGGGCGAGGGCGTGATAAGAGTTGATGAGCGGGTCGTGCAGATCGTCGTTTTTGTAGGAGAATTCAATGGTCGGTTCTGCAAAAACGATACCCTCCTCCACACCGTAGCGCTTTGCAAAAGAGCCGGCGGAGATGTTGCGGATGATGACTTCCAGGGGCACAATCTGCACTTTTCTGACGACTGTCTCGCGGTCGTTCAGCTCTTCCACGAAATGTGTGGGCACGCCGGAGCGTTCCAACAGTTTCATCAGATAGTTGGACATACGGTTGTTGATGGCGCCCTTCCCGAGAATGGTACCCCGTTTCAGACCGTCGAGCGCGGTGGCGTCGTCTTTATAGGATACAATGACATACTCCGGGTTTTCGGTTGCGAATACCTTTTTGGCTTTGCCTTCGTAAAGTTGTTCGGTCTTGTTCATGGGTTTACTCCTCCGCTCTTTGTTTTGAATGTGATATTATGATTTTGATTGATTGTATTTTTCTTCGACCGCACGGTTTTTGAGAAGAACCTGTTCGCGGTCCTGCGCGCGCTTGTCGGAAAGCTTCTTTGCCAGTGCGGCGTCTTCTACTGCCAGAATCTCCACAGACAAAAATGCGGCGTTGGCAGCTCCATCGACTGCCACTGTTGCTACAGGTATGCCGGAGGGCATTTGCACAGTGGAGAGTAGGGCGTCAACGCCGTTCAGTGCGGCAGATTTTACAGGAATTCCGATCACGGGCAGGGTGGTATTTGCGGCAATGGCGCCGGCAAGGTGCGCCGCCATACCTGCTGCAGCTATGAGAACGCCGAATCCGTTTTCACGTGCGTGCAGGCTGAATGCACGTGCTTCGTCGGGAGTTCTGTGCGCGGAAAAAACATGTACCTCGTACGGCACACCGAAGAATGAAAGGGTATTCATTGCTTTTTCGACAACGGGAAGGTCGCTGTCGCTTCCCATGATAATGGCAACCTTTTTCATACGTATTCCTCCGTTTTGAAATTTGATGGGTGACAGAAATCAGACGGAAATACAAAAGGGCGCACTTACCTCTATATCGTAAGTGCGCCCAGACGGTCGGCTTTCAACGGTTCTTTGCTCCACAGTGGTAGCCCACTTACATTCCGTCAGTCACAAAGAACTTCAATGACTTGCACTATTATTCTATCAAAAATAGGGTTTGCTGTCAACGGGAGAAATGTCATAGTTTACGAATTGTTTGCATGGTGCAATTTGTATGTTTTGCCCCAGGCGTTCGGAATGTTTCGGTCTGAGGAATACAAATATCAATGCTTTTCCCCTGCCGGTTGGATATTTTGGGAAAACGCGGGCATTCTATTATATATCAGGGATGAGGCTTGCACGCTCGCAATTCATATCAATTGACGGGGGCATAAAGCAGTCTCGGTCTCCCATTGTAACGAAAAATGCAAAAGGAAAGTCATGTACGATATCATTGTCATCGGGGCAGGTCCCGCGGGTCTGACGGCGGCGCTGTATATTTGCCGCGCCAATAAAAAGGTACTGGTTCTTGAAAAAGGGACATTCGGGGGTCAGATCACCTATTCGCCGCACCTTGAGAATATTCCCGGATTTCCGCATTTGAGCGGGAATGAATATGCGGAGAAGCTGCTTGAGCAGGTGGTGGCGCAGGGGGCGGATATCGAGTACGGCGAGGCACTTTCCGTCAAAGAGAACGGAAATACAAAAACCGTTCTGACAGACCGGGGGGAATATACCGCTCTTGCGGTGATTGTGGCAACCGGAGCCAGGCACCGAACATTACAGGTTCCCAACGAGGAGAAATTTATCGGAAACGGCATTTCTTTCTGCGCCGTATGCGACGGCGCGTTTTACCGTGATAAGGTGGTCGGGGTAGTCGGCGGTGGGAATACCGCATTGCAGGAGGCCGTTCTTCTGGCAGATACTGCAAAGCAAGTATATGTTTTTCAACTGCTTGACCACCTGACAGGAGAGCAAAAACTGAAGGACAGGATTCAGACGCTCGGAAATGTCTCTGTCAAAACAAACGTCACTGTCACGTCCATTCTCGGCGACCGTGTATTGGAGGGTATCAGATACCGTCACACCAAAACCGGGGAGGAAGATACAATCTCGCTGGACGGATTGTTCATAGCAATCGGATTCATACCGCAGAACGAGCCGTTTGAGAATATCCTGGAGTTGGATCGGGACGGTTATGCCGAGGCAGGAGAAAATTGCGCCGCCAAAACACCCGGCGTCTTTGTAGCGGGTGACTGCCGCACGAAAATAATAAGACAAGTCACGACCGCAGCGGCGGACGGCACCGTGGCGGCGCTAAACGCCTGCAACTATGTGGATACAGTATCTGCATTTTCCAAAAAGTAAAATATGAAATTATTTTTAAAAAATAATTGACAAATTATGGATTTTATGATAGGATAAAAAAGCTGCGGAAAGTGTGGTGACTTCCGCGGTGTGAGCAAGTGCTCTTTCATATCAGTTTCCGCCGGTCTTTCGACCGGCGGATTCTTGTGTATCACGTTTTGTGTCTCCGAAAGGTGCTGAAACCGATATCGCAGTTCAAGCCCCGAAGCGGCACTTTGCAAAAGTTTAAGTATTCAATGAGAGTTTGCGCCTGGCAGTCCCCGATCGCTTTTGTTCCGCACATTCCTCGCGACGGTTATTTTCTGCTGCTGCACTGGCAAGAATATCGGCAAACATCGTCAGAAGCAGGGAAATATCGTTCAGCGCGTCGTCGCTCAGGCAGGCAGTGACCATGACGGCAGTCAGAGCAACGCAAAATGTCACACGCGGAAAGTTCAATCGTCTCTCCCCCTTTCGTTACAGCCTATGAAACGGTTGCCGCGGATGTGCGGATAGCAAAAGGCTATTCGTTATATCCGAAAACAAACAGAAAACCCGCGAGAAGCAGGGAAATACCTGCCTTTCACGGGCTTTTTGCCGTGTGATCACCCATGGGTTTGCCGCGTTGCGTATGCGGTTTGGGGATGGCGATCACGAGAGGAAGATCAAATCGTTTCAAGCAAACGGGCTTTTACGCAGTCTTCGAATTCGCTTTCATTGACGATGGCACGGAACTCCTCGATGTTCTTGGCAGTTTTCAGCTTATCAAAGGTCGTCACCTTTAACTGAATGACGGACTCTGTGGACATCATAACCTGCTGCGTGCGGTCGAGCAAACGCTGCAAATCTGTACGGGTCTCGTATTCTACTGTGATCTCGTAGGTGTTTGCGGGGTCATAGGCAAAAGTGACGGTGACGCAATCACGCATTTCATCGGGCGTATTTACCTTTTCGCCATTGATTTTCAAAGACGCTTTTCCATCGGGAATAGAGCGGAATACAACCTTGAGGGTACGGTCTTCCGGAATCACATTTTCATCCCCGACAGAGTGGATTATCAAGGTCTGACGGGTCAGGTTCCCATCGGTTGCGCTGCGGTTTTCAAATACCGTTTCAAGCGTTCCGTCCCGATTTTTATCTCTGGCATCCTCAAAGAGGGTGTAAGAGTAATCGCCTTCGTAGGAAATAATCGCCAGCTTGTGCGGGTTTCCGCAACAATTGTCGTCATCTTCGGAAAGCGGAACGATGCCGCCCGCCGGAACAAGAACAGGAATCGAATCCAGATTGCGGAGCAGGGTTTTCTTCATACCGCCAACAGGCGCGGTGTATTCGTCGCCGGTAAAGAAATCGAACCATCTGCCGGCGGGGATCCATGTCTCCACGCGCGCAAAGCCGTCTGCCTTGGCAGGGTGAGTGACGGGATTAACCAAAAGCTCACCGCCGAAGAAATACTCGTTTTTGTATGCGTATGCTTCCTTTTGATCGTAGGAATAGTAAAGCGGTTCCACCAGCGCAAGCCCCTCTTTGTGAGTTCTTTGGTTGGCGGTATAAAGGTACGGAATCAAGGCGTGGCGCAGGCGCATGAAGTCTTCGGCAATCAGACCCGCTCCGTTTTTATAGTACCAAGGCTCCTTTGTCACAGCCGGCGCGTTGGTGCTGTGCAGACGGTTGATCGGGCTGAAAACGCCGTATTGGATGTGCCGGGTATACAGTTCATAATTCAACTCGCCGTGCATATGACCGCCGATGTCGTGGCTCCACCAAGTGTAGCCGACATTCGACGAGGTTGAGGTGAAGTAGGGAAGAAAATCGAGCGTTTTCCATGTAATCAGGGTATCGCCCGAGAAGCCGATGGGATAACGGTGGGAACCGATGCCGCCGTAACGGGAGAGAATCAGAGGGACAGTGTGTCCCTTGGCATTGTCCAGATAGTGGTAGTGGTTGAGAGACCAAAGCGGGTCAAGCCCTTTGACGTCGGATTTGGTGCCTTGCTGCCAGTCAATCCACCAGAAGTCGACGCCCTCTTCTTCAAGTGGTTTGTGCATATCGGAAAAATAATGGTTGATGAAATTGGGATCCGAAATGTGGAACTTTACACGCTTTTTGCTCTTGGGGTCAATGCCTGTGACGGTTGCCATTTTTTCATAGCATTTTTCCCAGAAACGGACGCCATCGGCAGGGTGGAGGTTCAAGGTAATTTGCAGGTTCCGCTTTTTGACGGCGTTCAGAAAATCGCAGTGGTTGGGGAAGAGTTCCTCGTTCCATGTATAGCCTGTCCAGCCGGGTCTTTCTCCGACATACTCATCCTTGTCAAGCTTGGACAAACCGTATTTTTCGGTTACACCCTGATCGTTTGATTCGTGCCAGTCCATATCGATTGTGGCAACAGTCAGGGGGACCTTGTGTTCTTCAAAGCGGTTCAGAAGCTGGAGGTATTCCCGATCGGTGTAGGCATGATAACGGCTCCACCAGTTACCGAGCGCGAAACGGGGTAAGAGAGGAACAGACCCTGTGATGCGGAAGAGGGCGCGGACGGCGGCACGGTAATCATGGCCGAAAGCAAACACGTATTCATCGGTTCCGTCGCCATATTCCGGCTTGAATTCACCGTCGTCCGCAAGGGTCAAGGCTCCCGCATCGTCAAACAGCGCGATTCCGCTTTTGGAACATACGCCTGTGCCGAGATCGATAGGGACAGGCGGGTGGTCGGGTTCACCCCAAAATATCGTCTGAGCATTGCCGTCAAAGCAGTCAAGCGTGCGGTATGTACCCTTGAGGTTGTCTTTGTTTTCAATTTTCAGGCGCTTACCGCCCATGATAACGCGGCAATCCTCACGGTTTTCCGCAAGGATTATTTTGATGGCGCCTGTGTCAACGGTGAGACGTCCGTTCCGAATATGCTTCTTGTGCGGGACAAGCGGCAGGTCGCGATACCAGACCGTCTGTGTTGCTGCGTCACGGAACAGGTCGCTTTCGCTGTGTTCGAGCCGGAACAAACGGTCCTCCAGCAGCGTCAGTCGATAGTGTCCGAAGCGAATGATGTTTTTTTCTTTTGCCAATGGGGAGGTTTTTGCAATCAAGTGTTGATCAAGCATAATAGACTCCTTGCTTCATATTGGGCTTTGGGGCTCGGTATTCAGTGCGCGAAAAGTTGTCTCGAGGGGGGAAGAAATAAAATAAACCTGAATTTAATCCCTGCTGTTTACAAATGTTGTGCTTTGTACATTTCAAGATTAAATTCAGGTTATTTTGGTGGAGCTAAGGGGATTCGAACCCCTGACCTATGCGTTGCGAACGCATCGCTCTACCAACTGAGCTATAACCCCATGCGTGCTGTGCATAAAACCGTTATTCATTTCGTAGAGGAGCTGTCAGAGCCAAATCCGAATCACACCATCGCGCGATAAGACTTGGCTCTGCGCGACACTCCATCGACGATTGAGTGCAAGCAATGCCTGCTGGTGGAGCATAGGGGACTCGAACCCCTGACCCCGACACTGCCAGTGTCGTGCGCTCCCAACTGCGCTAATGCCCCGCTGATTTCTTAAACAATATACCATAAAAAAAGCGACATTGCAAGCCTGTTTTATTATTTTTCTAAAAAATCGTATTGGCGAAAGAATCCGGCTGAATCGTTGAGATTCAAATGAGTTTTTTCCAGAAGCGGAGGGGGGCGATTGTATAGTCAGTTTTATTTGCGAGCTATTGTTAGATAATTCCTTGATTATCTTTTCTGCCTATATTATAATAGTCAAAAAAGGATTGATGGGATATGAGCATCGTGATCGATGTGTCCTGCCTTGGGAAGGGACATGGTGTTCCTGCGTTGGAGCGAATGCTTGACTATTTTTCCAATCCTTTTTAACAGGTATCATCGCCGTTATCGGTGTATGAATAAAAATTTAGAAGTAGAAAGGGTGGTTCTTTATGAAGATGAATCGTGTATGGAGGGTTCACGCTTCCTAACCCTCCGAATTGAATTTTGGAGGAAACAGAATGGAAAAACAAATTACCATCCGTGAAGCAACCACGGAAACTGATGTTGTAGCCTTTTGGGAGCAACTTCACATCTATTACATACGGGACATTTTCCCTGATCCGGAAGATGAGGACAGAGGGTATTTTCTTGATGATGAACACCGCTCAATGATACAAAAAATCCATGATCGTCAGCAGGATCGGTGCTACTATCTGTTCTTTCATCGGGATGGACAGGACATTGGCTTTGCCCTCCCGGTAATCTATACCACAGAGGACGGCAAGTGCTTCCTTATGGAGTTCTGCGTTTATCCGCAATTTCGGGGCAATGGAACGGGCAAAGAATGCGCCAAGGCGCTGCTGCAATGGGCACGGGAAAAAGGCGCATTGTATGCGGAATTGAACTATGGCAACGACGCTCGTCGCCGTCGCTTTTGGGAAAGCGTTGGCTTTGTCTGCAACGGTGCTGATGAGTGGGGCGATCCTCTTATGATCCTACCGCCGAACAGGGATGTTCCCATTGCAGTCGAAGTGCTTACCAATCCCGAGGACTGGCAACTCAAAAAGCTGGAAAATGGATTTTTGCGGGAAATCGGAGAAAATCCACTGACGGAAGAAAAACAAGGTCAACTGGTACAGGCAATCCGAGATGGAAAGATTCTCTTCTTTGTAGCAAGGCGTGGCTATCGGGCAGTTGGAATGTGCAGCGTAGCCAAATGTTTCTCTACCTTTTCCTGTTCCGATACCGGCGTGTTTGATGACTTTTTCATTGAGCCGGTATTCCGAAAGAAAGGTGTTGCCAGACAACTGGCACTTGCAGCGCAATGCTGGTGCAGAGAAAACGGCATTGCAAGCCTGACGGTTTGCTGCGCATCTTGTGATGAAGAAATGTATCAGTCACTCGGCTTTGACACACATTTAGGCACTACATTTGCATATCTTGGATAACTGACAGCAGGGTTCCACACGAAAACATTGTCCGCTATCATTGGAATAAAGAAAGCACCCAATTTGAACCCTAAAAGTTCAAATTGGGTGCTTTTGGCGGAGAGGGCGGGATTCGAACCCGCGTGTGGTTGCCCACAAACTGATTTCGAGTCAGCCCCGTTATGACCGCTTCGATACCTCTCCGTATGAGCGTGGGGGTCGGACGAGGGTTATTATAACATACCACCGGCGGGAACGCAAGTGTTTTCGCATATTTTACAGCGGGGGTTGCAAAAAAATACTGCCTATGTTAAAATGAAAAAAACGTAAGACAAAGGGTAAGATGATATGAAAAGACAAGGATATATCACATGGGACGAGTATTTCATGGGCGTGGCTCTTCTGACTGCGCAGCGTTCCAAAGACCCCAATACCCAAGTGGGCGCTTGTATTGTCGACAGAGAGAAAAGAATTCTCTCCACCGGGTATAACGGCTTCCCCAGCGGCTGCTCCGATGACGTTTTCCCGTGGGAACGCGAGGGAGAGCAGAGCAATGATACCAAATATCCCTTTGTTGTTCATGCGGAACTGAACGCCATCCTGAATGCGCGAGGCAAAAATCTGACCGGGGCAAAGCTGTATGTTGCGTTGTTTCCGTGTAATGAGTGCGCCAAGGCGATTATTCAAAGCGGCATTACTGAGGTTGTTTACCTTTCGGATAAATACAAGCATACCTCTCCCACTTTGGCGTCCCGCATGATGTTCGACGCCGCCGGCGTCAAGCTGACGCCTTTTGAAGGCAATCAGGATACCATTACTCTCAATTTCAAGATCGATTCTTAAAAAATGCGGCGCTGCCGCATTTTTTTATTTTCTGCAAAAAGAAAACCGATGCAGGACATGAATGATATGAAATATATGTTCGGATAATAGAATCGGAAAAAATGGGTAGGTATCTTTGAGTGCCTGCGCAAAACTTGACTTTTTCAGAGAGTATATATATAATAAGCAATTGAAATAAAATTTGTTCGGAGATGGTTTAAGTGACAAAGATCGATATTATTTCCGGCTTTTTGGGCGCCGGTAAAACAACTCTGATTAAAAAGTTGATCCGCGAAGTTTATCAGGGCGAAAAGATTGTGCTGATTGAAAATGAATTCGGTGAAATCGGTATCGACGGCGGATTTTTGAAGGATTCCGGCATACAGATCAACGAGCTGAATTCCGGCTGTATCTGCTGCTCTCTGGTAGGGGATTTCGGCAATGCACTCGGCAAGGTGCTCAGCGATATGAAGCCGGACCGTATTATTATTGAGCCGTCCGGTGTCGGCAAACTTTCCGACGTTATCAGAGCGGTGCAGGGTGCTGGGACCGAGGGGGCTGTCTTAAACGGCTTTACGACGGTTGCCGACGTCAATAAATGCAAGATGTATATGAAGAACTTCGGTGAGTTCTATAACGATCAGATTGCCAATGCCGGCTGTATCATCCTGAGCCATACAGCCAAAGCAAAGGAAGAAAAAATTGCCGAGTGCGTGGCACTGTTACGCGAGCATAATGACAGCGCAGTGATTGTCACAACCGATTGGGACAAGCTCTCCGGTGCGGAAATCCTTGCCGCCATGGAGCGCAAAGATACCTTGAGCGCTGAAATTGAACGCCTGGCAAAAGAGGCAGAGGAGGCGCACCATCACCATGATGGCGACGACTGCTGCTGCGGGGAACATCACCATCATGATGAGGAGGAGCATGACCATCACCATCATCACGATGACGATGAAGAGGAGCATGACCATCACCATCATCACGATGATGATGAAGAGGAGCACGAGCATCACCATCATCACGATGATGACGAAGAGGGGCACGAGCATCACCATCATCACGGCGATGACGATGATGACGATGATGACGATGAGTGCGATTGCGGTTGCGGGGAACATCACCACCACCATCACCATCATCATGCAGATGAGGTCTTTACAAGCTGGGGGAAAGAGACGACCCGCAAGTTTACCGCCGACAGAATCCGTGAGATCTGCGCTGCATTTGACGAGGACGCAGAGCGCTACGGCATGATTCTGCGTGCAAAGGGCATTGTGGAAGGGGAAGACGGCACTTGGATTCACTTTGATTATGTTCCCGGTGAGACCGATGTGCGTACAGGCGCCGCTGCCGTTATCGGGCGCGTGTGCGTGATTGGGTCACACCTTGCGGAAGATGAACTTGCCGAGCTGTTCGGACTGTGATCCGGGGGTGCTTTTATGGAAATGCCCGTTTATCTGTTCACCGGCTTTTTGGAAGCCGGTAAAACAAAGTTTATTCAGGAGACTCTTGCCGACCCCAAATTCAACGAGGGGGAACAAATGCTTGTTCTGCTTTGCGAAGAGGGGGAAGAAGAACTTGATCTGAGCGCCATGCCGGGAGGCGGCAAAAATATCTCCGTCAGCGTATTTGACGATGAACAGAGACTGACACCCGACAGACTTTCCGCATTGCAGAAACGCGCCCGTGCCGAGCGGGTGCTGATTGAGTACAACGGCATGTGGAATATTGATACTCTGTACAACTCCTTGCCGGACGGCTGGTTTGTGTGCGAGGAGATTTGTCTCTTTGACGCGTCAACCATACAGCAATATAACGCTAATATGCGGCAGCTTGTCGTTGATAAGCTGAAAAGCGCGCAAATGGTGATTTACAACCGCGTCCGCAAAGATATGGATATAGAGTTTATGCATAAGTTGGTGCGCGCTGTCAGCCGCCGATGCAATATCGGTTACGAGTACGAAGACGGCACCTTTATACCTGATGAAATTGAAGACCCGCTTCCGTTTGACCTGAACGCGCCGGTGGTGGAAATCAGCGACAAGGATTATGCCATCTGGTACAGTCATATCTCCGAGAATATGGAGCAATATGACGGTAAGACCGTTTCTTTTCTCGGCTTGGTCGAGCGCGATCCTTCCATGGGGAAGAATCTGCTGGCAATCGGGCGCCAGGTAATGGTGTGTTGCGCGGCGGATACCGCCTACCGCCCCTTGATTGCCAAATACGAGCAAGCAGGGAAACTGAACAACGGTCAGTGGGTAAGAGCAACAGGGAAAATCACGCTTGAGAATAACCGCTATTACCAAACGAAGGGTCCTGTTCTGAACGTCACCGCACTTGTTCCTGCGTCAGAACCTGCCGACCCGGTCGCTGCTTTTTATTGATATATTTGAACGGCTGCCTTTCGTACAAGGCAGCCGTTCCATGCTTTATGTTCAAAAAAATATGTTGCAGAAGATCGGGTGGGTAGAATATTTTTATTCGATCGAATACTTTTTTCCGTAATACGCTGCAAAACTTTTGATACATTGTTTTGTCGCTGATTCGTCAATTGGTAATTGGACAAATTCCGAATTAAGTTCTCTTAAGCGGGTGCAGGATAGAAACTCGATATTCTCTCCGTATGACTGTATGTAGGCTAATCTGTACAAATTCAGTTGCAGTTGTACTTTTTTGGGATACAAATGCATGGTCCTTTTGATATCGTTGATTCCCAGCATATGATCCATACTTATCAGCATATCGATTCTGCCGCAAAAGATTGGAATATCGTTATCGTCGCAAAATAATGCGATCTTTTCGGAGTCAAGCACCTTGAAATGATTTTTTTCCTTAATTTTCAGGTAATTTGAAAATTCGATACTGTCGGAGTATACGCCGTTTTTTTCATAATTTTCGATTTCCTTATGTAGCACCGTACCTTTTGCGGCGGCTCTTTTCAGTACAGCGGGATCAATGTATTTGTAATCATCTAATCCCATTTTTTGACTGGTATATTGTACGATAGCGGATACGCTGAATACCTGCACGCCATCAACACGGTAAATATGATTTGTATCATCATACTCTATCCGGTGACCGTTAATCATTAAATGATTGTCAATCGAATAATAGTTATTCCCTCTTTCATGTGAAACAGCGCTGCTTTCATTCGGCAAAGGTACAGAGATATATTTGGGTATTGCAGCACTGTTTGCGGTGTTTGATATATTGACGCAGGTACTTGAAACATTGTGAGAAACACCGGCTGTATCTTTGGTTGCATTTGCATTGGTCACATTGCAAACCGTGCTTGCAGCATTTTGAACCGCGTTAGCGGCTTGTTTGCCCGTTTTTTCCTCCTTTCCCATGAGGTCTTTTATAAATATACATTTGTGAAATAAAGTATCTATATCGTATTCGTTTTTGATATATCCCCAAATAGGATCGAAAGGGAAGAATATAAGAATATAAGGAAGTAGCAGATAAATGATATGAGCGAAGATTAGGGAAAAAAGTTGCATCAAAATGTCATCGAGATTAAATGTGAAAACAGCATATAGGAGCTTTATGCAATCCCAAATGGCATCAATCACAATTGAAACAACAATAATAATCAATAACACAGGGTATAAAAGAATACTCCAATATCTCATAGCAACCTCGGTTATATGAATAGGATTCGGATGATATTGACGGAAAAATGAAATGTAGAACAATCGCTCGGTTTTACAGTTTGAGAATAAAAGAAAAAAGGCACAAGATGCCTTTAAATTCAGAAGTCGGTTTCTGAAAACCGCTTCGGGGGTTTGTAAATGGAGCGGATGACGGGAATCGAACCCGCGTAGTCAGCTTGGGAAGCTGAAATTCTACCATTGAACTACATCCGCAGAGGTTTTTATTGATTTTTATAGACCCGTCATGTATAATAGACAGGCGGGAAAGAGGGTGGAGCTGGTGGTGAGATTTGAACTCACGACCTGCTGATTACGAATCAGCTGCACTGCCCCTGTGCTACACCAGCGTTCTGCGTTACGCGATAGTTATTTTAACAAAACCGAGACTGTTTGTCAAGAGGAATTAAGAGATTTATGAATTTGTGTAACCCTGCCGTCATCAGAGAAGTGATGGCGCGCGCCGGCATCCGTTTTCGTCATGAATACGGGCAGAATTTTCTGATCGATCCGACTGTGCCGCAGCGGATCGCCGAGATGTGCGCCGACGACCCGGAGAGTTTGATTCTGGAAATCGGTCCCGGCGTCGGCTCTTTGACGGCTGAGCTTGCACAGCGTTACCGAAAGGTGGCGGCGGTGGAGATAGACCGTGGGCTGATTCCCGTTCTTGCAGAGACGCTTGCCGAGTATGACAACGTGACCGTCACCAATTCCGACATTATGAACGTGGATCTGCCCTCTTTTCTGGCAGAGCAGAGCCGTGAGGGTGAGGCCGGGGGGGACACTAAAGTTTCCGTATGCGCCAATCTGCCGTATTATATTACTACGCCGATTCTGATGCGGCTTTTGGAATGCGGCGTGCCTTTTTCCACGATTACCGTCATGGTTCAGAAAGAGGTTGCTGCACGCCTGACGGCAAAGCCTGGGAAGTCCGATTACGGTGCGATTACGGCTGTCATCGGGTACTATGGAACGGTACGAAAGTTGTTTGACATTCCGCGCAGCGCCTTTTTGCCGGCGCCCAAGGTGGACAGTGCGGTCATCCGCATTGATTTGTATGAAAAACCGCCTTTTCAGCTTTGCGACGTTCCGTTTTTCTTCGGTATTCTGCACGGTGCGTTTGAAATGCGCAGAAAAACGCTGACAAACGCCATCAGCGCCAAATATCCCTCGCTACCCAAGCAGGAGATTGCCAAGGCGCTTACGGCAATGAATCTCGATGAGAATATACGCGGAGAAAGGTTGTCCGTTGCCGAGTTTGCAACGCTATCCAATTGCTTGTATCCCATATGGCACGGAACCAATGAAACATGAAAAAAGGATATCCCGAACGGATATCCTTTTTTGTCATTCAATCTCAACAATGATGTGTTTGCCACAGGTGTTTCCTGCTGCTTTGAGCAGGGAACGGATTGCTTTTGCAATTTTCCCGTGGTGCCCGATCACTTTACCGGTGTCATTTTCCGCAACGGTAAGAACAAGGGTAACCTCGTTTTCCTCCTCTGTTTGCGTGACGTTTACTTGATCGGGATCATCGACGATGGCGCGAGCAATATCGGTTAATATCTGCTTGTAGTCCATTTCTGACCCTTTCCTTTCGTAACTGAACAGGAAATCAGTCAATGATGTTGGACTTCTTCAGGAGAGCCTTAACGGTATCGGTGGGTTGTGCGCCGTTCTTGATCCATTTGGTTGCTTTTTCAGCGTCGATCTGGATGGTTTCGGGCTCGGTCAGGGGATTGAAGTAACCGATTTCCTCAATGCATCTGCCGTCGCGGGGGGATCTCTCGTCAGCGACGACTACGCGGTAGAAAGGAGCCTTTTTCATACCCATTCTTCTCAATCTGATTTTAACTGCCATTGTTGTTGTTCCTCCAAATATAATATATAATTTTTTTTGGGAATCAAAATTAGAAATTGAACTTGCCGCCGAGACCCAGCCCGTTCATCATACGCGTTCCGCGCTTCCCGGAGGCGGCGAACTGGCGCATCATTTTTTTCATTTGGTCAAACTGGCGGAGAAGTTTATTGACATCCTCGACGTTCTGCCCGCATCCTGCGGCAATTCTGCGGCGGCGGGAGCCGTTGATTATCTCCGGCTTCAAGCGTTCTTTGGGAGTCATGGAAAGCACGATTGCTTCTGTGCGCGCCATTTGCTTTTCGTCAAGGTTGACATCCTTGAAAGCACCGGTGTTGGCGCCCGGCAGCATGGACATGATCTGTTCAATGTTGCCCATCTTGCGGAGCTGTCTGAGCTGGACCAGAAAATCTTCGAGGGAGAAGGTTGCTTCGCGGATTTTCTTTTCCATTTCCGCGGCTTTTTTCTCGTCATATGCCGTTTCTGCCTTTTCAATCAGCGAAAGCATGTCGCCCATGCCGAGGATACGGGAGGCGATACGGTCGGGATAAAAAGGCTCTATCGCGTCCGATTTCTCACCTGTACCGACAAATTTAATCGGCTTCCCGGTGACGTAGCGGACTGAAAGCGCGGCGCCGCCGCGGGTGTCGCCGTCCATCTTGGTCAGGACAACTCCGGTAATATCCAAAAGATTGTTAAAGGACTCCGCCACATTCACGGCATCCTGTCCGAGCATGGCATCTACCGTCAGGAGAATTTCTGTAGGGGAGGTGGCTGCTTTGATTTTCTTCAGCTCTTCCATCAACTCTTCATCAATATGCAGACGACCTGCGGTATCGATAAAGACCATATCATGGCCGTTCTTGCGGGCATATTCCACACCGGCGGTTGCGATTTTGACGGGGTTTACCTTATTGCCCATGGTAAACACGGGCACATCGATATTTTTGCCGACAACCTGTAATTGATCAATTGCTGCGGGACGGTAAATATCGCAGGCAACCAGCAGGGGATTTTTCCCCTTTTTCTTATACATCAGGGCAAGCTTTCCGGCGTGTGTTGTTTTGCCGGCGCCCTGCAAGCCGACCATCATCACAACAGTCGGAGGCTTGGGGGCGATTTCCAGCTTTGCCTGTTCACTTCCCATGAGCTTAATCAACTCTTCGTTGACGATCTTGACGATCTGTTGCGCCGGGACAAGACTTTCCAGTACCTGTGCGCCTACGGCGCGTTCGGTCACTGCCTTGATGAAATCACGGGTGACCTTAAAGTTGACATCTGCTTCCAGCAGCGCAAGCTTGACCTCGCGCATACCTTCTTTTACGTCTGCTTCGGTGAGCTTACCTTTATTGCGAAATCTGCGAAACGCGTTCGCAAGCTTTTCGGTCAGATTGCCGAACATAAAAGACCTCCCGTTTATGAATTTCGCATCAGCTTTACACAGTCAAGGGCTGTTTCACAGAGGGCTTGCGCAGCGCCATCGGAGCCTACGGTTTTCTGCGCCAGTTCTTCCAACTTGTCGGCGGCGACAGACAGGGAGGAGTAGTGGGCGGCAAGCCCAAGCTTTTCTTCCCAAATGCGCAGCTGTTCTTCGCCGCGTTTAATCAGGTGGCGAACCCCCTGGCGAGAGATGTCTTCCCCCGCGGCGATTTCGGCAAGCGACAAGTCCTCTTCGTAATACGCGGTCATGACGCGGTTGATTTTCTCCGGAAGAACTTCTCCGTAAAAATCAAGAAGATAGGCGATATGCAGGTCTTTTTCAAACATAGCGTCACGCCCCTTATATGTGTAAAACAAATTACTTTACATATGATATCACATTCCTTTACGGTTGTCAATAGAATTATGACATTCCAAACAAAAAAATAAATTAAATTTTGTGAAAGGACTTGCATTATAAAAACTTGTGTGTTAAAATAACGGTGTTTGATAAGTTGTGGTCGTTTTGTGGACTGATCCCCGCGCACACCCTCTCAGGTGCCGAGGTGGGGTTTGCATTCCGTCACTCTCAAAAGAAAGTATTTAGGAAGGGTTAATCGAGATGCCGAATATCAAGTCTGCAAAGAAGCGTGTTCTGGTTAACAAGACCAAGGCGCTCCGCAATAAGATGATCAAATCCGAGCTCAAGACTGTTGTGAAGAAGTTCTTGTCCGCTGTCAATGACGGCGATAAGGCTGCTGCAACCGAGGCATATGCTTTGGCGGTCAAGAAGGTGGATCAGGCTGCTGCGCACGGCGTGCTTCATAAGAACGCTGCCGCTCATAAGAAGAGCCAGTTCACTCTCAAGCTCAACGCAATGGCGTAAACGATTTGTCAGCGGAGGCGCAAGTCTCCGCTTTTTCTTTTGTGAACGCCTTTCTTCGCAACCGGCGGGATATTCTTTCCAAGAGTGCTTTTGAATTCACGCAATATACAAGTATCACCAAGAATTACCGCAAATGTTTGCAGTTGCGCCATTGCTTTTTGTCAGTATAGATGATATAATTTTGAAATGATAAAACGGTGTGTATCGATCGTTGCATTTTTACGGAATGGTGCTTTGCCCAATAATTCGATAGATGGTGACACCGCGAAGTAGGAATAACAGGGAGGAACTATCAATATGAACCACGTTACCAACGATATTGTCTACGTCGGAGTCAATGACCATAAGATCGATTTGTTTGAATCGCAGTATTCTGTGCCCTGCGGCATGGCGTATAATTCCTATGTCATTCTCGACGAGAAAATTGCCGTCATGGATACGGCAGAGTCTCATTTTGTCGAAGAATGGCTGTCAAATTTGAAAGAGGCATTGGGAGACAAAAAGCCTTCCTACCTGATTGTACAGCATATGGAACCGGACCATTCGGCAGGGATCATGCGTTTCGCGGAAGAATATCCGGAAGCAACTGTGGTCGGTAATGCCAAAACATTTGCCATGATGGGACAATTCTTTAATCGGCTTCCCGCGCACACATTAACCGTCAAAGAGGGAGAAACCCTGAATCTCGGAAAGCATATTCTAACTTTCGTGTTTGCACCGATGGTGCATTGGCCCGAGGTCATGGTGACCTATGATGCGACGGACAAAGTGCTGTTTTCCGCAGACGGCTTCGGAAAATTCGGCGCCCTTGATACGGATGAAGCGTGGACAGATGAAGCCAGAAGATACTATATCGGAATTGTAGGGAAATACGGGGTACAGGTACAGTCTCTTCTTAAAAAAGCGTCCGCCCTGGACATTGCAGCGATTTGCCCCTTGCATGGCCCTGTGCTGAAAGACCGGCTTCCTTTCTATATCAATCTGTATCACACTTGGTCTTCTTATCTTCCCGAAAAAAAAGGCGTGCTGATTGCGTATACCTCTGTTTACGGGCATACGAAAGCAGCGGCAGAAGAACTTGCAAATATGCTGCGCCAAAAGGGGGCGGATGTGGTACTGACCGATTTGGCACGCGGGGATATGTCAAAGGCAGTGGCGGAAGCGTTCTGTTATGACAGAATCGTACTTGCGACAACTACATATAATGCCTCCGTATTTCCTCCGATGAATGCCTTTCTGACACATTTAGCGGAACGGAACTTCCAGAATCGGACGGTTGGCATTATCGAAAACGGCACATGGGCGCCTGCGGCGGCGAAAGTCATCAAAGAAAGACTGGCGGCGGCGAAGAATCTGAACTTCCTTGAGCCTGTTGTAACAATCAAGTCCGCTTTGACAGAGCAAAACCGCGAGCAACTTCAGGCGCTTGCGGAAGCATTGGTTGCGCAAGATTAACTGTTTTACAAGCGTTTTTTAAGGCACAGTATGACCGCATGAAACGGAGATACTGTGCCTTATATTTATGCGAGAATGCAATTTTCCGTAACCCGAAAAAATTATCCCGCTGCGAGAGCAGCGGGATTCAAATCAGTTGGATACAAACGGCAGGAGCGCCATCTGACGCGCACGCTTGATAGCGGTGGTCAGTTCACGCTGATGCTTTGCGCAGGTGCCGGTGACGCGGCGGGGAAGGATCTTGGCGCGCTCGGAAATGTACTTTCTGAGGCGGGGAACATCCTTGTAGTCAATTACAGCGACGTTTTCCGTGCAGAAAGCGCAAACCTTTTTTCTTCTGTGCATAGGACGGAAGGGACGCTGAGCTTCATTTCTTTCCATGGTAGAATTCCTTTCTGACTCACTGTTTCAAGTCACTGCCCATGGCGTGAGCCTACCGGGGACAGCGCACATACGTGCGGGTTCATCTGCTCTGTCAGAAGGGCAGATCGTCATCGTTCTGAATTTCTTCAAAGCCGCCGTTGGAAGCAGCTGCGTTCCCGCCCTGGTTATTGTAGGCGGGAGTGTTATAAGCATCAGGAGTGTACTGTGCATTTCCTCCCTGTGCCGAGTCTCCCTTGTTTTCGACAAAGGTCACCTCATCGGCAACAACCTCGGTTGCATAGTGTTTCTGCCCGTTTTGGTCGGTCCAAGAACGGGATTGAATCTGTCCGCATACGAGGATCGGGCGCCCCTTCTTGAAGTATCTGACCACAAATTCAGCGCTTTGCTTCCATGCCACTACGGTGATGAAATCGGCAGTCTGTACATTTGCCTCGCCGCCGTTGTTGCGGGAGACGAAACGACGATTGACCGCCAGCGTAAATCTGCAAACGGATACACCGTTCGGAGTCTGCTTGAGTTCAGGGTCTGCTGTCAGATTACCAATCAGAATTACTTTGTTAAAACTAGCCATTTTAACCTCCTGATGTCTTTACAACTGTTATTCCGCGTCTTTTTCAGCGGTTTCGGAATTTGCAGCGGCTTCGGTCTGCGCTTCAGCCTTTTCGGCAGGAGCAGCTTCTGCAACTGCAGGAGTCACCACAGCCCCGTCAAATCGAGTGGTCATAGAACGAATGATACCGTCGGTGATACCGAGGATACGCTCCAGCTCGAGGGGGAAAGTGGGTTCGCTCTTGAAGTTCATCAGCACATAGTACCCCTCATTTTTGTAGTTGATGGGGTATGCCAGTCTGCGCTTGCCCCACTCTGCAATCACAACATCGGATGCGTTGTCATTGACAAGTGCGGTGAACTTTGCCACGATTGCTGCGATGGCGTCATCAGCGAGAGTGCCGTCCACAACATACATGGTTTCGTAAGCAGCGAGTTTCTTTTCCATTTCGTTATTACCTCCTTTTGGACTTTTGGCTGCCGATGGCAGCAAGGAAGCATGGGTCAAAACAACCCTTGCCGATTATCCATAATACCATCATTTATTAAAAAAGTCAAGTATTATATATCATTATTTTTTTCTTCCGAACAACCCTCGTTTTTTGGGCGGAGCAGGAGTCTCGTCTGCCGACGGAGAGCTTTCTGAAAATTCTTGTACGGATTCCGCGGCTGCGTCGCCGCTGTCGGCATCACCGGCGGGTACATCTGTTTCGGTGACGGCGGTGGCGGATTCATTTTCTTCCGTGTCATCCGTGAGAATGACATAGTTGCCGGAAGCGGCTTCCTCCGGCGTCATACCGTAATGCTCGGTAAAAGCGTCGACATCCTCCACGGTCACCCGTTCGTCGTCGCCTGCTTTTTTCTTTTTCGGCGGAACGGGAAGCTCTTCCAATTTGTCGTAAAAGGCATTGTTGAGAGGAAGATTCTTGCGCGCTAACAAACGGGCTTGGATTTCACGGTAGGCAACATCAAAGGATGTATAAAGGGGAACTGCGAAAATAATGCCGCCGAAGCCGAAGATCGCATAAAAAACGATGATGCAGGTGACGACAGTACCGGGACCGGGGCGAAGTTTTTTACGGAGAAAGAACGGTTCTATCAACAGGTTGGAAAGAATGTTGATGGATGCCAGAATAATCAGCACCGCAAGCGCCTGCCACAAACGGTTGTCGGAGGTTGAGAACACAGCGACAAGTACAGTCGAGACCGCTGTCGCCGCAACCGGACCGAACACTGGTACAAAGTTGGCAACAAATACAAGCACCGCGATGATAATTCTGTACGGCACATGGAAAGGCAGACACAGGAGATAGGACAGCAGTGCGAGAATAAACCCGGATATGAGACGGTAGGAAAAGAATTCAACGAAGAAGTTATAAATACGCTTTACCACCGCGAAAGTAGCGGTGCGGAATTTATCCGGCAGAATAGCGGTGAACAGTTTGTTGGAGACGGTTGTGAGGTACCGCCGGCAGACAAGGAAATAAGTTGCAAGAACAAGCCCTACCACAATGTCGTAAATCTTTGAAACGATTGTGGAGACGAGGGTAGTGACCGTGGTAATCAGACTGCCGGAGTCGGGTGCGAGGAGGTTGTCAAAGAAGTCATAGACGACATGATACAGCTTTGCCCAGATGGCAGACGCGGAAGCGTCAACACGCTCCGTAATGGCGTCAATCTGCGGTGCAACGCTGGAACGGAATGAGTTGTATGCCGTAACGAACGCAGGTACAATGTTTATCAGAACAACGGCAAGCAGGGATACAAAAAGTATATCCACAAAAATGGTTGCCAAAAGAGCAAGCAGCACAGGGTGTTCTTTGCGCCTGTTGACCATTTTGGAAAAAACGCGCTCAAAGAAACGTACAAGAGGCAGAAAGCAAAAAGTGAAGAAAATGCCGAAGAACAGGCTCGCAAGTTTACTCAGAAAGACGCCGATGCCGTGGATGATCACATCGATGTTTAAGCATATAACGCCCAAAACCAAGGCGAACGCGATAACAAGCAGGGCATAAACCGCAATGGTCGTATAAGTTCTGTTCAGTTTTAGTTTCACTGCGAATCGCCTCCTTTTTGACCTTTGTTCTTATCGGAGGCAAAATGTTTACGGCTCATATCTTCCATGCTGTTTTCATCAAGCATATCGGAAAGAAGAGCCGGATCGGGCTGCGGAGGTTCCTTGGATTCCCAGGAAAATTTTGCAGCCGATTCTTTTTCCTGCGGGGCATAGGCTTCGGTTTCTGTCGGGAGATTCTTTTTCCGCAGGCGTTTATTTGTCATATCTTTGACAAGGTTATAGATGACGGTAAACAGCGGTACGGCAATGAACATACCGAACATTCCCCAGAAACTGCCGAGTACAATGATGGAGACAACCACCCACAAGGAGGAAATACCAATGGTTTTACCGAGAATTTTCGGACCGATGACATTGCCGTCAAGGGTCTGAATAGCAATGACGATCAGCAGAAGAATAAACGCGCGCAGAAAACCGCCTTCGTTATCGATTAAGACCAGTAACACGCACGGAACCGCGCCGATGATAGGACCTATGTAGGGGATGATGTTGGTGATGCAGATAACGGCGGCAATCAAAAGGAAATATGGCATATGGAATGCCGCGGGGAAAATAGGCAGGCGTAAAAACGCCAAAACCGCCAGTGTGATGACGCCGATAATCAGAGAGTCAAAAATTTTGCCGATAAAGAACTGACCGAAAATACGGTTCGACATATGGACGGTATGAATGGTTGCGTTGAATGCCCGCGGCGGGAGGATCGACGCCAGGAGCTTTTTGCTGCCGCGGCGCAGGTTTTCATTGTGCAGGAGGATGAAAAAAGAGAGAAACAGTCCCACCAGGAAATTGAACACGACACGCCCGATTTTACTGCCGAAATTCCGGAAATAGTTGACAATGAAGTTGGAAACCTGATCAATTGTCTGGGAAGCGTCCCCGATGGAAATGCCGAAGGTGTTGAGCAGCAATGTGCGGATTTTCTCATACAACATTGAAATGTTCGTTGAGATGTTGTGGGAAATTGAGTCAAAGTTCTGAATGAGCTGCGGAAAAATAAGAAAGCCGAACAGCGCGATGATACAGCAGAGGATCACATAAGTGACGATCAGGCATATGATACGCTTGATGTACGGGGTGCGCTTTTTTCGGTCTACATACTTCATCAGACGTTTTTCAGTCAGAGAGAGCAAAGGATTGATCAGATATGCCAGCATCAATCCGTAAAAAATCGGCGAGATGATATAAAAGAAGCGTCCGATAGCGCTGAAAATGGTGGGCAGGTACACGCAAATGGCAACACCGATGATGGTCAGTGCCAATACGGCGCAGACATAGAGGGAAATTGTCAGATACTTCTTATTCCAGTTGATTTTATTCATGGCTTCTCCGTGCAAAAGCGTATCATTCAAGATTATAACAATTATAAAGGATATAAAAAGGAATTGCAAGAGCGGAAAGCCATTTTTCAAAAAACGCGTTGCAAACAAAGGGCGGTCATGTTAAAATACAGAAAAGCGAAACGGCGAATTGAACATTTTTGGCGCCGTTGCCGAAAGGAGCTGAAAGAACGGATGATCACTCTAATTGAAAGCGCTCCTGCTAAAATCAATTTCTGGCTTTCGGTCGGCGCCAAGCGCGCGGATGGTTTTCACGAGATTGAAACAGTGATGCACACCGTATCACTTGCCGATACCGTGCGTGTATCCGTAGGGGAGGGGAGCGGCATCTCTCTGACGGTTGCGGGCAACCCCTCCGTTCCGAGTGACGAGAGCAACCTCGCCGTGCGGGCGGCGCAGCTGTTCTTAACGCGCGCAGGGCAAAGTTGTAAGGTACAAATCCACTTGGAAAAAAGAATTCCGATGGCGGGAGGTCTGGCAGGCGGCTCCGCAGATGCGGCAGCAGTTCTCAGAGCCTTAAACAAATCGTTTCACGGGTATTATTCTTTGGCAGAACTTGCGGGACTGGCTGCGGAATTAGGGTCTGATATTCCTTTTTGCGTATATGGCGGTTTGGCGCTGTGCCGCGGGCGGGGAGAAATATTGACGCCGTTGTCTTCAGGACGGAAATACTCTTTTCTGATTGCAAACGCGGGGGAAAAGGTCAGCACGGCTGCGGCATATGCGGCTTTGGATTCCTGCCCTGTAAAGAGGGGTGCGGACAGAAGCTCCGCCGGGTGTCTTGGCGCCTTGGAACAGGGTGATTTTACGGCGCTTGCGCAGTCCTTGTACAATCGTTTTGAGGAGTATGTGCTTCCGATTTGTCCCGGTGCAGCCGGAATGCGCGCAGCACTCAGGGAACAGGGGGGCTCCGCACTCATGAGCGGGAGCGGACCAAGCGTGTTCGGCGTGTTTGAAAGTAAAGCAGCCGCACTTTCGGCGCAAAAGAAGCTTTCGTTCGAAACTGTATATGCCGAAAGTCTGTTCCCGGAGTATGATTTCAGATAAGCAACAGGCGCTCGCGTTTCGCGGGCGCTTTTTACTGCTTAAAACAGGTCATGTTTTTTATACGCGTTGTTGACACTCTATAAGAAAAATGTTATAATCAAACTTATGAAAAAACGAGGAGGGCGGAAGAGTGGACGAGCGCAAAATGCGTGAAAACGACGCTTTTTGGGACATCGCGTCACTGGTGCCGCGAAAACAGCGCCCTACGCTTTCTTCTTTTATTCCCACCCCCGCCGCGCCGATGTACGAAGCGGAAGAAACCGAGAGTGGGGAGCAGCATTCCGGAGAGTCGCGCACGCTGCATTTTGCCGAGACAGCCGGCACTGCCGAAACATACCTGCCGGAGGGCAATCCTTTCCTTGGGAGCGTAAGTATCCTGCGCCGGACAGGCGGCTATGATTTTTACCGCTTGTTTTTATCGGACGCCGTAAAATATTTTTCTTTATGGGGAACAGAAATGCCCTATGTACCGTTTTTTTCCTATATGCCGCAATATTCTCAACTGTCGCCGCAGCAGTCGGCTTACTATCTTTGGTGGCGGGAACAAGTAAAAACGGGGAATTTTCTGCGCTGTGACGAAGGTTACTTTTACCTGTACGTGTATGAGATCCTGAATTTGACTCCGTCGCTGATCGACCCCCATGACGGCATACTTCAGCTTTGCCGCGTGTGGTCGGCATATCATAAAGAAATGCCGAAAATCAACAAATTCCTTTCGGAATGGATCATTGATTATTGCTTGATTTTTCGTTTGCGTTGCCCGCAAAAAGAGCTTTCCGGGATGATGGCCGCGGTATTGTCTCAAACCGCTTTCAGGGAATTTTATCTCGGCGCTTTGGCAGAGCGTACAACCGAAAGCACGGAAACGCTGTTGGCGCTTCTCAGCGATTACAACTGGCATACCAGCCGCTATGCGGCGGGAGACACTGCCGGGGCTTATGCCCAGCACATTCCGGGGTCGATGTATTCCGTTTTCGAGCACTTGTTTGAACGGGGCGACTTGTCTATCGGTGACGGAGCAGAGAGTGAACTTGAACGCACTGCGTTTTGCGGCGCTTTGTGTGCCGGCGGAATCAAAACGGCTCTGCGCGTGATTTATCGTCCTTTTTCGGGCGCCACTGCTTTGCGGTCGAATATCTCGGCTGCCGTTAAGTACAGCGAGAATATCCTGCGTGCGAAATTGGGGCTGAAAAGCAGGTTGAATGTTCCGCCGCTTGACGAGGAATACAAGCGTTTGATCGACGCGTATTACCGCGTCATGTATGTCCGGGAAGCACCACTGAAAAAAACCGTGACAGCGCCAACGCCTGCGTATGAGGCGCTTTATGATGCGCCGGAAACCGGATTTGACTTTACACGCGCGGATGAGATCGAAGCGCTTTCATGGGAGAATACCAAACGCCTGATTCCGGAAGCGGAATTGTCTGAGAGCGCCGATGAAGAGACGGTTCAACCTTTCCCTCGCATCCAAGAGAACGGTGCGGAAAGCACGCATGATAATAACGGTTGCGCAGAAGCCGACGCGACGCTTTCCCACGGTGCCGCCGATACCTTTGGCTTGAGTGAAGAAGCAATATTGTTTCTTTGTGCGTTGGAAAGCGGAGCAAAACCGGGAGAGAAATTCCGCGGGCGGGAGGATCTTCTGGCAGATCAGATCAACGTTGCGTTTTCGGAGCGCAGCACGATAGGCGATATTATTCTTGAAAATGAGGGCGAAGGATACGTCCTGATACCCGACTACGCAGAGGAGGTTCAACAATGGATAGCAGCCATACGGCGGGAGTTGCCGTACCCAAAAGAATACTGAACAATCTCCTCTCCGCTCTGGAAGCGGGTGTGGTACCGCGCAGCGGCGCGCCCTATATTGCCATCGGGCGCGGGGAAGAAATCAAGTCCTTGCTTGAAAATCTCGAAACGGTCTCCGACGGCGGCGCCGTCGTCAGATTCCTGATCGGGCGTTACGGAAGCGGTAAGAGTTTTTTGATACAGTTGATCCGAGGGTATGCGCTCGATCGTGACTTCCTTTGCGCCGATGCGGATTTGTCACCCGAGAGAAAACTGTCAGGCGCCGGAGGAATTGCCACATACCGGGAGTTGATGCGCAACTTCGCGTCCAAAGCGGCGCCGGATGGCGGCGCTCTGCCGTTGGTGCTTTCCAGGTTTTATAACGGATTGCGGGAAAAACTTGTCGCGCAGGGGATGGACCCTGAGAGTTCTTCTTTCCAAAACGAACTGAAAAAAGAAATACACGCCGTTTTGTCCGAGATGGAGACCGGGATCGGCGGGTTTGAGTTCGCGCGGGTGCTCGGCGCCTATTTCACCGCCCTGTCCGACGATCATTCCGAAATCAAAAGCGCCTGCCTGCGTTGGTTGCGCGGGGAATTCGCCACAAAAACCGAAGCGCGCGCCGCGCTGGGCTTTGCGGTCGGCGGAATTATCGATGACGCCAACTGGTACGAGTATCTGAAGCTGTGGGCGGCTCTTTCGGCAAAAATCGGGTATCACGGATTGATTGTGTACGTCGACGAGTGCATCAACCTTTATAAAATTCCGAACCGTATCTCACGGGAGGCAAATTACGAGAAGCTCCTCGCCGTGTTCAACGATACTTTACAGGGCAGGGCGGCGCATCTCGGCGTCTTTTTCGGCGGCACTCCGCAGTTTCTCGAGGACACGCGTCGCGGACTGTTCAGCTATGAGGCCCTGCGCTCTCGTCTGGAGGACAGCCGCTTCGTCGCGGAGGGCGGCTTCCGTAATTTATCTGCGCCCGTGATGCGCCTCCGCCGCTTGTCCGATAACGAGTTGCTTGCGCTGATTGCGCGTTTGTCGCGCCTTTATGCGCAAAAGTATAACACTGACGAACTGGTCAGCGAAAAGCAAATGCAGACCTTTTTGCAGTACGAGCTTTCCCGCGCAGGGGCGCAGACAATGGTGACGCCGCGCGAAATGATACGTGACTTCCTGTCACTGCTTTCGGTTCTTCGCGAGAATCCGGGAACGGAATTTGAAACCTTAGTCAAACTGACGGCGGTCAGTACCGGCATACAGGAAGAGGAGGATATTCCGTCGGGTTCCACGTCCGCGGCGCAACCAATCAATAGCTCCGCTTCTACTGTTAAAATGTTTGATATTGATATTTGAGTTGCGGCAGAATTGGCTACGCACGTCAAAATGTTAAAAAGGCACCGTATCCGACGGCAATTTCATGTCAGAGAGATATTTGAAGCAGACAATAAGAGAGAAAGGAGAGCCGCACAGTGACAGCCGACGAAATCTTTTCAAGGTTCCCACCGTTTATTCAGGACTATATTTACCGAAACTCGTGGCAGGAACTCCGCGAAGTGCAAATGCAAGCGGCGGAAGCCATTTTCACAACATCCGACAATCTGCTTCTGACTTCTTCCACTGCGTCCGGTAAAACCGAAGCGGCTTTTTTCCCGATTCTTGCCGACCTATGGGAAAATCCACCGCAGGGCGGGGGCGTCAGCGTTCTGTATATTGCTCCTTTGAAAAGCCTGATAAACGATCAATTCGGACGGATGGAAGAGCTGCTTGATATGAGTGGCGTAAGCGTATGCCATTGGCACGGCGACGTCTCCGGTTCCCAAAAAGCAAAACTGTTGAAGAACCCGGAGGGAATTCTGCAAATAACGCCGGAATCTTTGGAGAGCATTCTGATGCGGCGCTCCAACGATATTCCGCGCTTGTTTGCTTCTCTGCGCTATATCGTTATCGACGAAGTGCATACGCTGATCGGAACCGACCGCGGCAATCAAATCATTTGTCAGTTGTGCCGTATGGAACGCTTGCTCGGCTTTCGCGCGCGCCGCATAGGACTTTCCGCTACGATCGGCGACCTCTCCGTTGCGGCAGATTGGCTGGAAGCGGGAAGCGCGCGGCACACAATCGCTCCCGTGCCGACACGGGAAAAACTGCACTGGCGGCTGGGCATGGAGCATTTTTATATTCAAAATTCCGTTGCGGCTCCCCTTCCTTCCGAAAGCGATGAGGGGGAAAATAAGCCTGCGCCACTTGACCCGGGATACGAATTCCTGTATGATACGGTGAAGGATAAAAAAGCGTTGGTGTTTTCAAACTCCCGCGAGGAAACCGAGTATACTACCGCCACATTACGTCAGATTGCGGAACGCAGAGGAGACGAGGACGTTTTTCTGATTCATCACGGGAACCTGTCCGCCGCTCTGCGCGAGGACGCGGAGATGAAAATGAAAGAGGAGAGCCCCCGTCCCGTCGTGACCTGCGCCACGGTTACCATGGAGCTTGGGATAGACATCGGACGTCTGGAACGGGTGGCGCAGCTCGGTGCGCCGACGACGGTCTCCGGCTTTTTGCAGCGCCTCGGCAGAAGCGGGCGCAGAAATGCGCCGCCTGAGATGATGATGGTCTTCCGGGAGGAAATGCCGCTTCCGAACGCACCGCTGCCGCAGTTGATCCCGTGGGAGCTTCTGCGCGCCATTGCGATCGTAGAGCTGTACAGTAAGGAGCGGTTTATTGAACCGCCTGTCAAGCGCCGTCTGCCGCTGAGCCTTGCATACCATCAGACAATCAGTATCCTTGCTTCGGCAGGGGAGCTTCTTCCCAAACAGCTTGCCGACCGGGTTTTGTCGCTTCCGCCCTTTGCGCATATCAGCCGCGAGGATTACCGCACGCTTCTGATTTCAATGCTCCAAAACGATGATTTGGAGACGACGGAGCGGGGAGGCTTGATTGTCGGTCTGCGTGGCGAACGCCTGATTTCCAGTTACAAGTTTTTTGCCGTGTTTAAGGACAGCGAGGATTATACGGTCCGCTGCCGTTCAGACGAAATAGGGACGATTACCAACCCGCCGCCCGTAGGAGACAGATTTGCCCTTGCGGGGCGCGTGTGGGAGGTCACCGAATTGGATATGCCGCGCCGACTGGTATACGTCCGCGGCGTCAGCGGTAAAATGGAGGTTTCATGGCCGGGCGACAGCGGGGAGATCCATACGCGCCTGCTCGAAAAGATGAGAGACGTGCTGTTCGGAACCGAGGAGTATCCGTATCTCTTGCCGGCAGCGCGTGAAAGGCTTGCCACCGCAAGACGTGTGGCAAATGCAACCGGGATGCGCGGCAATATGCTTGTGCATATCGGCGGGAGCAGTTGGGTGCTGTTTCCATGGCTTGGTACACGCCCGTTCCGTTGCCTTAAACGCTTCCTGAAACGGGAAGCGGGGCAGTTCGGTATTTCCGACATTCAAAGCGAGGGGTGTTGTTATATCACCTTTAAGGGAAAAGGAAATCTGCGGGCTTCGCTTCTTCCTGCCATGGCAGATCGGTTAAAACTGGAACCGCTCGACCCTTTGACATTGTTGGCTGATTCGGAATGCCCTGTATTTGATAAATACGACGATTATATACCGGCAGAACTTCTGAGAAAGTCCTATGCGCTGGATCGCCTTTCGGTTAATGAAATGACGGAGCGTATTTTGGGAGAAAACACATGAAAAGCATTTACGCATTGCTCGCCCCGGTGTACGACCGACTGAACGAGGAAATAGACTACGAGAGTTGGGCGGACTATACCGGCGAAGTATTTTCAACCTATGCGAAGCGTGAGATCAAAATCGTTCTTGATTTGGGTTGCGGTACAGGCAGTATGACGCTGCCGCTTGCCCGCCGCGGATTTGATATGATCGGATTGGATCTTTCTCCCGAGATGCTCACCGTGGCGCGTACTCGCGCTGAGGAGGATCATCAGAACGATATTCTTTGGACGATGCAAAGCATGACGGAGTTTGAGCTGATGAATCCGGTAGATGCCGTTGTCTGTACACTGGACGGCATCAATCATCTGACAAGCAAGCAAGATTTGGAAGCCTGTTTCGCTTGCGTGAACAGGTATCTCGCGCCCGGCGGCGTGTTCGTATTTGACGTGAACAGCCGAAGAAAGTTTGAAGAGATATACGGGGACGAGGTGTATGCCCTGGAGACGGAGGGCGCATTCTGCGTGTGGCAGAATACATACAGACCCTCCACGCATTTGTGCCGCTTTTATATCACCCTGTTTTCAGAGCGCGCAAACGGCTCCTATGGGCGAAGCGACGCAGTGCAGAGCGAACGCTACTACCCGCTTGCAACTTTGGAAAAAGCGCTTTCGGGAAACGGGATGAAACTGCTTGCCGCATTCGGCGGACAGGATTGTCACGCGATTTGCCCGCAGGATGAGCGCTGGTATATTGTAGCCGGAAAGGCTGAATGAGGAGACAAAATGGCATTATCGAAACTGATGAGAGGTATGACCAGAGACGGCAGCGCCCGCGTACTGGTCATTGATTCCACCGAAATCGTACGGAGCGCGGCAGCGGTTCATCATACGTCGCCGACGGCAACGGCGGCACTCGGCAGACTTCTGACCGCAGCCTCCATGCTTGGTTCCATGATGGGAGAAAAAACGGACAGTCTTACCGTCGGCATCAACGGAGACGGCGCGGCGGGCAAGATGATTGCCGTCGCCGACTACTACGGCAATGTGCGCGGATATATGGAGAATCCGGCAGTCGACCCGCCCGTCTGCGGAGACGGAAAATTGGATGTGGGCGGCGCTGTCGGACGAGGGGTGCTGTATGTCATCCGTTCGGAGGGGCAGGGAGAACCGCAGACGGGGATGATCGCGCTGAAGAGCGGTGAGATTGCCGAAGACATCGCTGCGTATTACGCCGAAAGCGAGCAGATTCCGACAGTATGCGCCCTCGGCGTACTGGTGGACAGGGATCGCACCTGCCGCGCCGCCGGCGGGGTGTTGATTCAACTGCTTCCTTTTCCTGCGGAGCAGACGGTTGCAAAGCTGGAGGAGAACGCGCGGAAGCTTACCAATGTATCTTCCATGATTGACAGCGGTATGACGCCGCATCAGATCATGGAAAGCGTCATGGACGGCATTGCATACGACCCGTTTGATGAAATTGACGTGGAGTACCTCTGCACTTGTTCGCGGGAGCGCATGGAACGCGGACTTCTTTCGCTGGGAGAAAAGCAGGTACAGGACCTTCTTTCCGAGCAGTTGGCGGAAGGGAAACCGGACGCTCTGACCGCTACCTGCCGCTTCTGCAACGCGGAGTATACCTATACAAGAGCCGAGTTGGATGCGGGATTCAGAAAAATGAAAGAACAGCAGACGGCACAGGAAAACCTCTCGCCGGCAGATCAATCCGGGGTATCGTGAATCCGGGATCAATGCCGCGCCGTGGAAATTCTGACAGAAGCGCAGGAAGCAATCGAAACGAAAGACCGACAGACGTGAAAAGGAGTTATAACGTGGAAAAACTATACGGAAATGCAATCGTAGGACAATCGGGAGGTCCCACTGCGGCAATCAACGCAACTCTTGCGGGGGTCATCCGCGGAGCACAGACGGCAAGGGATTGCGGAGAGATGGAAACCCTTTACGGAATGTTTAATGGGATAGAAGGCTTTCTGCGGGAGGATTTTTGCGATTTGCTGACCGTCTTTGATGAGGAGCAGAAGATATCCGACCTGATTCATACTCCCGCCGCCGTGCTCGGTTCCTGCCGGAAAAAGCTGCCTTCGGATCCGAAGGATGAAATGTATGACAGGATATTTTCCCTGTTTTCCAAACATAATATCCGCTATTTCTTTTACATCGGCGGCAACGATTCTATGGATACCGTCGCAAAGCTCAGTCGCGCTTCGGCTGAACGTGATTATGAAATCTGCCTTGTGGGAGTTCCGAAAACCATTGATAATGATCTTGACGGCACCGATCATACTCCCGGGTTTGGTTCTGCCGCAAAATATATTGCGACAACTGTGGAAGAAATCATTCGGGATTGCAGCGTTTATACCGTTCCTGCCGTGACCGTCGTGGAAGTGATGGGCCGTGACGCCGGCTGGCTCACGGCGGCTTCCGCACTACCGTCTTTGGTATTCGGCGAAGGTCCCGATCTTGTCTATGTGCCTGAGAGAGTGTTTGACGTTGACGCTTTTCTCTCTGATGTGAAAGCGGCGCTCGCCCGCCACCCCAATGTGGTGGTGACCGTTTCGGAGGGGGTGCGAAACGCGGCAGGCGAATACGTAGGTTCTCTTGGGCAATCCGGCACAACAGACGTCTTTGGTCACAAATATCTTGCAGGAACCGGTAAGGTGCTGGAGCAACTGGTGCGGGAGCATATCGGATGCAAGGTGCGCGCGATCGAGCTGAGTCTGCCGCAGCGCTGTGCCGGGCATTTGGCATCCGCTACCGACTTGGCTGAATCTGTACGGGTCGGACAGGGAGCTGTGCAAACGGCGCTTGAGGGAGGCACCGGCTGCGTTGTTACCATTCTTCGCAATGATGGCGCGGAATACGGTATAACCATCGGGCACTCGGATGTCAATGCGGTTGCCAACCGTGTCCGCACTTTGCCTGAGACTTTCGTCAACGAAGCGGGCAACGGCGTGACGGAGGAATGCCTGCGCTATCTGCTTCCTCTTATTCAGGGAGAGGATACTCCGCGTTATGTAGACGGTTTGCCGTATCAGTTCAAATTGCGTTGAAATACGGGTTTTGCAGACGAGTGATCTAATTTTCGGAAAGGGGCGTACGACTTGCGCCCCTTTTGCTTTTGACGGCGTTTTTTCGACACTTGACTTTTTTTATACATGACACTATAATATTGGCAACGTGCGTAAGTGGGTGAGGGAACTGCATCGGTTCTGCCGCGCACCGCCGCATAGGAGTTGTCTTAATTCTGTCACAAGGAGGGAAAGGCTTGAAAAAGCTTTTACGCAAGCTTACATCGACGCAGTTGATTGCGATATGCTTTCTTTGCTTGATACTGCTCGGTGCCTTGCTGCTGAAATTGCCGGTTTCCTCAGCCGACGGTGCTTCCGCGCCGTTTCTGACCTGCCTGTTTACATCTACCAGCGCTACCTGCGTCACCGGTCTTGTAGTTGCGGATACCTATATGCAATGGTCTGTATTCGGACAGATCGTTATTATTCTGCTGATCCAGACAGGCGGTCTTGGCTTTATGACGATCGTCTCGATCTTCTCGCTTCTCCTCCGACATCGTCTCGGTCTGTATGAACGTACTTTGTTGATGCGGACAACAGGGTTTCTGACCCACGGGGGCTTGACGCATTTGATACGGCGGGTCCTGTACGGTACCATGATTTTTGAGGGGGCGGGCGCTCTGCTGCTCTCTGTTCGTTTTATTCCGCGTATGGGTTTTTTCCGCGGGGTCTGGAACGCGGTGTTCCACAGCGTTTCCGCGTTCTGTAATGCCGGCTTTGACCTGATGGGCAAATACGGTGCGTATTCCTCAGTGACCCAATTCAGGGACGACCCGTTGGTATGTCTGACACTTTGCGCGCTTATCATCATCGGCGGGATCGGCTTTTTGGTTTGGGAAGATGTATACCGGAATGGCACGCACTTCAAGCGCTATCATCTGCACACAAAGATTTCCTTGGTCAGCACAGCCATTCTTCTATGCACCGGTACCGTTTTCTTCTTCATTCTTGAAAGAAATGCGACCATGAGCGGTATGAACTTCGGGGAGCATTTGCTTTCTTCGTTCTTCCTTTCCGTGACTTTCCGCACCGCCGGTTTCGACATTGTCGGCGTGTCCGGATTGTCTGACAGCTCTGTGTTTTTGGGTGTTGTGCTGATGTTTATCGGCGGTTGTCCCGGATCCACTGCCGGCGGTATTAAGACAACTACCGCCGCCGTGCTTTTGCTGGACGCACTTGCCTCTTCGACTCGCCGAGGAAACGTCACGGTATTCAAGCGACGCATCGGTGACGATATCATCAAGCGGGCAGTTGCAATTGCCACCATCTATTTGGTAGTTATTGTGACCGCGACCATACTGATCTGCGCGTTTGAACCTTACCCACTGAACCAAGTGCTGTTTGAGGTTACCTCTGCTATCGGTACGGTAGGTCTGTCCATGGGAATCACCTCTTCGCTTTGCGCTTTCTCCCGTTGTATTCTGATATTCCTGATGTACGCAGGCAGAATCGGCGGTATTTCGCTTGTGATGATTCTCGGACAGAAGAGCAGAAGCGCTCTGACAGAGCGTCCGACGGAAAATATCCTGATTGGTTAAAGGAGAGAAATCATGAAATCCATCATAGTCATCGGCATGGGGCGTTTCGGTCGCCAGTTGGCAAAGAATATGCAGGAGCTCGGTAACGATGTCATGATCGTTGACCAGGACGAAGACATTATTGAGGAGCTTGCGGACAAGTTTACGGATTCTCACATAGGGGATTGCACAAGCGAAGCGGTGCTTCGCTCGCTTTCGGTTGACAGCTTCGATATATGTTTTGTGACGATCGGTTCCAACTTTCAGTCCTCTTTGGTGATTACCTCGCTGCTCAAAAAACTCGGCGCGCGGTTTATCGTTGCCAAGGCAAAGCAGGATATTCAGGCGGAACTTTTGCATACAATAGGCGCCAACGAGGTGATTTATCCCGATCGCGATATTGCGGAAAAATTAGCGGTGCGCTATAACGCAAGTAATATTTTTGACTACATTCAGTTGACCGATAAGTATGCCATTTATGAGATTCCCGTGCCGGAGTCTTTAGTGGGGGTGACAATTAAGGACGCCGATATCCGTCGCAACTTTAATGTCAATATTATTGCAATCAAGCACGATAAGGTTCTCAACCCTGCGCCGGACGCGGAATATGTTTTTGAGGCGGGCGACGTATTAGTGGTGATCGGGCAGTCGGCGGACGTATTCCGTCTGGCAAGCATGACGGCCTGATATGTAAAAACTGAAAGCAAAAAGGAGAGGAAGCCCTCTCCTTTTTTGTGTGTTAAACCGATGATTGTTTGTGAAATACGTGATATTACGAATAGCGGTTCGTATAAGTCTGTTCTGCTTTGGGCTTTTCGGCACGCGGCAGATAAGACAGGTTTTTCTGATAATAGCCGACGGCGCGCAGAACCGGGAACAGAATCCCACAGACGACTGCGTAAATGAGAGTAAAAAGCAGAATGTAAATCAATATACTGTTTGCGTTTGCCGCAATCTTTCCGGTTTTGATAAAGAGGACCAGAAAGGAAATCAGGAGTGCGGCATACTGAACAAGGATTCGCAGAAGAATGTGTATAAAACGCAGTGCGTAGATTTCTCCGCTCAGGGAAATTAACATGGAAAACGCGAAAATCAAAAGATACTGTGTGAGGGTTATCCCGTTCAAGTCACTGCCGACCGATGCAATCAGAAACATAAAAAGGGTAATCAGAGCGGTCAGCGCACAACCGCGTACAAAGACCCTGCGGATCAATTTTAATGCTTTCATGGAAACCTCCGGCAGATTTGTCTTAATTAGATTATCACACCGAATGTAAAAATGCAAGCGCAAGGCAATGAAAAGCTGTATATTATTTGTAAATCCCGCCTTATCAACTTGACAAGCGCATAAATAATTGTATAATTAGTATGAATATACACTAATAAGGACGCCGAGGATATGACGAGAAAAGAAGAACGTGAACTTGCCTTTGCCATTCTGTTTGAATATGCTTTTGATTCCGGGGAAACACCCCTTTCCCATTATGAAAAAGCGATCGAGACGCGCGGAGAGAAAGATTCCGCATATGTGCGTCGCGTGCTGGACGGGGTGGAGAAGAATCTCGGCTTGATTGACAGCGCTATCGACAGTTACGCACTCAACTGGAAGAAAGAACGTATTTCGCGCGTTTCCATGGCGGTGTTGCGTCTTGCCGCATACGAGATGTTCTATATGGAGGACGTGCCTTTGCGCGTATCTCTCAACGAAGCAATTGAACTCTCCAAAAAATACGATGACGAAAAGGCATACGGCTTTGTCAACGGGGTGTTGAACTCGCTTCTGCACGATGAACGTGCCGTCGGTGAGAAATGAAACGCTGCGTACTCGGAGTTGATACCAGCAACTACACGACCTCCGTCGCCGTGATTGACGAAGAACTCAATTTGATTGCCAATATCAAATATCCTCTTCCCGTCGGAGAGGGGGAGAGAGGAATCCGCCAGTCGGATGCGGTATTCGCGCACATAAAGAATCTGCCGCTTGCCTTTGAAGATTTGCGCGATAAGCTGCTCGGCTATGAGATTTGCGCAGTCGGTGTGTCAGAGCGCCCGCGCAATCATGACGGCTCCTATATGCCGTGCTTTCTTGCGGGGGTCAGCGCCGCCGGTGCGGCTGCCGCCGCGGCGGGAGTCCCCCTGATGCACTGGTCGCATCAGTGCGGGCACATTATGGCTGCCATTTACGGTGCCGGGGCGCTTCATCTTTTGAGCGAACCTTTCGGCGCCTTTCATATCTCGGGCGGAACCACAGAGCTTGTGCGAGCCTACCTTGCGGAAGGCGGCTTTCACACCGAGGTGGTCGGCGGCTCATCGGACTTGCATGCGGGACAGGTGATCGACCGTATCGGCGTCGCGCTCGGTATGCGTTTCCCGGCGGGACCGGCTCTGGAGCGCGCGGCACTTTCATGCGCCACTCGTCCGCCGCACAGAAAAATTGCCGCCGACGGTTGCTATGTGCATCTTTCCGGTCTTGAAAATATGGCGATGAAGCTCTATACGGATACCCGGGATGTCCCTTTTACCGCGGCGTTTGTGTTTGATTATATCGGCGCTGCCATTGAGCACATGGCGAAAAGTTATATCGAAACTTACGGTTCCATGCCGCTTGTCTTCGCGGGCGGCGTGATGTCCAGTTGCATTTTGCAGCAAAGATTAAAGGAAAAATTCAACGCCTATTTTGCGCCTCCCGCGCTGAGCGCCGATAATGCGGTGGGAATTGCATTCCTGACCGCACACGAGGTTTTCTGACAATCCTACTTGGCGGGTGAGAATGCGTTTCCTGTATCTTTGAATGAAAAAGAAAGGGGTCGGGGAGATGGATGAATTGCAGCGCGACAGTGCCGTGACGGTGACTGCCTTGAACGAATACATCAATATGCTGATGCAGGCAGACCCGATTCTGACAAGTGTCAAAGTGCGCGGGGAACTGTCCAATTTCAAGCGTCATCCGAGCGGACACCTCTATTTTTCCCTGAAAGATGAGGGAGGAGTTCTGAGGTGTGTGATGTTCCGCAGCGCCGCGGCAAAAATGAAACTCGCGCTAACGGATGGCATGAAGCTCATTGCGCGCGGATATGTGCAGGTGTATTCCGGCACGGGACAATATCAGTTGTACGTGCAAACTCTTGAATCGGACGGCGTAGGTGATCTGTACCGGGCTTTTGAACAATTGAAAGCCAAACTCGCAAAAGAAGGGCTGTTCGACGAGGCGCGGAAGCGTCCGATCCCCGCCTATCCCGCAAAAATCGGAATTGTGACCTCTCCCACCGGCGCCGCTATTCAGGATATGCTGAATATCCTCGGGCGCAGATTCCCGTACGCAGAGGTCGTTTTGTATCCAGCGCTTGTGCAGGGGAGCGATGCGCCTGCGGATTTGATACGCGGTATCCGCTATTTTGGCGCCAATCCGCCCGATTTGATCATTATCGGCCGCGGCGGCGGTTCGATTGAGGATTTGTGGTGCTTTAACGACGAGGGACTTGCGCGCGAGATCGCCGCCTGCGAAGTACCCGTGATTTCAGCCGTAGGGCACGAAACCGATTTTACCATCTGCGATTTCGTGGCGGATTTGCGCGCCCCAACGCCATCTGCTGCGGCGGAACTTGCGGTTCCGGACACGCAGGATGTTCTACGCGGGCTTTCCGCGCTTCTGAGACGCGCCGCCAAGGCGCTTGAGGCAAAGACGGCATATGCGCGCCTGCGCCTGACTCGTCTGACAGAATCTCAGGCGATGCGTTCCCCGGAACGGGCGCTTGCCCCGTATCTGATGCACCTTGCACAACTGGAAGACCGTCTGAGAGCCGCAGGGCGGCAGGAAATGACCGTGCGCCGGCACACGCTCGGCTTGCTTGCAGGAAAATTGCAGGCGTTGAGTCCGTTGGCGGTGCTGGACAGAGGCTATGCCATTCCGACTACCGAAAGCGGCGAGTGCATCCGCAGCGCCGATGATATTGTAAAAGAACAATTGCTGCATTTCCGTCTGCGCGACGGTGTTATCATTGCACGTGCGCAGGAAGTGACCAAGGAGGTTTTGAAGTGAGCGCTAAAGAACAGAATTTTGAAACTGCGATTGCGGAGCTTGAAGAAACAGTCAAGCGTATGGAGGATGGCAACGAAACGCTGGACGAATTGCTTTCCGCGTATGAACGTGCCGTTTCGCTGGTCAGGCTTTGCACCGAAAAACTGACAGCGGCTGAAACAAAACTGACAAAACTGACAGGGGAGGAAATGACCGATGACAGCGGAGAAAAATGAAATGGCGCTCTTTGCGGAGCGCGTGGATCGGTTGCTTGATACTCTTCTCCCGCAGACGACCGACGGGACGCGCCGCGTCTGGGAAGCCATGCGTTACAGTACGCTCAGCGGAGGGAAACGCATTCGACCTTACCTTGTGCAGGAAACGGCAAAAATACTCGGAGGGGACAGCGAGGTATCTCTCTGGTTCGCCGCTGCGGTGGAGCTGATTCATACCTATTCCCTCATACACGACGATTTGCCTTGCATGGATAACGACGATTACAGGCGCGGGAAGCTGACCTGCCATAAAATGTTTGACGAAGCGACGGCGTTGCTTGCGGGAGACGGACTTTTGACCTTGGCGTTTCATACGCTTGCCGCCTCGCACGCGACAGACCGGCAAAAGGCGGCGGCAGTGTGTCTGCTGTCGGAAACGGCGGGGTGCCATGGAATGATCGGCGGACAGGTCATGGATTTGGAAGCCGAGAATATTGAAATCACATTTGATACATTGCGCAAGCTGTATAAAGGCAAAACAAGCGCCCTCATGCGCGCCTCCGTCGGGCTGGGGTGCATTGCTTCCGATATTTATGACGGAGAGGTATTTGACGCTTTCGCCACCTATGCGGAAGAAGTGGGAATGACTTTCCAGATGGTTGACGACCTGTTGGACGTTTATGGCACGGAAGCACTCGGAAAACCCATCGGAAGCGATGCGCGGAACGGGAAGAACACGTATCTTTCGTTTTTGAAACCCGAAGAGGTCAAAGCCGAAGCAAAGGAGCGGACAGCCGCCGCAAAAGCGGCAATCGCGGATATTCCCGGTACAAAGGCGCTATGCGACCTTGCCGACTCTTTGCTGACCCGTCAGAGATGAGACTCGACGTATATCTGACTGAAAACAGTTACGCCTCCAGCCGCAGTGAGGCGCAACGCCTGATACGCGCCGGTGCCGTCCTCCTTAACGGCAGAGTTTGTACCCGCTGTGCGGAACAGATAGACGACGGAGCGGAAGTCTCCGTCGACCGCTCCGCGTGCCGATATGTCAGCCGCGGAGGGCTGAAATTGGAAGGAGCGCTTGCACATTTTTCCTTATCGCCCGCCGGGCAGGTTTGTCTGGATGTGGGCGCTTCAAGCGGCGGATTTACGGATTGCCTGTTACAGCATGGCGCGGCAAAGGTTTACGCGCTTGAAAACGGAAGCGGACAATTGTCTCCCGTGTTGCAGAACAGAGATGATGTTGTCAGTATTGAAAACTGCAACGCACGGTATATCACGGCGGCAGATTTTCCGGAACCAATTACTTTTGTAACCATGGATGTCTCCTTTATCTCACAGACTTTGATTTTGCCTGCGCTTTCGCAGGTCCTCGGAGACGGAGGAGTCCTCGTCACGCTGATCAAACCGCAGTTTGAGGTGGGACGCGCCGAGGTTGGCGGAGGCGGAATCGTCAGGCGTGCCGCCGCGCGGGAAAAAGCGATCGAGAAGGTATGTTCCGCCGCAACGCAGGCGGGCTTTACCGTGGAAGGAACCATGGAGTCTCCCATCTGCGGCGGAGACGGAAATATAGAGTATCTCGCGTATTTCAGAAAGAAAGGGAGTGCGTTACAATCAAAAGCATGACACGTTTTCTGCTTGTGACCAATGCAAAAAAGGATCCGCAGTATGCGGTGACGCGCCTTGTGACAGAGCGCCTTTTGGAAAACGGGGGATATGTGGCGTTCGGAGCCAAGCAGGCGGAAATTGCCGCGCATTTCGGCGTGGATACCGCGCCCGAAATTTTGGATGGCTTTGACGCTGTGATTGTTATCGGGGGCGACGGCTCGGTTCTTGACGCGTCTGTGTGCGCCATTCAATATGATCTCCCTCTGCTTGGTATCAATCTCGGCAGGCTCGGTTATCTTGCGGAGCTGGAGGCAGATGAGTTGCCGGCGCTGGACCGGCTGTTTGACTCGCGGTATGAAATTCAGGACAGAATGACTCTTTCGCTTGAGTTGCTTCCCAAGGATGGGAAGAGCATTGTGTGTGAGCGCTTCGCGCTCAATGAGATTTCGCTTTCTCACATGGGGCATAACGGAATAGCGGATATGTTTCTGACCGACAACATGGGCAACCGCATTCATTACCGCGGGGACGGGTTGCTGCTTGCCACTCCTTCCGGGTCTACCGCCTATTCCTTTTCTGCAGGCGGTCCGGTCATTGACCCAACGCTTGAGGCTATCTGCGTGACCCCTGTATGCCCTCACTCTTTCTTTAACAGATCCATGCTGCTCGGCGCGGGTGCCGTCATCACGGTGGAGAATACGACAAAAAACGATTCTCTTTACGTCAGTATAGACGGTCGCACCGCTTATGAACTTTCTCAAAACGAAAAAATAGTCGTGCGCAGAGCCGATCGTCGGTTGCGTATGATTTCATTCGGGGAAATCCCCACCTTTACAAGTCTGCGCCGGAAAATGGAACTGGCAGAACTCAAAGAATGACGAGGAGATAACACCATGAAGAATAAAAGACAAGAAGCCATTCTGCGCATCGTCAGCACCTGCGACGTGGATACGCAGGAGGGGTTGCTCGAAAAATTGCAGGCAGAGGGGTTCCAAGCAACACAGGCAACCATTTCCCGCGATATCCGTGAGCTGAAACTGGTGAAGAGCATGACCACCAGCGGATCGTATCGCTACGAGCTCACATCTCGGCAGGATTCGACAATTCCCAAATTCAACAGCGCATTGACCGAATCCATTACCCGCGTTGAGGTAGGCGGGAACATCGTGGTAATTCATACCTACTCCGGCATGGCGCAAGCGGTTGCCGCCTGCTTCGACTCCATGAAACTGGAGAATGTACTGGGGTGTGTCGCGGGGGATGATACGATCATGGCAGTCACCCGCGACGCGCATTCCGCCACAACGCTCGCAGAAAACCTGCGCACGATGATGAACACGTTATAAGTTGCAATATGTTATTGACTTTACACATTCGGAATGTCGCTTTGATACGGGAACTCGAAATGGATTTTTCGACCGGCTTTCAGGTTCTGACCGGTGAGACGGGCGCGGGGAAGTCCATTCTGATCGACAGTATCGGCTTGCTCTGCGGTGCCAAAGCCGACAAAACGCTAATCCGTACGGGAGAGGAATACGCCTGTGTAGAGGGCACTTTCGGCGCCTTTTCTCAACAGGCGGTCAAAAACCTTGCGGAGATGGATTTACCGGTCGACGAGGAGGGGAAACTTCTTGTTCAGCGGTATCTGTATGCCGACGGCCGCGGAAAAATCAAAGTTAACGGAGTCGCTGTCACGCTGGCTTCTCTGAAAGCGATTTCAAAATATCTTGTGGATATTCACGGGCAGACGGACACACTTGCCCTTTACGACAGCACCACATATATTCATGTTTTGGATACGTTTGCATCGCTTGATACGGCGCTTTCAGCCTACAAAGCCGCATTCGACACCTACGAGAGTCTGCGACGTGAAATGGATGAAATCAACCGTGGGGAAGCCGAGCGCCTGCGCACCATAGAAATGCTGGCGTATCAGGTTGCCGATATTGACGCGCTTTCACTCAAGCCCGGCGAAGATGAGGCGTTGGAAGAAAAGGAGAAACGCATCAAGAACCACGAGCGCATATACCGCCAGACAAATTTTGCATGGCGAGCGCTTAAAGGTGCGGAAAAAGGGAATGCCGCACTGTTGCTTGACCGCAGCGCCGCCGCCATCGAAACGCTGGGGGACGTGATTCCGGACGCGGAAAAGCTTGCCGCCGAAATACGTGATTGTCTGTACCGTATTGAGGACATTGCGGACAGGATATACGATATTTCCGAAAGCGATGAGGGGGATCCCACTTCGCTCATTAACAAAATCGAACTGCGCCTTGACGCTATTTCAAAGTTGAAAAAGAAATACGGCGGTACGGTTGCCGAAATACTCGCTTACCGTGCAAGTGCCGCGCAGCGTCTCGAGAATATGCAGAACGCCGACGAGCGCTTGGAGGAACTTCGCGCCAAAGTTAAAACCGCGAAAGTCGAGGCGGACAAGCTGGCGCTTACGCTCCACAATACCCGCGTTGCCGCGGCGCAAACCCTTTCCGAACGTGTGGTCGAAACGCTTGTTTTTCTGGATATGCCTAAAGTGTCGTTCCGCGTGGAGATTGCGGAAAACAAGGATTCCGACGGGGAATATATACTATCCTCGGACGGCTTTGACAGCGTTGAGTTTCTGATTTCCGCGAACAGCGGGGAGCAAATGCACTCTTTGTCCAAGGTTGCCTCAGGCGGAGAACTCGCCCGCATGATGCTCGCGCTTAAGAGCGTTGAAAACGAAAAAGATAATTCCACGGCAATGATTTTTGATGAAATCGATGCCGGGGTGTCCGGCAAAACCGCTCGCAAAATCGGCATGAAACTGCTGGAACTGTCGCGCCGCACACAGATTTTCTGCGTCACACATTCGGCACAGATTGCCTCGCTTGCAGACGTTCATTTTCTGATTGCCAAGCATGAGAGCGAGGGACGCACCGTCACGACGGTGACTTCTTTGGACGAGGATGGTCGTATCCTTGAGTTGTCGCGTATACTCGGCGGTATTCATGTGACGGATGCTCAAAGACAGGCAGCAATTGATATGCGAGGCGAGAGAGGCAAAATCTGAGGGCGGATTCATGATTTCCCGGCGCGCCACGTAAACTGTAACAGTTTATGATGAAGGAGCCTGCCGTGGAAAACCAGTTTGAAAAAATCCTCAGCCGCATTCCCGACGTTCGTCTGATTACGCACTATCCAGCTTCCGCTCTTACCAGTTTCCGAATCGGAGGGGAAATTGCCTATGTGCTATACCCCGGCACCGAGAAAGCCCTTTGCGGTGCGGTCAAGTCGTTGCGGGAAGCGGGAATGGAATATCGCATTGTCGGCAGAGGAAGCAATATTCTTGCGCGCGATGAGCCGTTTTCCGGCGCGTGGATTGTTACGAAAGATTGCTGCAAATTGCATTTTCACGATCACCGAGCGGAAGCAGAGTGCGGTGTTTCACTGGATAGTCTGCTGGAAAGTTGCGCCGAGCGCGGACTTGGCGGGCTTGAAAACCTCCGTGGTATTCCGGGCAGCGTCGGAGGTGCCGTGAGCATGAACGCCGGAGCTTTCGGGACGCAGTTTTCCGATATTCTCACAGCGGTCAGGGCATACGATATACAAGCCGACAAGGTGGTTTGTCTAAGTTATGAGGAATGTGGCTTCGGCTACCGCCAAAGTATATTTCAAAGCGGGCGTTATGCGGTGTTGCAGGTTGCCTTGCGCTGTGCTGTGACCCGCACCGACTTAGTGCGGTCGCGCATGGACAGAGTAGCGACATTGCGCGGGGCTTCACAGCCAATGGATCTACCCAGTGCCGGCAGCGTTTTTCGTCGCCCTGCCGGAAACTACGCGGGAAAACTGATCAGCGAAGCAGGATTGTCCGGCGTTTCAATCGGCGGTGCGCAGGTCTCGGAAAAACACGCGGGTTTCATTGTGAACCGCGGAGGCGCCACGGCTGCCGATGTACGGGCGCTGATTGAATTGATTCGCAAAACAGTGTACGAGAAATCGGGAATTCTGTTAGAGCCCGAACTGTTGATGGAATGAGTGAAAGGAGGGGCGGTATGTCGTACGCGAAGCAAATGAAGCAGGCACTGATACAGCAGCCGCCTCAGAAACCCTGCTGTCGCAAGGCGCTTATCAACGGTTTTTTGTATGTCACCGCGTCACTGCGCGGACAAGAAATCTGTGCCTTACTCTCCGGTAAAGAAACAGTTTCGTACTTTACGGAATTGGTCGCAGCGGTTTATCACACAGAACCGCATATCGAGAGCCGTCGTGGCGGCGGAGGTGCTGTTACAGTTTTATTTCATGCCCCATCTGCCTTGAAATTTGTGCAGAAACTTTCTGATTGCGGTACAGATTTACCGCTTTTTCATAGATGCGATGAGTGCCAAACGCATTTCCTGCGCGGCGTATTTCTCGCCTGCGCGCATCCGTCAGACCCGAATAAAGAATTTCGCCTCGACCTCACGCCGTCTTACCGTGCGGTACCGCTCGCCGCTTATTTGTCCTCGCTCGGATTGCCGCCTCATCAGACACTACGCGGGGAGAGAGAACTGCTGTATTACCGCTCCGCCGACGCAGTTTCCGACTTCTTCGGCCGCATGGATATGATGGACGCTTATTTTCAACTGCAAAACGAGTACCTGAAAAAAGACTTGAACAATCTGGCGAACAGGCAAAGCAACTGCACCATTCACAACATCGGTCGCAGTGTGGAATCCACGGCGGAGCAGGTGCGCCTGATTCGTCGTATGAAAGAGCAGAACAAGCTGTCTCTTTTACCGGAGGAGCTGAAAGCCACAGCCGAACTGCGGCTCATGTACGATAACTATTCGCTTTCTCAGCTGGTTGGTGTGGCTGTCCCGCCCATTTCAAAATCAGGGCTGAACCACCGTTTGCAGAAAATTATGGAAATTGCGCAGAAAACAGATTTGTAAAGGAACGGATATGGGAGACTTTGTTCACCTGCATTTGCACAGTGAATACAGCTTACTGGACGGCGCCTGCCGCATAGCGGAAATCCCAAAAGCGGCGAAGGCGCAGGGACACAGCGCTGTTGCGATTACAGACCACGGTGTTTTATATGGCATCGTGGACTTTTACCGCGCCTGCAAGCAGGAGGGAATCAAGCCCATTATCGGTTGTGAAGTGTATGTGGCGCCGCGTGGGAGGCTTTCCAAGGATGGGCGTGTCGATATGTCCGGCAACCATCTGGTGCTTTTGGTAAAAAACGAAATCGGGTACCATAATCTCATTCAGATGGTTTCACGCTCTTTCACCGAGGGATTCTATATGCGCCCCCGCGTGGATATGGAACTGTTACGGGAATATCACGACGGACTGATCGCGCTTTCTGCCTGCCTTGCGGGTACGGTGCCGCAACTCATCCTCTCGGGCGACTATGAGGGTGCCAAAAAGGTAGCGCTTGAGTATCAGGCGTTGTTCGGCGTGGATAATTATTATCTGGAAGTGCAGGATCATCTTCTGCCTGACGAAAAGCGAGTAGCGTCGGCTCTGCGTTCCATCTCACAGGAAACAGGGATTCCGCTTGTTGCGACGAACGACGTGCATTACCTACGCCGCCGTGATTCCGAAACCCAGGCGGTGTTGATGTGTATTCAAACAAACCGCACGCTTGCGGAGGGAAGACCGATCGGTTTTGAGACGGACGAGTTCTATTACAAGAGCACCGAGGAAATGGAGCGTCTGTTTGCGGCGTTTCCCGGTGCGGTTGAAAACACGACTCGGATAGCGGAACGATGCAACTTTGATTTTACCTTCGGAAAACTGTATTTGCCGAACTATCCCGCCGAAGCGGGGAAAAGCCACCGCGAAACGCTGGAGGCGTACGCGTTGGAGGGATTCGAGAAGCGGATCCGCCATGGCGAGATTACGTTTGAGAAACACAGCCGGGAGGAGTATGAGGCGCGTATCCGTTACGAGCTCGGCGTGATCGATACAATGGGCTTCAATGCCTATTATCTCATCGTGCGAGATTTTGTCATGTATTCCAAGACGCACGGGATTGCAGTGGGACCCGGACGGGGGAGCGGGGCGGGAAGTCTCGTCGCCTATTGCGTGGGGATCACGGACGTGGACAGCATTCGTTATGATTTGCTGTTTGAGCGTTTTCTGAACCCGGAGCGGCAGACCATGCCCGACTTCGACGTGGATTTCTGTTATGAAAAGCGTGACCGCGTAATTGCCTATGTCAAAGAACGATATGGGGAAGATCACGTGGCGCAGATTATCACTTTCGGAACACTGGCGGCGCGTGCCGCGGTTCGCGACGTAGGTCGGGCACTGGGGATGTCCTATGCCGACGTTGACGCCGTCGCCAAGATGATACCCAACAACTGCACCTTAAGGGAAGCCTTGCAATCCCGCGATTTGAAAGAGCGGTACGAAAATGACGAGGATGTCCGTCGCCTGCTTGATTTTTCCCTTGACGTGGAGGGAATGCCGCGCCATGCTTCCACGCACGCAGCGGGCGTGGTGATAACGGAGGAACCCGTTTCACATTATGTTCCCCTTGCCGTCAACGGCGATATGACGGTGACGGAGTTCGATATGGACACGGTGGCGGCACTCGGACTTGTCAAATTTGATTTTCTCGGGCTCCGCTACCTGACGGTTATGGAAAAGGCGGTCGAGCAGATAGTCCGGGAAAATCCCGATTTTGACCTGCTGTGTCTGCCGTTTGACGACGCTGCGACCTATCGGATGATTTCAGCCGGCCGCACGGACGGGGTATTTCAGCTTGAATCCGCCGGCATCCGTCGGGTGCTGACCGAAATGAAGCCAAACTGCTTTGATGACATCATTGCGACCATCGCCCTCTACCGTCCCGGCCCCATGGATTCCATCAATACCTTTATCGCACGTAAGCACGGAAAAGAACCCATCCGGTACGATACGCCCGAGCTGGCGGAGATTTTGGACAGCACCTACGGGTGCATCGTGTATCAGGAACAGGTCATGCAGATATTCCGCGCACTTGCCGGATATTCATTTGCGCGCGCGGATCTAGTGCGCCGTGCCATGTCGAAGAAAAAGGCGGACGTGATGGCGGCGGAGCGCACGGCGTTTATAGAAGGGTGCGCCGCGCGCGGTATCTCCGACGGAATCGCGGAAAAGATTTTTGAGGACATGGAGAGCTTCGCCAGTTATGCGTTCAATAAAAGCCATGCGACTGCATACGCGGTCATATCTTACCGCACGGCATATCTGAAGTGCCATTATCCCGCTGCCTTTCTGGCGGCTCTGATGTCCTGCGGGACCCCCTGTGACCCGGCAGCATTCGGCGTGAAAGTTCTGCCGCCGGACGTCAATGAGAGCTTGCTCGGTTTTTCCGCAGGCGACGGGTATGTCCGATACGGCTTTCTTGCAATCAAGAACGTCGGAAAGCAGTTTATTGACGCGCTTCTGCAAGAACGCGAAAACGGAAAGTTCCACTCTTTTGAAGATTTCATTGACCGTATGGCAACCTCCGACCTGAACCGTCGGCAGATCGAATCCATGATCAAATGCGGTTGCTTCGACGCCTTTGGCATTTACCGCTCCCGCTTGCTTGCGGTGTATGAGGAGTTGATTGCGCGTGCTGTCCGTCGGGCGCATGAAAACGTGACGGGGCAAATGGATTTCTTCAGTTTTGCCGCCACACCGGCAGAGGGGCATCCCCTCGGCGGGGTCGTATATCCGAACCTGCCGGAATTTCCACTCAAAGACCTCTTGGCTTTCGAGAAAGAAATCACAGGCATCTGCTTCTCCGGCAATCTGTTTGAAAACTATTCCAAACACGCTGCGTCTTTGAACCATACGCCGATTGCACAGATTCTTTGTGCTTTTGACGAAAACGGGGAAAGTAGCGGAGAATTTCAAGATAAGCAGAAAGCGGCAATTGCCGGCGTCGTTACGGACGCAAAGACCAAGACTACCAAAAAAGGCTCAGACATGGCGTTTATCACGGTGGAAGATCGCAGCGGCGGCATGGAGGCAATAGTATTCCCGCGCCAATATGAGCAGTATGCGAGTTATATCAGGACCGGGTGCGGCGTTTATATTGAAGGGGAACTCTCCGTGCGGGAGGGAGAAGCGGCAAAAATCGTTGTCGATAAGCTGGTTCCTCTCCTCTCTGACGAAGACTATGAGAGCGCGCCGCCTGCCGGAGCCAAGAAACTGTATCTGCGCGTGCCCTCTTTTGACGCCCCGCTGACAGGAAAGCTGCTGCGGTTGCTGAAATGTGTGCGCGGTAATACCCCTGTTGTGATCTACGATGAAGCCGCAAAGAAGTATTTATCCTCTTCGGAATATCCCGTAAAAATTGATGAGAGTCTGCTGACGGATCTGCGCAGAATCCTGGGCGACGACGGAGTGGTCTACCGTTGATCTCTTTCCCATAAAATGTGTATTTGTAAATGATGTGAGACCAAAAAAGATGAGAAAAAAGTTATGTTAGA